>JAOZTH010000060.1 GCA_029939245.1 Arcobacteraceae bacterium
TCGTAGAGGATTTAGGAGCAGATAGCTTAGATGTCGTAGAGTTGGTTATGGCTCTTGAAGAAGAGTTTGATATCGAGATACCAGACGAAGATGCTGAGAATATTTTGACAGTAGCAGATGCACTGAAGTATATAGAAACTCACAAATAGACAACACGAGATAGCCCTATGGGCTGTCTTGTTTTTTCAAAATATCATAAAATAATAGGTTATTTTTAAAGAACAAGGAGCAAAAATGCAAAAAATCGTAATAACTGGTATAGGTATGATAAACGGCTTGGGCAAAAACACCCAAGAATCATTTGATGCTATAGTAGATGGCAAGACAAGTATAGATATAGTTAGCTTATTTGATATAAAAGAGTTTTCGGCGCAGATAGCATCTGAAGTAAAAGATTTTGATCCTACTGCTATATTGGGCAAAAAAGAAGCCAAAAAAGCAGATAGATTTATCCAGCTTGGTATCCATGCTAGTGCTGAAGCTATGAGCGATGCCGATCTTTTGATAGACAACAAACTATCAGATGATATAGCAGATGATATGGGTATAGTCTCGGCATCTGGTATAGGTGGCTTGCCAAATATAGAAAAAAACTCACTAGTGTGCAACAACCGTTCTCCTAGTAAAATCTCACCATTTTTTATACCATCATCACTTGTAAATATGCTAGGTGGCTTTGTGACAATCGCTCACAATATAAAAGGACCAAACCTGTCTGTAGTGACAGCTTGTGCGGCTGGAACTCATGCTATAGCAGAAGCTTACAAGACCATAGCACTAGGTGGTGCATCTAAGATGTTGGTCGTAGGAGCAGAGTCAGCTATCACAGGTGCCGGTATAGGCGGATTTGCCGCCATGAAAGCACTATCTACTAGAAACGACGACCCAAAGAGAGCCTCAAGACCATTTGACAAAGGTAGAGATGGTTTTGTCATGGGAGAGGGAGCTGGAGCATTGGTCGTAGAAAGTTTAGAGTCCGCTACAAACCGTGGAGCAAAAATATATGCTGAAGTTTTAGGTTTTGGTGAAAGTGGCGATGCCAACCACATAACTACACCTACACAAGATGGACCATATAGAGCTATGAAAGCCGCATATGATATGGCAAAACGAAACAACGGCGGGGAACTACATATAGACTATGTCAATGCCCACGGCACAAGCACACCGGTAAATGACAAAAATGAAACAGCCGCCATAAAACAACTTTTCAAAGACAATCAAGAGTGTCCTCCAGTATCATCTATCAAAGGTCAGATAGGACACTGTCTAGGAGCGGCCGGTTCTATAGAAGCTGTCGTATCTATAAAAGCCATGAAAGAAAGTATAATGCCACCTACCATAAACCAAATCATCAGTGATGACGACTGCGACTTGGATTATGTGCCAAACAAAGCTAGAAAAAAAGAGCTAAACATAGTCATGTCCAACTCATTTGGTTTTGGTGGCACAAATGCTGTTGTTATATTGAAAAACTACAAAGGATAACAGATGGCTACATATTTGGACTTCGAACAAAATCTCAAAACTATAGAAGAGGATATAATATCTGCAAAAGCCAAAGCTGACGAATATGCTGTGGCTATACTAGAGACCAAACTAGAAAAAGAGATCAAAAAGACTTATGGTAGTTTGGATGATTTTCAAAAGCTCAAACTAGCTAGACATATAGATAGACCGTATGCTCTGGATTATGTGCGATCGCTTCTATCTGACTACTACGAGATACACGGCGACAGACACTTGAGTGATGACCCAGCTATCGTGTGCTTTTTTGGTATGCTAGGAGATCAAAAAGTGCTACTCATAGGAGAACAAAAGGGCAGGGGTGTCAAAAATAAGATCAAAAGAAACTTCGGTATGCCAAATCCAGAAGGCTACAGAAAAGCTCTAAGAGTAGCAAAAGTAGCAGAAAAATTTGATATACCGATAGTCATGCTAGTAGATACTCCCGGAGCATATCCGGGTATAGGAGCAGAAGAGCGAAGTCAAAGTGAAGCGATAGCGAAAAATCTCTTTGAGTTTAGCGACTTGGACACTATAACCATATCTATAGTCATAGGTGAGGGCGGTTCTGGTGGAGCGCTAGCTATAGGAGTAGCAGACAAACTAGCCATGATGAGATACAGTGTCTATTCTGTCATATCGCCAGAGGGCTGTGCCGCCATACTTTGGGATGATCCAAAAAAGGTAGAGACAGCTGCAAAAGCTCTAAAGCTAGTGCCTGATGACCTGAAAGCTATGAAGCTTATAGACGACATAGTAGATGAACCACTCACAGGAGCTCACAGAAAAAAAGCAGAAGCATTTAAGGCAGTCGGTGATTATATTATTCATAGTATAAACGAACTCAAGCAAATACCACGACAAAAAAGATTGGATCAAAGATACAAAAAGTTGCTTTCACTAGGAAGTTTCGTATAAATTTATGGATATCCGCCAAAAATCCCAAGATGAGCTCAAACTTCTAAGCTCTCAAATACGAAATCGTATCATAGATGTAGTATCAAAAAACGGCGGACACCTAAGCTCGTCGCTAGGTGCTGTGGAGCTTATCATGGGTATGCACATAGTTTTTGATATAGAGCAAGAGCCGTTTATATTTGATGTGTCTCATCAATGTTATGCACACAAACTACTGACTAACAGATGGCAAGAGTTTAAAACTTTGCGACAATACGGTGGTCTAAGTGGCTTTTCAAAGCCAAAAGAGTCAATATATGACTACTTTGTAAGTGGTCACAGCTCCACTTCTATATCTCTAGCAGTAGGTGCTGCCAAGGCATTTAGGTTAAACTTTCAAGACAAAACTCCAGTAGTGATGATAGGCGATGGCTCTATGAGTGCTGGACTTGTATATGAAGCACTCAACGAGCTAGGCGATCTAAAATTGCCTGTGGTTATAATCCTAAACGACAACGAGATGAGCATAGCTAGACCAATAGGAGCTATCAGTAAATATCTCAGTCGGCTACTAGCAGGACAGACATATCAAGGATTCAAAAAAAAGGTAGAAAAAGTATTGCAAAAATACAGTCCAAACAGCGGTATATATATAGCCAAACGGCTAGAAGAGAGCTTGAAGCTCATCACTCCGGGACTGATGTTTGAAGAGATGGGTTGCGACTACATAGGTCCTATAGACGGACATGACATCAAAGAGATAGTAGATACACTCAAAATCGCAAAAGATATGAAAAAACCAGTGATAGTTCATGCTAAAACTACCAAAGGCAAAGGCTACAAGATAGCCGAGGGACACCACGAAAAGTGGCACGGTGTAGGACCGTTTGATGCTAGCACTGGAGAGTTTCTAAACAAAAAAACCACCAAAGACACCACAGAACTGTTTGCTGAAAACTTGTTGGAACTAGCAAAATCCAACGACAAAATAGTAGGAGTCACGGCTGCCATGCCAAATGGCACTGGCATGGACAAGCTTATAGGACAGTTTCCAGATAGATTTTGGGATGTAGCCATAGCAGAACAGCATGCCATCACCTCTATGGCATCTATGGCAAAGCTAGGTTTCAAGCCATTTGTAGTGATATACTCTACGTTTCTCCAGCGAGGATTTGACCAGATCGTCCATGATGTATGCTTGATGAATCTACCTGTGGTATTTGCTATAGATAGAGCAGGTATAGTAGGAGCAGATGGCGAGACACACCAAGGGCAGTTTGATATATCTATGTTGAGAGTATTGCCAAATATGACGATGTTTGCTCCTATAGATGATATTAGTATGAGATATGCCTTGCAGTTTGCTGAAACTTTGCAAACTCCGTGTGCTATAAGATACCCACGAGGAGCATTTAAAAAGCTACCATACACAGCAGAAAAGTTTGTGCTAGGTCGTTCTCAGTTACTAAAAACCACTCTTGTAGATACTATATTTGTAGGGTATGGGAGCGGGGTGTCCAAAGCCATAGATGTAGCAAACAATATCCAAAAAGATGTAGCCATACTAGATCTAAAATTTGTCAAGCCATTAGATGAAAAACTGCTTTTAAAATTGCAAAAATCGCACAAAAACTGGTATATATTTAGTGACAGTCAAGCTATAGGAGGAGTAGGCAGTGCTATATCGGAGATGTTTGCTAAACATGGACTAAATATAAACTTGAAAACTTTTGAATACGATGATATATATATACCACACGGCGACAAGCAGTCGCTAGAAGATGAGCTAGGCATCTCTGTAGAGAAAATATCCCACCTCTTTGACAGATAGTTTTCTATTTTGCCCAACCCAACAGACTAATAGTTTTTGCAAGTGCAAAAGTGCCGCCAAACCCTACAGCTATACCATACATAGCAACTCTCCATGCTTCGTATTTGATCCTCAAATCCTCTCTGGTGTCATCTTTTAGAAATCTATCCACCCTGACTGCACTTTCTTTTAAGTCTTGTTTTATCTGCTCTATCTCTAGTAGCTCTTTTTTAAATTGTTCGTTTGATACTGACATATATTTCCTTTTCTATATTATATCGAAATAATATAAATCTAATCTCTTTGGCAGATAGTTTTATATTGACAAAGCCGACAGCTATCTAGTTTTTCACATTTGATGAAATCCACCCGGCTAGTCTTGAGTTCTTTAAATATCTCTATGAGTTCTAGCATTTTCTCATCTATATTTGGTAGCTCTATAAGTTTGCCGAAATATAAGTTGTAGTGATACAAACTACCTATACCTAGCTCTTCTAGTGCCATAAAATAAAACAAAAGTTGAAACTCATATCTATCTACTTTTATCTCTTTTGATGACTTGTAGTCTATGATATCTATACTCCCATCTGGCAAACTATCTACTCTATCTATCTTGCCGTTTATTTTTATGCCGTGCTTGACGGTGTCAAAACTATACTCTGTGTGCTTGACTTTTATACCACGGTCAAACCGCCAAATCTCGGCAGATACAAACTGCCTCAACCTGTGTTTGTATAGCAATATATCAAAGGTTATATAAGGATTTGTAGCATTTATCTCCTCTATATTTTTTGATATTGTGTCGTATAACTCCTGTTTGTCATCGAAACTATCTTTTGTTTTGTATGTCATCTCTAGTGCTTTGTGTAGGATATTTCCTACTTCATATGCTTTGGGTTTGTATATGTTTGTGGTCTCTTTTATGTTATACAGATAACTTAAGGCAAACTTTCTTTTACATGTCAAATAGGTCTTGAGACTAGAGGCAGACCAGCTTCTAGCAGACATATCTATATCTAGCTTTATTTCACCATCATAGTGGTTGAAGTTTTTTGTGTCGTATAAAATTTGCCTATAATTGTCGTGGGTATTTGGAGTATCGTCATAGTTTAAAAGTAGTTTGCCAAAGCTACTTATAGTCCCGCTTTCGCTTTGGTCGTAGCTGATATATAGTCGTCTGGCTTTCAAAAACAACATATGATAATAATACGCCTGTAGATTGACTCTATCTGTCAAAGTCGGCAACCCTAGAGTGGCTTTGGTCTTTGAGTTTAGTAGCTTGTCTTTTTGAAGCTTTTTCGGCACTAAAGTATCGTTGAAGTTACACACGATGACTAGCTCAAACTCCATAGCTCTAGTCTCTAGCAGTCCAGTTACTGTGATCTTGCCACCTTTTGTGTCATCTATAGTCTGTCGCCCTAGCATATACAAAAATATCTTGATACCATCTTTGAGACTTATATCTATATGGCTGATGATTTGATATAGACTATAAAATATATCATCATTGATATCTTTGTGTTCTTTTAGCTGACAAACCGCTTTTGTGTAGCTGTGAAACTTTTCTAGTAGTGATTTGTCTATAGTTTGGCTATAGTTTGACATCACAAACTTTATGAACTCCTCATCTATATCCAAAAACTCCAGCATACTGGCGATTTGTTTGTCGTAGCTTGTAGCTATATACCTGTTTACCGTGTCTATGGTTTGGTATAGTTTGCTATCTTTCATATCAAAACCAAAGGCATAGTTGAAGTTGCGGTCTTTGTCAAATAGTCTCATATATATAGCCATATTTTCATCTGGAAGCACTACTGCTATATTTTCTGGCTTTGTTCCGCTTTTGATCGCTTGATATATAGTGTGTTTGATATATGCTATCTCATCTACTTTTGAGTCAAATGCTTTGAGTTTGTAGTGGTTTGGCATAGACGGCATAGCTATTTTTGATATTATGTTATCCTCTGTCAAGTTATATTTATAAGCGGTATCTAGCTCCAGCTCACTGCTTATAAACTTGTCTATATTGTCTCGGTTGTGAGACATATAACAAAACGACAGCACCACATGTATATGTTTGGCTATATCTTTGACGATCTGCATCTCATATCTACTGAGATAACCCTCAAGATGTATGACAACTTGTGTATAATTTGACACAAAATTTAAGTTTAGATTGTAGTTTTGTGGTAGATTGATACTAGCTACATAGCCTTGTGTATCCAGCAACTCTATCAAGTTGCTTTTGACTTGTTTTAGCACCTTTATATGCTTGTCATATAGTCCATAGTTTGGTATTTGCGACAATTTATCTATATTTACCATCTCGTGTGATAGCTCTGTGAGAGTGTTGAGAACTTCATTTGACTTGATAAACTGCTCTGTGAAACTGTTTTTCAGTCCCAATACTCCAAACCCAGCGAAGTTCATAGCTCGGTGTAGATAGATACTAAGCATGGTGCTATCTATAAACTTTTTGTCTCCTATGTCTGCTGACTTTTGAAACAACTCCCCTATAGTCATAACTTTTGGCAACAGCTGGTCTGTGAGCTTTTGTTTGTCTATATATCTTCGCCCAGCTCTAGCAGTAGGATAGACTACTAGCTTCATAGCAGACCGCTTATCATACGGACAGTTTGGTCACTATCGTTTGGACAGCTACATACTTTGTATTGGACACAGCCTATCTGTGTAGCTATACGCTTGTATTCAAAACATAGCTCAAAAAGTGTCTCTGTGTTGTCTAATATAAACGATATAGGATATATCAGCACTTTTTTATCTTTAAATCTTTTCAGCACACTATCCAAGCTAGGTGTCAGCCACTTCATAGGACCTACTTTTGATTGGTAAGCTAGTGATATAGTAGAAAATCTCACCTTTTTTTGCTTTAGCTTTGCTTTGACTAGCTCTATGTGCTCTTGGACTTGTATCTGGTATGGGTCGCCACGGTTTATGACAGATTGTGGCAAACCGTGAGCAGAAAATATGAGATTAAAATCGGTTTTGCCATTTGTTCTTTTGATTATCTCATCGCTTATGATATCGTTTAACAATCTGTTTTTGTAAAAGTTGTTTATGATAGTTGTATCAAAGCTACCTTTGGACAGCGATATAAACTCATCTATACTTGACTTGGTCGTGGTGGTGGAGTATTGGGCATATAGAGGCAGTAGCACGACTTTTTGGATATTTTCTCTATGAAGCCTATCTATACAGGCTTTTGTATCTGGTTTTGTATACCGCATGACGGGTATTATCTCATATCCATCTAGTGCTGTATATAGCTTGTCTGTTAGCTTGTCTGTTATTTGATGTAGTGGTGATGCACCACCTATGGCTTTGTATCCTAGCCATGCCTTGTCCGCTCTCCTACGGACTATAAAGTCCGCTAGTATCGACCTATATTTGTCGCTTTTTATGTTTATGATATTTTTGTCGTTGAACATATTTGTCAAAAACTCTACAAGTTCCGCTTTGTCTCTAGGTCCGCCCATATTCATGAGTATCAATGCTTTTTTCAATCTTTTTTTCCTATACTTATAATCTCTCCGCCACACCAAGTAGCTAGATCCATATCGTGAGTTATGAGCAGTATAGCGAAATCATCTAAAAACTCCACCAACATAGTCATGACATCATATGCCACTATATTATCTAGTGCCGAGGTGGGCTCGTCTAGCAGTAGCACATCTGGTCGCATAAGCACAGCACGAAGTATGCTACACCGCTGTAGCTCACCACCGCTTAGGCTTTTTGGCTTTTTGTGTAGTAGATTTTTTTCTATATTTAACCTAGCTATGATATGCTCCAGTCCATCAAGACTATCTACCACATCGGATATTTGATCTAGTATAGTATAGTTTGGATGAAACGAACTATATGGGTCTTGATAGACTATAGACAGCCTAGGCACTTCTATATCTCCGCTTTGGGGTTTTAGCCGTCCAGTTAGCAGTCCAAATATCGTGCTTTTGCCGCTTCCGCTCTCTCCTACTATGGTTTTGAGTTGGTTTTTTTTCAAGCTTAAAGAAAAATTATGAAACAATGGCTTGTCGCTATCGTATGCAAAATATAGGTCGGTTATGTTTAACTGTGTCATATTTACTCACTTTGTGTTGGTGTATATGTAGTTATTATACCTTAATAAACTTTTATTAAGTTATGGTATAATTCTTTTACCAACAAAAAGGAGAAAATATGAAAAAAATCGTATTAGGAACATTGATATGTAGTGTCGCAGCATTTGCTGCTGTAAATTTGGGAGCTTGTAAAGGTTGCCACGGTCAAAAGTGGGAGAAAAAAGCTCTAGGAACTTCAAATATAGTAGCCGAGATGACAAAAGCGGAAGTAACTGCTGCTCTCAAAGGATACAAAGCTGGAACTTATGGTGGAAAGCAAAAAGGTCTCATGAAAGCACAAGTTGCAAAATACACAGATGCTGACTTAGCAGGCACAGGGATAGGAAAATAGTCTTACTATTTTTCAAGTTATAAAGGGACGGCCGATTGGTCGTCCCTTTTTTTTGGCAAAAAAATCAATACAACAGTATATTTAATCCCTTTTTAAATAATAATCCAAAAACCAAATCAATAGATGAGCTTAATCCTTGTGGCTTTTGTGTGTTATTTTGCTTTATTTGTTGTGTATCTATTCCAAGCTGAGAGGATAGCCACAAGACATACCACAAAATAAAAATTTATATCAAATAGTCCAACTCACAGCCAGACAATAGATAAAATAAGCTATAGATGATATAATACAAAAAAGGATACAACATGAGATATTACCCACATATATTAGCCGTAGGATTTTTGCTATTTTTTATGGCTTTGTCTATAGACCCACACGACAGAGCTGTGTGGATAGTGGAGATAGTGCCAGTGGTCTGTATATATCTAGCACTAGTTTTCACACATGACAAGTTTCGCTTCTCAAATATATCATATAGCTTGATGATGTTTTGGATGGTTTGGCACACTATAGGCGGATACTATACATTTGCTAGTGTTCCTTTTGATTTTGTCACAAATCTTTTTGACTTCGAGCGAAATCACTTTGACAGAGTAGGGCATTTTTCTATAGGGTTTTATGCTTATGCTATGCTTGAGTTTTTGACCAAAAAACGATATACTTCTATAAAGATAGGGTCATTTTTTGCTCTGTTTTTCATCATGAGTGTCGCATGTGGCTATGAGATCATAGAGTGGGCATATGCTGTGATAGATGGTGGAGACACAGGTATAGAGTTTCTAGGTTCTCAAGGCGATATATGGGATGCCCAAAAAGATATGTTAGCAGATACTTTGGGGGCTGTGGTCTCTTTGTGTTTGTATTGGTATGTGCGACCAGACAAGACAGAGGCAAGATAGATTTTGTCAATATCACCTCTAGTATATTTACGGTATAAATAAATTTGATTTGAACGATACAGAGATCACGACTGACAACACAAATTTTTATTTCAGTTATCTTGTATCTCAAAAAATATCAAACCCAAATTTTCGTCACTCGTCACTCACATCTCGTCACTCGTTTCTATTATCTTGTATCTCAAAAAATATC
>JAOZTH010000104.1 GCA_029939245.1 Arcobacteraceae bacterium
AAAGCGATTCTCTTGTTTTCGCTAAAGCAAAAAGCGATTCTCTTGTTTTGTATAGCTTTTCATATTGTTGAGTTCTGTCTTTCGAATTACCCAGGTAGTCCATCAAAAGTAGCCGTGGCGGTTTTTGCTTGCAAAAAACTTTCTGTGAAAACAGAACTCAACAATATGAAAAGCTATCCTAAAGCTATGAGCTTGTTATTTAATCAGAGGGTTCAATCTATAAACACTACAAAATCAAAAGTGCAAATATTTTTACTTTGTTGTTTGGATTTTTTCTTTATAGCATAACATAATATTTTAAAAGTTTTGATCAAAAAGTGAATGTTTGAGAATTTTTATATTTTTGATATGGCTACCTGTGTTTATATTGGAGGACAAGGATTGTTGGACTGTCCATCTTGTATCAAGAGATCGTGGCTATTTGTGAGCTAGAAGTTTGTATAAGTTATTTATGATATTATAACCAAAATAAAAAGGACAAAATATGAAAAATATCATGGATAAACTTACCAACAATATGAGCGAGACTATATCTCAAGCAGTGTCGCTGTGCTTACACAACAAAACTCAAGAGATGATGCCAGTGCATATATATTGGGCTATGATAAACAGCACCAACTCTACACTCAACCAGGCACTCAACCGCCTAAACATAGATATCAAACCGCTAGAACTAGAGGCCAAAAGTATGGCAGACAAACTACCCAAAGTCTCCACTATAGCCCAAGAAGATATCAAAATATCACAAAACACAGCTAGAAGTTTAGAACAAGCCGTAGCTCTCATGACTAGCTTGGGCGATAGTTTCGTAGCAGTTGATACATATATAATAGCCAACATAGACACAGCCACACACAAAGAGTTGTTTGATAGATACATAGACAGCTCGGAGCTTAAAAAAACTTTGCAAGCTATGAGAGGTGGCACAAAGATAGACAAGATAAGCAAAGATGAAAATCTCGAAAGCCTAGATAAATTTGGTATAAACCTAAACCAAAAGGCGATAGATGGAGAGCTTGACCCCGTGATAGGACGAGATGAACAGATAGACCGTATGATGCAAATACTTGTGCGAAAAACCAAAAACAACCCCATCTTGATAGGCGAACCTGGCACTGGCAAGACCGCTATAGCCGAAGCACTTGCCAAAAAGATTGTAGACAAAGATGTGCCGACTTCACTGCTAGACAAAAAGGTCATAGCACTAGATATGGGGGCCTTGATAGCAGGGGCAAAATATAGAGGTGAGTTTGAAGATAGGTTAAAGTCCGTCATAGACGAGGTCAAAAAGGCAGGAGACATCATACTGTTTATAGACGAGATACATACCATCATAGGAGCAGGAGCTAGCGAGGGTAGTATGGATGCAGCGAACATACTTAAACCCAGTTTAGCTAGAGGCGAACTACACACCATAGGGGCGACCACTCTCAAAGAATACCGAAAATATTTTGAAAAAGATACAGCTATGCAAAGGAGGTTTCAGCCTATAGTTGTGAGCGAACCTACTATCAATGAAGCCTTGCAGATACTTCGTGGTATCAAAGACAAGCTAGAAACTTTTCATAACATATCTATAAAAGACAGTGCACTTGTCAGTGCTGTGAAATTGTCTGCTAGATATATTACCGATAGATTTTTGCCAGACAAGGCAATTGACCTCATAGATGAAGCATCGGCACAGCTGAAAATTCAGATACAATCCCAGCCAGAAAAGTTAAGCACCACAAGTAGGACTATAAGCTCTCTTAAAGTAGAAAAAGAAGCTCTAAAAATGGAGCCAAACGATACCAACGACAAAAGGATACAAGATATAGACAAAGAACTCGGCGACTTAGATGAGCTACACAACAAACTTCAAGCACAGTTTGAAAACGAAAAAGCGACATTTGACGACATAGCGAAACTCAAAAGCGACATAGACAGACAAAAAGAGTTAGCTACTATAGCCAAACGACAAAGCGAGTTTGAAAAAGCAGCGAAAATAGAATATGGAGAGATACCCAAACTACAAAAAAACATAGACGAGCTAGAGCTCAAGTGGCAAACTATGCAAAAACACGGCACACTGCTCAAAAATTTTGTAGATGATGAGATGATAGCTAGTATAGTCGGCAAATGGACAAATATACCAGTATCAAAGATGTTGAGCACCGAAAAACAAAAAGTCCTAGATGTAGTCAATGTGCTACGCCAAGATGTGGTAGGACAAAGCGAAGCTGTAGAGGCTATAGGCAAAGTGATCAAGCGAAACAAAGCCGGGTTAAGCTCTGCCAACCGCCCAGTTGGCAGCTTCTTGTTTTTGGGTCCTACTGGAGTAGGCAAGACACAACTGGCGAAAACTCTGGCTAAATTTTTGTTTGATACTCCTGATGCACTTATACGATTTGACATGAGTGAATATATGGAAAAACACTCCGTCAGTCGCCTAGTAGGAGCGGCTCCGGGATATATAGGATACGAAGAGGGCGGACAGCTTACCGAAGCCGTCAGGCGAAAACCATATAGCATAGTGCTGTTTGATGAGATAGAAAAAGCTCACAAAGATCTGTTTAATATACTGCTACAAGTGCTGGATGATGGACGACTAACAGACAACAAAGGTATGACGATAGACTTTACCAACACTATCATAATCTTGACTTCAAATATAGCTAGCGACAAGATAGTCGCTATAGAGGACAAAGCCTTGCGAAAACAAGCGGTCCACGATGAGCTAAAACAGCACTTCAAACCAGAATTTATAAACAGATTGGACGATATAATCATATTTGACCAGCTAAGCCTAGAGGCTATTACCAAGATTGTTGATATACTTTTAGATGAACTTCAAGTTAAACTATCTGAAAAAAATATCACTCTAGTAGTCTC
>JAOZTH010000061.1 GCA_029939245.1 Arcobacteraceae bacterium
TATCGCACCATACTTGCTAGCTCATCTTTGCTTACTTTGTCGAAGCTTAGATATCTATATATATCATCTGTCATCTCTGGCTTGATCTTGTTTGACACTGTAGCTAGATACTCCTCTTTGGTCGGTAGTTCGCCTTTGAGTGCTACTACGGCGGCAAGTTCTGCACTACCTAGATATACTTGTGAGCCTTTGCCTAGCCGGTTGTCGAAGTTTCTAGTAGATGTAGAAAACACATAAGCATCTTGTGCTACACTAGCTTGGTTTCCCATACATAGGCTACATCCTGGTATCTCTGTCCTGGCACCCGCTGTGCCAAATACACTATAATATCCCTCTTCTTGGAGAGTTTTTTCGTCCATCTTTGTAGGAGGACAGACCCATAGTTTGTTTGCTACTTTTCCCTCGCCTCGTAGTATCTCGCCACAAGCTCTAAACAATCCTATGTTTGTCATACATGACCCTACAAACACCTCGTCTATCTTTGTGTGTAGTCCTGCCTTTTTGATCTCGCTTAGAGTTTTGACATCGTCTGGGTCGTTTGGACATGCTAGTATGGGCTCTGTGATTTCGTCCATATTTATAGTGATGACCGCTTCATATTTCGCATCTTTGTCAGCTTGTAGTAGTATAGGATTTTTGATCCATTCTTTCATCTTGTCTGCTCGTCTTTGCAAAGTCGCTTTGTCTTCGTAGCCTTGAGCTATAAGCTCCTCTATCAACACTATGTTTGAGTTTAGATACTCTATGATAGGCTCTTTGTCTAGCTTGACGGTGCATGCCGCCGCACTTCGTTCAGCACTGGCATCGCTTAGCTCAAATGCCTGCTCGCACTTTAGACTCTCTAGTCCCTCTATCTCCAAAATCCGACCGGCAAATATATTTTTCTTGCCTTTTTTATCTACAGTTAGTAGTCCATCTTTGATAGCTTGATACGGTATGGCACTGACCATGTCGCGCAAGGTGATACCCGGCTGCATAGTCCCTGTAAATCTCACCAGCACAGACTGGGGCATAGATAGTGGCATAGCACCAGTAACACCAGCAAATGCTACAAGCCCACTACCAGCTGGAAAGCTGATACCTATAGGAAATCTAGTATGACTATCGCCACCAGTTCCTACTGTATCTGGTAGGCACAATCTGTTTAGCCACGAGTGTATCACTCCATCGCCCGGGCGAAGTATGAAGCCTTTTCTACTAGTCCAAAACTCTGGCAATGTATGCTGTAGGTCTATATCTGCCGGCTTTGGATATGCCGCCGTATGACAAAAGCTTTGCATGACCATATCTGCCCCAAAATTCAACGCGGCTAGTTCTTTGACTTCGTCTCTAGTCATGGGTCCTGTGGTGTCTTGGCTACCTACAGTTGTAGCAATTGGTTCACAATAGACATCTGGCTTGATACCTTCAACTCCGCAAGCCTTGCCTACCATCTTTTGTGCTAGTGTGTAGCCACTACCATCGTCAGCAGGTTGTGCTGGTGTCATAAACATATCTGCTGTGCCTAGCTTTAGAGCTTCTCTAGCTTTCACTGTCAAACCTTTGCCTATGATGAGCGGTATTCGCCCCCCTGCTCTCATCTCGTCTGGTAAAGTATTTGGTTTGATATCAAATGTAGAGACTACTTTGTCATCTTTAAGTATCTCTCCGTCAAATGGTCTCACTGTTATCACATCGCCAGTTTCATACATACTGACATCTGTCTCAATAGGTAGGCATCCGCTGTCTTGTGCTGTGTTGAAAAATATCGGTGCTATAAGATTGCCTATGACTACACCTTTGGTTCGTTTGTTTGGGATACCGGGTATATCATCGCCCATATGCCACTGCACTGAGTTTATACCTGATTTTCTACTAGACCCAGTTCCAACCACATCGCCTACATATACAAGAGGATTGCCCTTTTGTTTGAGCTCTTTCATAGTATCAAGTGGATTGTCCATACGATTTATCAGCATAGAGTTCGCATGTAGCGGTATATCTGCTCTGGTAAATGCCTCACTAGCAGGACTTAAGTCATCTGTGTTTGTCTCTCCGGGTATCCTATATACAGTCAGTTTCATCTCGTGCTTTAACTCTGGCTTGTTTGTAAACCACTCGCCATCTGCCCATGATTTGATAACTTCACTAGCAAAAGAGTTGCCACCGTCCATCAAGCTTTTGACATCGTGAAACGAATCATACACTAAAATAGTGTTTTTGAGCTCCCGACATGCCGCCACGGCTATATCGTCATCAAGTTTCAAAGCCTCCACAAGTGGCGATACATTGAACCCGCCTAGCATAGTGCCTAATATCTTGACCGCTTTTATCTTGTCTATAGCGGCACAAGATGTGTTGTCTTGGACTATATCGTTTAAAAATGCTGCCTTGACATATGCCGCATCATCTACTCCTGCTGGGACTTTGTTTTCAAACATATCTAGAGCATAACTCTCATCTGCTATTGGCTGTGTTTTTAACAACTCCACCAAACTTGCTGTCTGATTCGCTGTCAGTGCCAATGGTGGCACTCCTAGCTTCGCTCTATCACTCTCATGTTGTCTATATTCAACTACTAAATTCATATTTACTCCTTTTGTGTGAGTATTATATCATATAGAACTTAATCTTTGTATATTTTTAAATAACATTCAAAATTTAAATTATCAAATCAAGTATTTTGATAAAAATAGCTCAAAAATAAAAATATGTAATAGTATTATGAAATTTATAGAAATTTTTGTGAATATAAAATATGCCACATTAGCAACGGCTTTTAGAGAGTTCTGGCAAACTTCTCTAAAAGCTCAAAAAACCTGTCGTATAAAATATAACTTATATACCTAAATCACAGTTGTCTATACATGGAGCAGCACAGTCGCCTTGCTGTGTAGTGAAGTTCCATACTCCATTGCCACCTGTGTCTGTGGTGTTGTTGTCGTTTGTGTCTTTAAACGCACTTGTGTCTACGGTAATATATAACTCATGTCCGTATGGTAGCCTATCGGTTGATATGTTTAGTGTAGCTTCATCTGTGGCTGTAGTTATGTTGCCACCGCTAAATACTTTTGTCCATGTTGAGTTTCTGTCTGTTATCGTGACATTTTTTGGATTATTATATAATATATTTTCATTAAATTTTATAACAATATTTGAAGTTACATTTATATTTGTTGCTAGATTTACTGGTGTAGAGCTGTCATATAATATTTCTGGCGGAGTTGCATCTGTAGTTGTGTTAAAATCCCATGTTCCCAAGCCACCAGTATTGGTAGATAAGTTGTTGTGATCATCTTTAAAAGCTCCGTTTTCTATAGTGATAAAAAACTGCGACAATGATGGCAAAACCGAACCTCTCATATGCAATGTAGCTGTATCTCCAGATATTGTGATGTTGCCAGCTGTGTTGAAAACCTTACTAAAGGCACCACCTCCAACTTTTGTGATAGTGATATCTTTGTTGGCTACATACGATATATTTTCGTTGAATTTTATGACTATATCATCTAGTGTGGATACAGCAGGACTATTGTGAGCCGGTGTTGAGTTGACATAGTCTATAGTAGGTGCTGTGCTATCTGTGATAGTTAAAGTATAGTTGGCATCTGTATCATTGTAGTTGGTGTCACCTTGCTTAAATGCTTTGATATATGTAACTCCTGCTTTTTGCGGAGTAATAGCTCCTGTACTAGCATGAACTACGGCTATAGATGTGTTGCCACTTGTATATGTTGGGGCTGGTGCTGTTTGTCCACCACTTGCTGTTTGTGATTGAGTGGTGTCAGACAACTCTACATTTAACGGTCCTCCAGCTGTAAATAGTGTTTGATCTGCTTTGTGTATGACTAGGCTAATTACTGCACTACTATCACCCGGTGCGGCATTTGATGCTGTGATATTTAGAGGAAATCCAAGTGTAGTGGCATTTGGCTCACCAGATATTTGACAATTTGTAGCGTTGAAGTCTAGATTAAATCTACCTTTGATATCCTGAGTTAGCACACATGTTGTAGCTCCTCCGCCTGTGTTGCCTATCTGCCATATTGGATTTATAACTGTATCATATGTAGCATTGACATCATGCGAAGCTGCGATATTTGGCTTTTCGTCGCTTATAGTCAAAGTATAGCTAGTGTTGGCATCGAAATAATTTGTATCCCCGAGATGATAAGCCGTGATAGTAGTATTGCCAGCAACATCTTCTATGGTGACAATACCTGTAGTTATATTGATATTTGCTACAGTGGTATTTGAACTACGGTATTCTACTGTGCCTCCACCACTCTCTCCTGCGGCTTTGCTATCATAATCTGAAGCAGCTTTTGTCATAGCTCTATGAGTTCCCATAGTGAAGCCAGTAAGTGTGCCTTTTGATATGTTGAAGTCAACTTTTGTAGAACCTATACCTTGAGCGTTGCGTGCTGTTATTATAAATTGGTCAAATGTTCCTAGATTGCCAGCAACAGTAGGACCAGCACTTGCTGATATCACACCACTAGGAGCATCAAAACTAAATCCACCAGGCAAGTTTGAAGCTGTGGGAGCTATAGTAAAGTTTTCTGTCGGTGTGCCACCTGAGTGTAGTGGAGTCCAGTTGGCAGTAGGTGTGTCATATATTGCATTGATAACTCTTATCGAGCCATTTATCTCTGGTGCTAGATCTGCTACTACTACATCACATGTAGCAGTTGCTATAGTGTAGAAATTGGTCGCTGGGTATGTTGCCATGATAGTCGCTGTGCCACTTGACTTGACATCCGCTGTGCCTGTCAATCTTCCTATATCAACTATAGCTGGGTGTGAAGTATTATATTCCAATCCTTCATCGGTGGGGACAAGCACTGTGCCAAAAAGTGTAGCAGTGACATTGAAATCAGGCGAACCATCTGCTTTGCTGTATCCACTACCTATACTGAAGCCTTTTCTGTCTGCTTTGGCAACATTTAAAGTCAATATCATAGAGCCATTGCCTTCGGCATTGTATGCTGTGATATTGTAGTCTGTAGTGTTTACATCGTTTGTAGTGCCTGTGATATTACAGCTTGAAGTGTTAAATGCAAGTCCATATCCTATAGCAGGGACTATCTCACAACGAGTTATGACTGCCCCAGTATATTGTGGTGTCCAATTTACAGCGGTGTTGTATTTGGTGTTGTAAACTGCTGGAGTGGCAAATGTAGGGACTTTTGACTTTTTGGCGGCCTGTATAGCTTGATACATAACAGCAACTTCTTGGACTGTAGAGTCTTTCGCAACTATAGCATCTGTTATAGCGACTTCTAGCTCTGTTGCTATGGTTGTAGCTATACCATCTTCGTCCAACAGTGTGCCAGTGGTATATTCTGCTATCTTTGGTGCTACATTGAAAGTGCTTCCTGCTGTAGTTCTAGAAAATGCAGACAGCAGTAGTCCATATCGCTTTTCATCATCTCCACTCAGTCCATCGTCACTAACATCATTTACTACATTTGGTGTGATTTTAGTGATATCAAAGCTACTGCCTGTATATATCTTGGCTACTTGTTTGTTGACAGCATCTATCGTAGATATACTTGTGTTGTTGCCACTAGTTATTAGCTTGTTGTGAGCTATTGTAGTAAATGGTGTCAAGTTTATGATATTTTCATGGTTTTCATCTATAGTTGATATAGCAGTTAAGTTAAAATCTCTTGCTACTATGTTTGTATTTGAAGCTTCATCAAAATACTCGCCACCAGTGGAACTGACTGTGACAATGTCTTTATAAAAGATATCTTCTTTTATCTCATAATACCCACTGGCATCTGTTGTTGCACTACCCAATATTTTGCCGTCCTTGTCATAAGCAGTAACCGTAGCACCATTTATGGCACCTTTGACTACTCGCCCTTCTATTTCTAGTCCTGTTTTGATGAGACCTTCAACACAACCTGTGAAAAAACCTATCATCAAACCTATACTTAATACATATTTAAAATTTCTCATATACTCTCCTTAAAAGCAAAGATTGTCTATACAATCTTGTCTACATGGTCCTATATCTGGTATAGTAGTAAAGCACAAGCTCTGACCTATAGTGTCTGTAGTCGTCATACTTCCCGCATCTTGAAATGCTGCACTATCTATATCTATACAATACTTATGTCCATTTTTCAGTGGATTTGCTGGGTCCACATCTAACACTATATTGTTTGCACTTGGTGTTATAGCACCACTAGCAAACACTATGGAGTGCGTCATATTTTGATCGGTGACACGGACGCTTTTGCCAGCTACATATGAAACTGCCCTACTCCAAGCTATAGTGATATCATGTGAGTTATTTATGTCTGTAGCACCGTTTGTTGGCACACAATTTGGATGATCTACAGTTGGAGCAGTAGCATTGATGACTGTGAGATTTACCGTATCTGTTGCCAGATTGTGGTTGGTGCTTTGGGCTTTGGTGGCTGTAAGTATAGCATTGCCTAGACCTGTGATATTAAACTCTCCAGTTGTAGCATCAATTATGGTTGCCACGGCAGAGTTGCTAGATGAGTATGTGATAGCTCCCGAGCCATTGCCTTCACCGCCTGGAACAACTGCTTTAAGGATATTTGCAGAATTGACATCTATATCAATCAAGTCAGCACCGTAGTCTATACTGTCTGTAGCTCTGCCTACACTTATAGTGACTTGTCTCACGCTATCTGGCTCAAAACCATTTGTGGCAGTTATCTGGAAGTTTTGAACTCCCATAGAGCTTGGTTTGCCAGTGATAGCACAAGTAGTTGTGTTGAAATCAAGTCCGAAACCTACAGTCTCGCTTGTGCTACATCCACCTATATTTATTGGGCCGCCGTCGTTTCTTATCGTCCAATTTAAAGTGGTATTAAACTCTGCTGGTATGTTTGCATTGTCGCTGTGAGTGATATTTGGTGGTCCATCAACACTTCTCACAATATAGCTAGCAAAAGTAAATTTATAAAAGGAAGTTGCCTCAATTTGACATGTAATTCTGACATCGCCTGTGCTAATACCCATAGTAACAAGTCCTGAAGTTGAATGAACCGCTGCTATATTATTGCTACCAACAGGTTGGCTAAAAACACAACTACCCGTAGCACGTGTAGGATCGGCTATTTTCTTAGGATCAACAACTTGCATAGTGTTAAATGGACTAGAACCTGTGCTTTTGACTATTATAGTATCTTGCCCACTTACTTCTCCTGGAAATGTTATTGGTCTGTCTTTTTTGTCTATAAGTATGGTGAGCACTTGGGGACTACTTCCCAAAGCATTTCTAGCTGTGATGGTGTATTTTTTACCTATACTCTCTACTAAAGATGGTCTACCAGTTATAGCACAATTGGTTCTGCTAAAAACAAGTCCGCTTAGTAAAGTTTCGTTGATATCACACGAAGTGATATTACCACCAGTATTTGTAGGTAGCCATGTTTTGTTTAAGTCTGTGTCCCACATACCAGATAGTGTTTCACCCTCAACATATATGGATGGCTTTTTCTCATCTTTGGCATTTGATAGAGCATTTTTGACTTTATCTATATTTGTAGATACGGCATCTCCTGTGATGACTGCATCTAACAATGTATCACTTAGTTTGTCAGCAATGACTGCAGATAACTCTTCTCTGTCCAAATTTACAGCGGCAGTATAACTATTTGGTAGTGCTGGGTCTAGCATATCTCGTACATTGTGTGCGCTTTTGTTGCTATCTTTGGAAAATCCTGCCAATATAATACCATATAGTATAGAGTTTTCATCTGTAAGTGCATCATCTGACACATCGTTTATGATATTTGGTGTGATTTTTGTCACATCAAATGAATTGCCTGTAAAAATCTTGCCTATTTTGTTGTTTGCTGTGCTCACAAACTCTTTTGAATAGTTTTTAACAGCTGCTATCTTTTTTGCAGAGATAGTTGTAAATGGTGTGATATTGACTATATTCTTGTCGGTTCCTCCTACAGACGCTATGGCTTCAAGTATAAATGGTGTAGCATTTGTGCTGTTACCAGTTATCTCATCTATATATGTTCCTCCACTTGTGGTTACTTTGATAACCCCGTCATAAAATACTTTGGTATCTACTTCATAATATCCTCTGCTATCTGTTATGGCTTGACCCAAAGCAGTGTTGTCTATGGCTTTGGTGACTGTGACTGTGGTGTTTGCTATGGGACCTTTGGCTACCATACCCTCTACTACTAGAACTGTCTTGACATTGCCCATCTCACAACCTGACAATAGCAATACAACTACCCCCAAACCTATAAAAAAACTTTTCGATATTTGTTTCATATTTGCTCCTTTTAAAACAATTTTGTATATTATACCATAATTTTACTGAAAAGTCAAGTAAAAATGATAAAATGTGGAATATTTAAGGAAATTTATGAGATACAGACTACTGATAGACACAGACGACACCAAAGGTTTGGTATACAATATATCCAAGATATTGTTTGAATATGCCCTAAACATAGACCAAAACACAGAGTTTGTAGACAAGCTATCAAACAAATTTTTCATGAGAACCGAATTTACAGGCAAGATAGAAAAGTCCAAACTTTTGAGTGATATTTGTGCTGTTTTGCCGACAAACCACACAATAAGCCTAAAAACAGACGAAAAAAAGAACATAGTCATACTAGCATCAAAAGAGTCGCATGTGCTAGGCGACTTGCTGATCCGATACGAAAGTGGCGAACTTCAAGCCAATATCAAAGCAGTCATATCCGACCACACAGAGACACAAGATTTAGTAGGTAAATTTGGCATACCGTTTTTTCATATCCCCACAGCTCTTCACACGAGAGAACAGCACGAAAAGCTCATATCCACTGCCATAGACCAGTTTGACCCACAGATCATCGTGCTAGCAAAATATATGCGGATACTTACACCAAATATAGTGAAAACTTATCGGCACAAACTGCTCAACATTCACCACTCGTTTTTGCCCGCATTTATAGGAGCAAATCCATACGATATGGCATATAGCCGTGGTGTCAAAGTCATAGGAGCTACGGCACACTATGTGACAGATGACTTGGACGAAGGTCCTATCGTGTGTCAAGATGTGATACATATAGACCATACATATAGTAGTAGCGATATGAGTAAAGCGGGCAAAAATGTAGAAAAGATTGTCCTAAGCGATGCTTTAAATCTACTACTAGAGGACAAAGTCATGGTCCACAACAACAAAACAGTGATATTGTAGTGGTAAATATAGTTTTGGTATATCCACGAATACCGGGCAATGTAGGCACTATAGGCAGGAGCTGTTTTGCTATAGATGGCACACTTCATTTAGTCAAACCATATGGATTTGGACAGATTACGAAAAAGGAGGTGAGACGTGCAGGACTGGACTACTGGGAGAGTTTGAAGCTGTTTGAATATGAAAATATAGAGCAGTTTTGGGAAGCTCATCGGCCAGATAACAGACACTTTTTTGCTACTACGAAATCTACACAAAACTATTTTGATATAACTTTCAAAAAGGGCGACTATGTATATTTTGGAGCAGAGGATAGTGGATTGCCAGATGATATACTAGAAAAATACAGCAAAAACTGTATCACAGTGCCTATGGCAAACGGTGCTAGGAGTTTAAATCTATCAAATACTGTGTCTATAATATCATACGAGATAGTGCGACAACTTTATGGTGGAGAGTGGTGAGT
>JAOZTH010000105.1 GCA_029939245.1 Arcobacteraceae bacterium
TGACCTCTTGTTTTTGTATATTATAGTAAATTTTCAATTTTCTACTATCAATTTTATATTCTCAACTTTCAACTTTTCACATCATCATAGCATGAGCCTGGCTTAGCTCTATCTTTTTGGCTATCACAAAATCTTTTTGTAAAGTATCTAGCCACTGGTTTTTGCTAGCTTGACATATGATGATATGATTTTGGGTATCTTGTTTGATATTATTTAAATGTCCTATAATTTCACCTTTGGATATTATCAAAACTACTTGATATTGCAAATAATTTTCTATTTCAATCCTGCCAGTATACCCTGTAATCTTTTTTTGTCCTCAAGTAGTTTTTTATTGTCGCTTTGTAATTTATCTGCAAACTCCTTAAAATTTTGAATCAATCCTACAAATACACTGTCCATATTTCTTTTGACAGACTCCATAGCTTGTTCTTTGTATTTCATGCCAAACTCATCTGCTCTATTTTTAGCCGCTAGGTGTTGTGATCGTTTTTCATCTAATTGGGCAGATGCTTTTGCTTTAGAATCATTTGAACCCATAAATAGATCCAATAATACACCAGCTAACATAATCAACCCTTTTCCCACAGGGTGTGGCACAAATGGAGCTATACTTGTCGCAATAGAAGTCATGTTTGTGCCGCCACCGCTACTACTTGTATCCTCTTTGGTTGCAAGCTCACTGCTATTATCAAACTCTAAATTTACATTTGGATTGTTTATATTGACTTTTTCAAACTCTACTTTAAACTTATCTATTTTTTCTTTTAACTCGCTTTGTATTTCAGAGATTTTGCTATTTAGTTTGTCATTTATCTCTTGTGTCGTTTTGTTGACCATCTCCTCTATTTTTGATCTATCTTTTGAAAGCACAAGCTCTAGCATATTTTGTGTTGCTATAGTCACACTTTGAACTGCTAAGTCTTTTAGCTCTGAAAATGTCTTTTGTTTCATCTTCTCTAGATAGGTTATAAGCTCTTGAGTTTTTTGCATCTCTGGGCTGTCTATCTGGGCATCTATATTTTCCATAGTATTTTCTATGTAGCTAGATATGTATAAGTTCAAGGCATTTGATACTTCACTGATACCAGAGTCACCTAGCAGACTATCGATCTGAGATTCTAGTTCTACTATTTTGCTTTCATCTATGAGTTCTTGTTCTTTGTTAGTTTTTCCTTCTAAAGCAGTAAGTGCATCTACAAATACGACATTTACACCTCTTTCAGCATTTTTGATACCCATCCTATCACCAATAGTGCTTATATTTATATTGACTTTGTTTATCTCGTTGATAGCATCTGTGGAGTTCATATCTATACCACTTTTGTTGTTCATGACCACAACTATTGGTTTTTTGGCTTTGATTATCTCACCTATTTTTTTGTATATATACTCTTCTTCAAATGAGCCATTGTTGCTCAAAACAAAAAGCACAACTTCACTTTTGCTTAGTTGTTCATCTGTAACATTTTGGTGTTTGATGGGCGCATTTATGCCAGGTGTGTCATATATGGTGTAGCCGTTGTATGTGTATGCCGACACTTCAGCTGTCTCTGGAGCATCGCCTGTTTTGGCTTTTTCTCTTACCCCAAACAAGGCATTTAGCAAAGTGCTTTTGCCGGCATTATAAACACCATATATCATAAGTGTCGGATTGAAGTCATTTATCTTTTGTGCGATGTGCTGACCAAACCTATCTATATCCTCTTTTTCATTATAAGTAGATGATATGTTTATTATATCATCTTTTAACTTACTATAATTTTCTTTTTCAAATTTCATTTTTTATCCTTTTAGATTTGTTTTAAAATGATTCATATCATTTTTTAGTTTTTTTATCTCGTCTTTTATCTCTCTTGATGTGGTTTTCATGGGTTCAAAAAAGTTTTTTATCAAGCTATCATAATTTGCTATGGCATTTGACTTTTGAAGCTCTATCCTGCTTGCTTTGAAGTTTAGCACCATCTCGTTTTTGTTGTCGCCTACTTTGACTGTCTCGGTCATAGTTTCATATTTTCTATCCATAAAGCCTAATTTATTTCCTATATTTCTCAAAAACCCTGTATCATCGTAGCTTACTTGTATATTTTTATATTCATCTGCTATCTTAAACTCATCTATATTGTTCAGTGACCCCTGTATAGAATCAAGCGAAGCACTAAATGTCTGCATTATCTCTTTTAGGTTTTCAGCTATAATATCACCTATAGTAGTATTTAGCTCATCATCTATCTTTTCAAATACCTGTGTGCTGTTTTGTTTGGTGATTTCTGATTGATATTTGGATATCACATACTCTGCTTGTGAGCTTATGTCGCTGTCTATGTTTTGTTTTAACATATCAAATTTATCGTCTATCTCTTTTAGCTTAGCATCAAAAAAATCCAACGATGCTTCAAGTGCTGCCACAGATGTAGCCTTGTCGTTGTTTGACAGCAGTTCGTTGTCTATAAATGACAACAATCCGTTGAACGGTGTGCTTTGTTTTAAAGTTTGTGACTTTTCTTTGATGACCTTTGTCAAAAGTTCATAAAATTTTGGCATATTGCTATTTTCAAACAACTGCTCGTCATTTGTCACTATCCCTTGTTTGGCTGTGTGAGCGGATATTGAAAATATATCACCCAGCACAGACTCTATATCTTTGTCTACTATCTTTTCTATCTCATCATTGACATATTTTTCTTGGTCTTTTCTGTTTTTTTCTGTTTTGTTTATTAAAAATTTAGCAGGATTCCCAACTTTGTTTTTGATAAGATTGCCACTATCATCTCGTCGTCTCTCAAATGTATCGGACTTTGTGATACATATAGATACTTTTTTGTTTTGTGCAAATAGCTCTTTTAGTTGAAC
>JAOZTH010000012.1:0-4528 GCA_029939245.1 Arcobacteraceae bacterium
GATGGTTGGAATAAAAAATTGTTTCAAATCGGTTTTATGGAATGGGGACACCATATGCCACACAAAATAAAAAGGAGAAATATGACAATATATAGTGCGATAGCGCTCGCGGGGGCTACGTTTTTGCTAGGGATCACTCCCGGTCTGGGAGTGTTTGCTACCATATCTAGAGCCATAGCTAGTGGCTTTGCCAATGCTTTATTTGTTGTAGCAGGTATAGTCATAGGCGATGTCGTGTATCTGCTAGTGGCGATATATGGGCTGGGCTTCATAGCTACTACGATGGGTGAGTTGTTTGTGCTTATCAAATACATAGGCGGTGCCTATCTAATATATCTAGGATACAAGATATACACAAACGAGGTATCATCTGCAAATATACTCAAAGTTCCAAAGCTCTCTTGGAGGACAAATTTTTCAAGTGGATTGTTGATAACTCTAGGCAACCCAAAGGTTATCGTGTTTTACTTGAGTTTTTTGCCAGCATTTATGGAGCTAGAAACTCTGGGCTCCGCTGATATAGTAGCGGCTGTGCTGATAGTATCTGCTACATTGAGCTGTGTCCTGTCAAGCTATGCATACACGGCATCAAAGGCAAAGGAGATTTTCAAAAGTTCGTCTGCTATGTCAAGACTAAACAAAATATCTGGTGTAGCTATGGTAGGTGCTGGCACTATGCTGATGCTCAAAAACTAAGAGGATGAAAAGAAGAAATTTCATATGGACTACGGCTGTGTTGTGTGGAGGATATGTCGTAGGATATAGCTCAAAACAGATGACAAAGCTATATAGCATAGCCCCATCTACTATGCAAGACGAAACCAAAAAACACAAAAGAACATGGATGGTATTTGTAGCAAACAGCGATATATGGTCGCCTAGACAGATACCAAAAGTCAAAAAAGATCTAGCACTACTAGCCACTACTATAGCAAAATATGAGCCTGTGTCTATGCTAGTATCCAAAGCCGACAAGCTAGAAGCGATACGATTGCTAGGCGGACTTGATAGGCACAAATATCCTATAACTCTCGTAGAGTTCGTAGCAGATGACTTGTGGATACGAGATACTGCTCCTGTGTTTGTGCTAGACAAAGAGGGCAAAAAGGGTGCTATAAACTTCAACTTCAACGGCTGGGGCAAAAAACAAAAATATAGACACGATAGCAAGATAGCAGACTTCATCGCAAAAAAATCAAAATCAAAAATAATAAACTCAAACTATGTGCTAGAGGGTGGAAGTATAGAGATAGATGGAACAGGCACGGCGATATTGACCGAAAGCTCGGTGCTAAATGACAACCGCAATCCAAACACGACAAAAAAAGAGCTAGAAAAAGAGCTGAAAACTCTACTAGGATTAAAGAAAATAATATGGCTCAAAGGTATAAAAGGTGAGGATATCACAGATGGGCATGTAGATTTTTATGCTAGATTTGTCAAAGTAGGCACGGTGCTAATGGCTCGCGAAAATGATACCGGCTCATATGACTACGATATAACTAGAGAAAATATAAAAAAAGTTCAAAACTCCACAGATGCAAGTGGCGACAGACTAAAAGTGATAATCATAGACAACCCTACTATATATAACAAATCCTTTGGTATAGATGATTTTGCTCCCGGATATATGGGGTATTATGTTTGCAATCATGCTATAATCATACAAAAATTTGGCGACACTATAGCAGACCAAAAGGCATATGCCACAATACAAAGACAATTTCCCGATAGAACTATAGAACAAATATCTATAGATGGTATAGCATCTGGCGGTGGAACTATACACTGTAGCACACAACAAGAGCCGATAGATTGATACAAAGATACACTACTGAAAACTTTTTTGAGTTGGATTAAGTTTAAGATGGTATAATAGACTAAATTTTAAAACAGGAGTTAAAGATGAATATTCATGAGTATCAAGCGAAAAGTATTTTTGGTTTGTATGATATACCCACACCCAAAGGTATAGTGGCGACTACGGTCAAAAAAGCAGTGGCAAATGCAGTGAAACTAGGCGGACCAGTATGGGTCGTCAAAGCACAAATACATGCAGGCGGACGAGGACTAGGAGGCGGTGTCAAACTAGCAAAGTCACTAGAAGAAGTAGAAAAATTATCTACAGAGATACTAGGTATGCAGCTCATCACTCATCAGACAGATGCAAAAGGCAAAAAGGTTCGTAAGTTATATATAGAAGATGGTGCCGATATCAAAGATGAGTTATATCTAAGTGTTGTCCTAGATAGAAAACTTGAGATGCCACTGCTCATGGCTAGCACACAGGGTGGTATGGATATAGAGACGGTCGCCGAAAAGACACCAGAAAAGATCATCACTGTGCCTGTAGATCCGTCTATAGGTTTTCAAGGTTTTCACGGACGGCAACTAGCCTTTGGTCTAGGTATCACGGACAAGGTGGAGCAGAAAAATATCATAAGTTTCGCTAGTAAGTTATACAAGTTATATATGGAAAACGATGCGGAGATGATAGAGATAAATCCACTAGTCAAAACAAGTAGCGGTGAGTTTCTAGCTCTCGATGGCAAGATGGGGTTTGACAACTCTGCATTGTATCGACAGCCAAACATAGAAGCTATGAGAGACTTGAGTGAAGAGGACAAAGACGAGATAGAGGCAGCTAAATATGGGCTGAGTTATGTAGCACTAGATGGCGAGATAGGATGTATGGTAAACGGAGCTGGACTAGCTATGGGGACGATGGATACTATCAACCATATGGGCGGAACACCTGCAAACTTCCTAGATGTAGGCGGAAGTGCCAGTGCCGAAACTGTGGCAAAAGGGTTTGAGATAATACTTAAAAACAGAAAAGTCAAAGCGATATTTGTAAATATATTTGGTGGCATTGTGCGATGTGATAGGATAGCAAATGGTATCATAGAGGCCACGAAGATAACCAAAGTAGATGTGCCAGTCATAGTGAGACTAGACGGCACAAATGCTACAGAAGCGGCAGAGATATTAAGCAAAGCAAAGATAGCCAACCTCATAGTAGCCGATGATTTGGGTGATGGAGCGAAAAAGGCAGTCAAAGCAGCAAAAGCACCAAAAAAAGCAAAAGCAAAAGCAAAGCCGAAGCCAAAAGCAAAGCCAAAAACAAAGCCAAAAACGACAACAAAAAAACCAGTAGCAAAAAAAGCTACAACTACCAAAACAACAGTAGCAAAAAAACCAGCAGCAAAAAAGCCAGCAGTCAAAAAAACTATAGCAAAGCAGGAGAAATAGATGTCAATATTAGTAGATAAAAACACCAAAGTCATAGTCCAAGGATTTACAGGAAAAGAGGGGACATTTCATGCGACACAGTGTCTGGAATATGGCACAGATATAGTAGGCGGAGTTACTCCAAACAAAGGCGGACAAAAACATCTAGGCAAACCAGTATTTAACACAGTTGCCCAAGCAGTAGCTAAAACACAAGCTACAGTCAGTATGATATTTGTGCCACCTGCATTTGTAGCCGATGCCGTGATGGAAGCTGCTGATAGTGGTATAGAACTAGCAGTCATCATCACAGAAGGAGCTCCTGTAAAAGATATGCAGATGGCGAAAAGTTATGCTACCAAAAAGAGTATGAAAACTATAGGACCAAACTGCCCGGGTGTCATCACAGCCGATGAGTGCAAGATAGGTATCATGCCTGGAAATATATTTAAAAAGGGTCAAGTAGGTTTGATATCAAAGTCTGGCACATTGACTTATGAGGGAGCAAACCAAGTATGTGCTGTAGGATATGGTATAAGCACTGCTGTAGGTATCGGTGGTGATCCTATCATAGGATTGTCATATATTCAGTTGCTTGATATGTTTGAAAAAGACGATGACACCAAAGCAGTGGTGATGATAGGCGAGATAGGTGGTGATCTAGAGATACAAGCGGCTAAGCATATCAAAGCCAATATTACCAAGCCAGTTGTGGCATTTATAGCAGGGCAAACAGCACCCAAAGGCAAGACCATGGGTCATGCAGGAGCTATAGTCAGCGGTAGTGCCGGCACAGCCAAAGAGAAGATGGATGCTCTGAAAAAAGCAGGAGTATCTGTAGTAGTATCTCCAGCGGATATAGGCAAAGCGGTCAAAAAAGTGATGGAAAATATAGACGACTCTGTAGTAGATGATGTCCGAAAATACTCAAAAAAAGCGGAAGATGCTTTCGTAGATGGATACTATAAAGCAGAGAAAAATATAAAAGAGGCACTCAACAGCGACACTGCAAAAAATGCCACAAAAGATGTAAAAGAGTTTGGCAAAAAAGCAGAAAAAAATATTGTAGGTTGGTTTGATAAAATAGTAGCATATGTCAAAGAAAAAAGAAAATAGACAAAAACAGTTTTAGAGCATATGCTTTGGGTAAGTTAAAAGCCCAAAGCTACAAAAACAACAGATACAAAGACAAGAAAATAGTCCAAAAGTTGTGGCAAATGATACAAGAGACCTCTGGCTATAGAGTGCTTTTGTATATACCTATGAAGATAGAAGTTGATATTTATGGGCTTTTAAA
>JAOZTH010000012.1:4628-28025 GCA_029939245.1 Arcobacteraceae bacterium
AGATGAATATAGAGATAATTTTGATAATATTTATAGCTATCATATTGACAGCGATAGTAACATATATGATAACCAACAAAATACATAAAGCAAACTTTGATATACACGAAATAAAAGCAAAAGCAAAAGCCAAAGCTATAGAGTTTGAAAGTGAACTTGATATCCAGACCAAACAAACCAAACTAGAAAACCGTGAGAAAAATATAGAACTACAGCAGCAAAAGTTAACTATGCTTGTAGAAGAAGCTCAACAAACAAGCTCAAAAAATACAAAACAACTAGCACAAACGACTAAAGCTCTTGAAGATATTACCAATATAACCATAGATGAAGCAAAAGATATACTAGTAGAGCTTAGTCGTGATATAGCACAAGTAAGTATAGATAAGCTGTATCAAGATGGATATACCAAGATAAAAGAAGACCTCAAAGAAAAGTCAGCACAGCTACTGCTAGATGCTACTAGTAGATATATGACGGACTTTTTGGAGACAAACTTCACAAGCAATATAAAGATAAAAGATGAGAAACTCAAAGGCAAAATCATAGGTAAAAGCGGCAAAAATATAAAAGCTCTCAAAGATATATTGCATGTAGATATCATACTAGACAACGACACTGACCATATTACAGTGAGTAGTTTCAATATTTATAGGAGAGAGATAGCCAAAAAAACTATCATAGCACTGATAGATGATGGCAGAATAAATGAAAGCAAGATAGAATCAACTCAAGAGAGTATAAAACAAAATATGGACAAAGATATAGTCCAAGAGAGCAAAGCATTGTTAAAAAGACTTGGTATCAAAAATATACACGAAGAGCTAGTATATCTCATAGGTAAGCTAAAATACCGCACAAGTTATGGTCAAAATGCACTTTTGCATACTATAGAAGTAGCAAAACTCTCAGGTCTCATCGCTAGTGAAATAGGAGCAGATGTAGAACTAGCAAAAAGAGCCGGACTGCTACACGATATTGGCAAAGCCTTGACAGCAGAAGAAAACAGAAATCATGTAGATATAGGAGCAGAGCTAGCTATCAAACACAAAGAACCAGCCGAAGTCATCAATGCAATATATGCACATCATGAACACGAAGAGCCAAAATCACTCGAAGCATATGCTGTATGTATAGCCGATAGTCTAAGTGCCGGTAGAGTAGGGGCCCGAAGTGGTATGTTGGAGAGTTATATCAAAAGAGTAGAACAGATAGAACTGATATGTTCACAAAAAAGTTGTGTAGCTCAAGCATATGCTATAGACGGTGCAAAAGAGGTGCGAGTGCTAGTCAAATCCACAGATATAAAAGATGAAGAGACTTATGCTCTAGCATCACAGCTAGCATTTGAGATAGCTGACCAAGTAAGCTACCCAGGAGAGATAAAAGTCAATGTAATACGAGAGCATAGAGCTATAGACTATGCCAGACACTAAGGAATGATATGCAATATTTACAGATAGAACCAGACCAAAAGCCCAAAGGAGCTGTGCGAATAAGCGGAGCTAAAAATGCAGCACTACCACTACTAGCTAGCACTATATTGTCTAAAAATCGTATAGATATAAAAAACTTGCCAGATGTAACAGATATAAACACTATGTTGAAGTTGTTAGGTATGCTAGGGGCAAAATACGACAAACATACTCACCATATGTCGATAGATGGCTCTACTATAGATAGCACAAAAGCTACATACGATATAGTCAAGACTATGAGGGCATCTATATTGACTTTGGGTCCATTGTTGGCAAGATTTGGTCACTGCGAAGTGTCGCTACCTGGTGGCTGTGCTATAGGTAGCCGACCTGTAGATATACACTTGTCGGCTTTGGAACAGATGGGAGCAGAGATCACGATACAAGACGGATATATACTAGCCACCGCCACAGACGGACTCAAAGGTGCTACGATAATATTTGACAAAATCACAGTGACAGGCAGTGAAAATATCATCATGGCATCTAGTCTAGCTTATGGCACATCTACACTCATAAATGTAGCAAAAGAGCCAGAAGTAGTGCAACTATGTGAGGTGTTGAGCGATGCTGGTGTAGATATACAGGGCATAGGCACAGACACTTTGACTATAGTAGGCACAGGACAAACACTGCTAGATATGAAAGATTTTGCTGTGATACCTGACCGTATAGAAGCTGGCACATATCTATGTGTAGGAGCTATTACAAATACCCGTATGAGTATAACTCATGCAAACTCTACACATCTTGAAGCTGTATTGCGTAAGTTTGGCGAGATGGGGTTTGGCATAGAGACTGAAGATGACACTATCACGATACACCCTACGAAACTGATATTGCCAGTGCATATCACAACCACAGAATATCCGGGATTTCCTACCGATATGCAGGCACAATTTATGGCTGTAGCCACACAGTCAGATGGCACATCTGTCATAGATGAGCGACTGTTTGAAAACCGATATATGCATGTAGCAGAGCTAAACCGTATGGGAGCAAATATCAAAGTAAACGGCTCTGTAGCCACGATAGAAAATGCCCCACATAGTCTCACTGGTACTAAAGTTATGGCAACTGATCTTCGTGCTAGCTCGTGCTTGATATTGTGTGCTTTGGTGGCAAACTCCACTACGACTATAGATAGGATATATCATCTTGACAGAGGATATGAAAATCTAGAACAAAAGTTTAGAGACTTAAACATAGAGATAAAAAGGAAAACATATGATAAAAAGTGAAAAAGAGTTCAAAGAAAAAGTGATAGAGATACAAGACCAGCCGTGGTATAGACAACCTATAGGTTTCGGTATAGCAAGGATTGATAAAGGTCAGCTAGATGACACAAAAGTCCTACAGGCTACATATCCTGTAGCAAACTGGGGCGAAAACTACGGTAGTGCGGCTATATTTTTGAACTGTTTAAACAAAAGTGGCTCGGCTGTTGATTGCACCACATCTGAGCTGATATGTGATATCAACGATGACTTTGTATCGTTTGCTCTGGGTTATTTCGCTCCATATTTCGATACTGCTACAGGCACAAAGCATACAAATGTGCAAGTCATACGAGAGCTAGAAGGCAAAGAACTTTCAAACTACAAAGCGGTATTTGTATTTAAAGATGACAAGCCGTTATCGGTTGAAGCGGTTTATCTTAAGTTATATGCTCTATCGCTTGGCAAAGCACCTTTGAGAAGTTTAAATCTAGACGGAGCATTTGGTTTGCTGGAAAATTGTGCTTGGAGTGGCACTATGCCTATAGAGTTGGAGTGGTTGAGACAAAACGAAGTTTCACTCAAGATGACAGGACAATACCCCGTGCTAGATATGGTAGATAAATTTCCACGATTTTTGTCTCATATCATCCCAGCACAAAACACAAGAGTGTTAGATACTAGCAAAGTGCGATTTGGTGCTAGGCTAGCAGACGGCACAACTGTTATGCCCGGAGCTAGCTATATCAACTTCAACGCAGGCACATTGGGTGCTGTCATGGTAGAAGGGCGAATATCTAGCTCTGCTATAGTGGGAGCTGGTAGCGATATAGGTGGTGGAGCATCTATACTAGGAGTGCTAAGCGGAACAGACGGCAACCCTATAAGTATAGGTGAAAACACACTGCTAGGAGCAAACAGCACCACAGGCATACCTCTAGGCGACGGCTGTATAGTAGATGGCGGAGTAGCGATATTTGAAGGCACAAAAGTATCTATAAGTGATGAAAATATCAAAAAACTAGAGCAGATAAACAGCGGACTAAAGCTAGACAACATAGTCAAAGCCAAAGTCCTACAAGGTGCACATGGAGTGCACTTTCGTGTTGACTCACAAAGTGGCAAGATGATTGCCAAACGAAGCGAAAGAGAAGTTAAGTTAAACAAAGAGTTGCATTAGGTGACTATTGATCGTAAAGATTTTTTATAAAATTTTTATTTTTTATTTTTTATTTTTTTGTATCATATTGTTGTGTTGTTTGTGAGTTTTACTAAACTTATGTTTCTTTTGGTTTTTGATCTTCACAAAATACAAATAGTCCGTAGATGCCGGTTTGATAGCCGCCTTGATAGCTTCAAATCCCACAGCAGATACAGGGTGCTTTGGTATTCCACTGTGCTTGTAGGTATTGTAGCTAGTAGTATCTGTGTCTATCATACGAGCAGTAACTCTAGTATGTGAGTATTTGCCATAGTTTAGAGTGCCGTCCATCTGAAGCTTCATACCTTTTTTGAGACGATTGTGTATGACACTAGAGACTATAGGCATCTCTGCCGCGGAGGCTGACTCTTTTTGTATGACCGATGCCATAGCTACATATCTATACCAGTTTGGTTTGTTGTAGTGTTTAAATATCTTTTGACTTAACTTTTTGTATCGCTCTTCTGTGTGGTTCATGAGAAAATATATCACTCTGCTTTCGGTCATGCCTTTTGGTATATTGTATGTATCCGCTAGTATATTGCCGTCTAGTTTGTATTTTTGTTTGTTGTAAGCTGTCAAAAGTTTATCAAACGATAGGTTAAGTTTTTTTGATAAAATTTTCAAAAAAAAGTAGTATGTCTCACCTGGAATAAGTGTCACAGTAGCCCCCGGGGCTTTTGATGTAGTCAACCTATCTAAAAAATCCAGGCGAGAAAGCTTCGTGGTTTTTATATCTATCCAGCCTTTTTGAGGCGAACCCAATATCCCCAAAGCTATACTATCAAGTGTATTTGTAGGCTGATTTTGGCTGTCGTTTAGATATGATATTGTGCTGCTCACACTACCTGCTGGGACATTTATGACCTTATTTGTGTAGATAGTAGAGGAAAAATAAAATAATAATGATATAATGACAACATAAAGGCAATCTATGATGAAAAATATCTTTTTTTGGTTTGTAAGCATAGTGTTTGGGTCATTCCTTTTGTTGATAGTTTGGTTTATAGTATTTGGTATTCATATAAATAGTATTAGCTATAAAAATATCAAAATCAAGTCATTGTATCTAAAATTAGATAAAAAACTCATAATAAAAGCAAAAAAGATACACATTGTCTTTGAAATCAATGAAAACAATGATACAAAACCAGTAGATGACTACATACATGATATACGAAAATATATCGTTGATTATAGTGTAGCTTTTGAATATATACAGAGTATAGATATAAAAAATATCCAACTCAACCAAGATAGCTTCTGTATTTATACCGATGGAAAGAGTTACAAAATATCATCAAAAAAATTTGATATAGTTACAAATATATTGATAACAAACAACAAAATATATATAGATACAAAAAGTTTATATTTAAAAGAATACGATATAAACATAAAGGCTCGTATAAATATTTCAAGAGATGACTATGTCGTAGAGACAAATATCACGGCAATACTTGAAAATGAGTATAAATTTTATATAGATGCAATCTATCAAAAAAAGTTTATAAAAACAAATATTTCTAGCGAATATCTAAAGGATTTGAAGTTTATAAAACAGTTTGCCGATATAGATAAAGATATTTCAGTGTGGTTATATGACAATATAGGAGGACAATTTAAGCTAGAGAGTGCTTCTTTGCTGTATCATACTCCTAGTCAAAGTCTCGTAACACAGTCTATCAAAGCAGAAGCAACTATCCAAGATGGCAAAGTTAGATTTCACAAAAAATTAGAAAATATCCATACAAAACAAGCAAAGATTTTATACAATGACAAGCAACTTCATATAAGTTTGGGCAACTCCACATATGTAGGCGGCGATATAAGCGGGTCAAGTGTAGTGTTGGAAAATCTCACAAATGATGATGATATATTACTCAAGCTAGATATAAATGCCAAAGCAAAGTTTGATAAAAATATCAAAAAAATACTGACAGCATATGGTATAAAGTTGCCATTAATCCAAAAAGATGGCAATCTTTCTACACAAGTAACTTTAAATATAAATCTCACAAATTTTTTGATAGATACAAAAGGCAAAATAGATATTGTAGATGGCTCGTTTGAGTTGGCAGATATGCCATTGTTTGTCAAAAGTGGGACGGTAACTATAGACAACAATATTGTCAAGATAGATGCAAACGGCACTAAACTTCTAGGCGAGATGGTGTCATGTGATATACAAAATATGACTATAGACACAACTCTATCACAGATAGATAGCGATGTATATATTAAGAAATTTGCTATAAAAAGCGATAAAGAGGATATGATAGGACTAAAAGACTTTTACACATCTTTGCATATAGATTATGACGATATTTTAGATATAGACTTATCGGAGCTTTCGGTGCATATCATGACAAATGATGGTGAAACATATATCAACATAAATGAACTTGACAAATTTTATAACGATAGCCCACTATTGAAAGATATTCAGATACTTGAAGGTAGCGTGTTGGTAAAGTTTATAGACAAAAAAGATATATCATTTTTCTTTAACATAGACAGCCACAACTCACCACTTATGATCGATACTATACAGCTAAATGGTAGGCTAAAAGGCGACAATATAGACATAAGCTCAACCGATGGCAATATAAAGATAGCTATAAACGACCAAGAAACTAAAGTTCACATACAAAACATAGATATAGACAAACAAAAATTAAAAGAGAGCAAAGATGACAAGCCCATCAAAAAGATGACCATATCTACAAGATATTCAAACATAATCTTAGGAGACAAAAAGGCTTTGCTAGCTACTGACTTTGATGTCATCTTGGATGGTAAAAGTGTCTATTTTTTATCTAAATTTCTTGATACTTATCTATATTTTGCAAAAGATGAGCTAGGCAACATATTGTACAAGATTGAAAATACACAAGATATATTTGTAAATTCACTCATAGGTATAGGATACTTCACTACAGGAGGTCGTGTAGATGTGATAGGTAGCAACAAAGATCAAAATCCAAATATTCTATCTGGCAAAGTAGCTATGAAACAAGTAGTATTTCGGGATTTTACAGCTTTGAGCAGTATGCTGACTTTGATAAACAGCACCATATATGCAGTCAATCCTGTATTGATATTTCCTACTATATATAGGTTGGTGCGAGGCGATGTAGTATTTAACGGCTACAAAGTCATAAAAGGCAAGATAGACTACAGCTACAACATACAAACTCAACAACTAAACCTACCATATATCAATACAAAAGGTGGCGAACTTGATATCAAAGGCAAAGCGAAGCTTGACTTTCAAGGTAGAAAAATAGATGCAAATATACGAGCTGTCGTCATGAAAGATATATCAAGGCTAATACTAAATATACCGTTGTTAAAAAATATTTTGCTAGGAGATACAGAAGATATCTATATAAGAATATACATAAAAGGTGACTTAGATGACCCAAAAATAGATTTTATCAAATAAACCGAAGTTAATTTAAGTTTTTTTTGTTAAAATAGTTAAAAAGGAGTTTGTTTGTATTCATATCTCAAAAAAGACACACTAAACATAGCCGACAAAGAGGTGTATGATATCATCTGCGATGAACACAAAAGACAGACGGACCACCTAGAGATGATAGCTAGTGAAAACTTCACAAGTCCAGCCGTCATGGAAGCTACTGGCAGTATATTTACCAACAAATATGCCGAAGGATACCCACACAAGAGGTATTATGGCGGATGTGCCTATGCCGACAAAGTAGAGCTACTAGCTATCGGCCGAGTTAAACAGATATTTGGCTGTAACTATGCAAATGTCCAGCCACACTCGGGAAGTCAAGCAAATATGGCAGTATATGCGGCACTTTTAAAAGCTGGAGACAAGATATTAGGTATGGATTTATCACATGGTGGGCACTTGACACACGGAAGCCGTCCTAGCTTTTCTGGACAAAACTATCAAGCTTTTACTTATGGAGTAGACAAAGATGGATTGATAGATTATGACAAAGTTCGTCAAATAGCCCTCATAGTCAAGCCAAAGATTATCATATGTGGTGCATCTGCATATGCTAGAGTTATAGATTTTGCTAAGTTCAAGGAGATAGCAGTAGAAGCAGGAGCTTTGCTTATGGCAGATATAGCTCACATAGCGGGACTAGTAGCTGGTGGGGTTCATCCGACTCCGTTTGGATATGCAGATGTAGTGACTACCACTACACACAAGACATTGCGAGGACCTAGAGGCGGTGTCATCATGTGCGATGACCAAGATATAGCAAAAAAGATAGACAGTGCAATATTTCCAGCCACACAAGGCGGACCACTAGTCCATGCTATAGCTGCCAAGGCAGTGGCATTTAAAGAGGTGCTTGATCCGTCGTGGAAAATTTATGTTACAAATGTAGTAGCAAATGCTAAAACTCTGGCAGATATATTAGCTAGTCGTGGCTACGATATAGTCAGCGGTGGCACAGACAATCACCTAGTGCTAGTGTCATTTGTAGGCACAGATATCACTGGCAAGATAGCAGATGAAGCGCTAGAAAATGCAGGTATCACTACAAACAAAAACTCGGTACCAAACGATACTAGAAGTCCATTTGTGACTAGTGGTATTCGCATAGGTAGTGCGGCATTGACCACCAGAGGTATGGGCAAAAATGAGTTTAAACAGATAGCGAACAGTATAGCAGATATACTAGATGATGTAAATAATACAAAACTACAACAAACTACCAAAACGAAGCTTATGGATATAGCAAAAAACTTTCCTATATACAAAGAAGCAACACAACAAAGGAGCAATATATGAGTATAGATGATGGATTTTTAGATGACGATAGACTTGATAATATATCTTTAGATGAAGAAAATGATTCACAATTTAAATTTAGACAATATAAAAAATATATATCTACGATAGTTATAGCTGGATTATTGTTAACTATAGGAGTAATGTATTTTTCAGATGACAAGCCTGTCTCTAAATCTATCAAACCTGTGGAAGTAGCAGAGAAGCTTGACAAGATAGATACAAGTGACAAGATAGATGATACTACTATAGATGATGATCTGTTTATGAAGGACAAGACCGATGAGATTGACAAGCAAGAGGACACTACGACACAATACGACAAAACAGCTCAAGACGATATAGCTGACAACGATGCCATACCAACAAAACCAAAACCAAAAGGCATATTTATACAAGTAGGAGCCTTTACTACATATCCTGCCAAAAAGGTTTCAGCAGATATTGAAAAAAAAGGCTACAAAGTAGTGATATACAAAAAAAATGTCAACGGCATAGACTACTTCAAAGTTCTCGTAGGTCCATACAAGACAGAACAAAAAGCTAGAGATGATATATCATCTGTCAAGAGAAAGCTTGGGCTAAAAGGTATTTTCATATTCAAATAAAACACCACTACAAAACTATCGTGCTAGACCAGTTTACTCCTGTGTCCATATATGAGACTATACGGCGACTATATGAGGGAGATATTACATTTTTGTTTGAGTCGGTATTAAATGGAGATGATGGCAACTTTTCATACATCACCATAGGTTGTCTGGAGAGAGTTTGGAGTTGCGATGGCAAAAGTTTTCACAAAAACAGTGGACAAAATACCACAGAAATATCGTCAAATCCTTTTGTATTTCTCAAAGATTATTACAAAAACTTAGACAAAAAGTATTTTAAAACTCTATCACTGAAAAGTGGGCTAGGCTTCACAGATGGCTTTATAGGTAACATAGGCTACGATATGTCAAAATATTTTCAGCCCAAACTACAGCCACATATGATAAATCTCATAGATGAGATAGGCGAAAACGATATGGATATAATCCGCCCAAGGATTATAATAGGTTTCTCTCACAAAACATCTAAGCTAACTATCATCACATCACAAACAGACAAAAGAGATGAGCTAGACAGTCTCGTAGCCAAACTACAGGGCAAATACGACTACACACCGCTGAAAAAAGCAGTGCTATATGGCAAGGGTAGCTTCTATCATACCAAAGAGAAGTTTTTTGATATGGTGCGACAATCCAAACAAAAGATATATGATGGTGATATATTTCAAGTGCTTATGACAAATCGTTTCACACAAAAGGCTGTAGTAGATGGTTTGAGTTTCTATAGAGTTTTGCGGTCAAAAAATCCATCGCCATATCTCTATCTGCTTGAATTTGAAAACTACACAATAGCCGGAAGTTCACCAGAAGTGATGATCAAGCTCCAAGACGGAGTGATAACACTTCGCCCTATAGCAGGCACACGAAAACGAGGTGCGACTGCCCAAGAGGACGAAGCATTGAGTGCAGAACTACTAGCAGACACCAAAGAGACAGCAGAACATATCATGCTAGTGGATCTAGGTAGAAACGATGTAGGCAGAGTGGCAGTCGCTGGAAGTGTCCAAGTGTCAAGTTTCAAAAAAGTTGAGAAATACTCACATGTCATGCATATAGTGTCAAATGTTACAGCTATATGCGATGACCGATACGATATGTTTGATCTGTTTGAAGCTACATTTACAGCCGGCACCATGACAGGAGCTCCCAAGATACGGGCTATGGAGATTATCGCTAGCTTAGAAAAGCTCAAACGGGGCTTCTATAGTGGAAGTATAGCGTATTTTGGATTTGATGGCAACATGGACAGTGCTATCACTATACGAACATCTCTTATAAAAGAGGACCGTATCATATTTCAAGCAGGAGCTGGTATAGTAGCTGATAGTGTAGCTCAAAGTGAATACGATGAAGTGATCAATAAACTACAAGCAAATATATCTACACTAGAGGAGCTAGCCTTGCGAGAGACGAGGGACGAGCAAGGTGAGACAAACTTAGACAACATACTACCGGCAACTCTAAAGCGATAGCTTATGACCAAATATAGGCGACTTAAGCTACAGCTTGGAACCACTGGCACTCATAAGAAATTTCACAGAAAGTTTTTCTGGAAATATTTTTGCTATATTAAAAATATTTCCTAATTTTATAAAAAAAATAAATTTATCTTAATATGATAAAATAAAATACAAAAATATTGAAAAGGTTATGATACAAATATGATAAAGGTTGTGATACTAGGTGGTGGATACGGTGGAATATATGCATTGAGACAATTGGTCAAAAATCACAATATCAAGATAACACTTGTAGATAAAAATACATTTCATAATTTACAACCAGAAGTATATGACCTCATAGCAAACAAATCAAACATAGCAGATGTTACTATAGATCTCACTACTTTGTGCTATGGACTAAGACATGATTATCTTGAGTTCAAAAATACAAGAGCAGAGGATATTGACTTTGACAAACAGACTGTACACACAAGCGAAAAAGAGAGTATTGCTTATGATTATTTGATCATAGCAACTGGGAGCAGGACAAGGTTTCCAAAAAATCTAAACAATCTAAAATACACAAATGACCTAAAAAAGTTAAACAGAGCATTGTATTTTAAACAAAATTTTGAGACACAGCTTTTGAAAAAGATTACAGATGAAGCAAAAAAATGTGATAACACACACATAGTAGTCGTAGGAGCTGGGTTATCTGGAGTTGAGATCACAGCAGAGATGGCATATAATTCTAGAAAATTTTTCAAGCGAGGTAAATTTGCTTGTGAAGATATGAAGATATCTCTTGTGACAAGCGGTGATAGTATATTGCCAGGATTTTCTAGCAAAATGATCACAGCATCACATAGAAGACTAAAATCACTTGGTATAAATATCATAAGCAATACAAAGCTGCAAAACACCGATGATGACTATCTGTATTTGTCAAATGGCAAAAAAATATTGTATTCGTTTGTTATTTTTGCCGGTGGCATAGAGTCAGCAAACCTGACACTGAAACTAGATCTAGAAAAAAATCACAAAGGTCAAGTGATAGTAGATGAATATTTAAGGATACCAAAGTATCAAAATATCTTTGTAGTGGGCGATGCTGGCGAATTTAAAAATATAAAAGGCGAGACAATGACCGAAAATGTAATCCTAGCAAAAACTACAGGGATATTGGCCGCAAAAAATATCTTAAGTTTATTGGCAAATAAAAAAATGCAAAAAAGTAACCCAAAATTTAAAGGCACCTTGATAGCTTTGGGTGGCAAGTATGCTGTGTGTGATATATATGGTATCTTTCAAATAGAAGGTTTCATGGCATACTTGATCAAAAAATATGTATTTTTAAGATACAGATGGCCGTTGTTGAAATATATAAAAATAGGATACAAAATTTTCTACAATCGCTAAATATATTTATAAAGCAAACTCCATAGTTGCTTTGTTGTTTTATCTTTTTCTCTCGTTGTTCCATAGTCGTATGTGTAGCCTGTCACTATACAAAAAGCGATATTTGATAGCAGTTTTGACTGTATCGTGGCTATGATATGCTACTGTGTCGCTATCGTGTCCAAGTGGCATGAGATATATATCTGTGTCTGGATATATATCTCGTATCTGTAGTATCTCTTCTATGATTTTATCTAAATTTTGGTTATCTATCACAAACTTTATATATATATTTTTAGTATATGATATTATATTTGTTAGTGCCTTTGTGTTTAGCCGTCTGTTTTTGGGTTCGCTAGAGTTTGATAGCTTTAGTCCTATAGAAAATACGATTTGTTTTTGCCATTTTTTATCTAGTTTTATATCTATCGTGCCGTTTGTCTCTATAGTTACTCGCCTATCTTGTCGCACAAAATATCTAAGTAGCTTTTGAAACTGCTTATCACTCCAATACAAAAGTGGCTCACCACCTGTTATGACAATATCACAACTTCTTGATAAACTCTCCAGCTGGGCTATGATATCCTCTACTTTGTCAAATTTTTGCCAACTATCTTTGTATATAGTATCAACCGCATGGAAACTATCACAGCCAAATTTATCATCACCATACGGCACAGCGAAACCCCTACAAGACATATTGCACTTAGCAAATCTCACAAACACAGACACTGCACCTATATACTTGCCCTCACCTTGGACGGTAGGACCAAATATCTCGTCTATATATAACATCGCGCGGTCTCTATGGCATCTTTTATGCAAGGAGTTCTAGCTATAGTATATCCAATATAAGACGGCAAACTATCTGCTGTGGTCTTGCCTATGGCGACTGCCTTGTAGCTACTATGCCACGAAAAATTGTGCAAAAATCCTGCTACAGTTGATGGCGAGCTAAAGACTATGATACTATGTAGCGGTGGCTGTAGGGCTTTGTCTAGTGTCAAAACAACAGTTTCATATATGATATTTTCAGTTATATCTATACCCTGTTTTGTGAGTATATTGTATAGATTTGACATAACCTTTTTGGCTCTCAAAAACAATATTCTCTTGTCTGCAACTATATCCAATATCTCCATGGCAAACTCATCTCCATATGAGCAAGTGCCTACAAACTCCACTTTGCCGGCATATTTTTTCACTGCTTTTGCTGTATTTGGTGCTATAGTCAGTGCAGAAGTTGTTTGCCAAGTATTATTGAAGCTGTCTATAGCTTTGATAGCATTTTTGGAAGTAAAAATGATATAGTCATAGTCATCGAAGCTTATCTCACATGGCAAGTAGTTTATGGTAAATACTGGTAAATTTTTTATACCATCATATTTTTGATCGTTGAGTAGATATATGTTTGGCGTCATCGCTTTTTGATAAATGAACATTTGAGATATATCGCTGTGCCGTTTATCTTGCCCAATACCAGCGAGCTGTCACTTTTGTTTAGTGAGATATTTTTGACCACTAGTCCCTGTTTAGCTACAAATCCAGCACCTTTGACTGGCAAGTCTTTGATGATAGTCACTGTGTCGCCATTGTTTAGCACGACTCCATGGGCATCTTTGTGAATATCTTGGCTTTCGTCCTGTTTTGCCCAGTTCAATGTCTCATCATCTAGATACATCATGTCTAGTTTGTCTTGGTCGCTAAGTTTGGCTAGAAGTCGATACACCACCACCAATACCGCTTCACTCTCGCTCCACATAGAGTTATCAAGACATCGTAAGTGGTTTGTATCTAGCTTTTTTGAGTCTGGTTGATCTATCTGAGATAGACAATTATCACAAACATCTACGCTACAATCCTTTGGTTTGACTTGGTATTTGGTGGTCTGGGTATCGGCACTACATATAGCACAACTCATCGTGGACTCATATTTAGAGTTTTGTTTGGTTGTATTCTTTTGATATTTTGTGGCATATCGTGGATGATTTTGTTTATAGTTAGCAAACTATCTGCCCCAATATTTTCAAACAATATATCTCCAGTAGGCAAAGTTTTTTTGAATTTTAGGCTATATTCTGTCTCAATTTTTTCTATATTTATACTATTTTTAAATTTTATCAAAATATCGCTTTTTGAGTTAAATTTGCTACCATCTCTATATATATAATTTTGTTTTTTTGTATCTGTATTTTTGACTGTGCTTGTGCTGTATTGTTTTGTTTTGGCTGTAGATTTGAGCTGAATGCTTTTTGATACTATCTTGCCGTTTTTGATAGAGTTTATCTGTGTCAGCTGTGCTGCGTTTGCTTTTTGACAGCCACTCAAAAGTATAACGACCGCCAGTATAAATATAAATTTCATTTCATTTCCTTTTTGTTAATGCCCATATACTTCGAACTTTATCTTGTCTATAGTTCCTGCCGTATTCCACTTGTTGACAACCTTGAGATTCCAGTCGCCGTTTGCTGTCTCACCATAAAATGCTACAGAGCCTATACGAAAGCCATGTTTATATATAAAATCAGTATCTGCACTGTTGTTTCCTAGCATTAACTTAGTTTCTATACCAGATGGCGATGTGAGATATAGCTCCAAACTGCTGGCATCTGTGTGGTCGCTATGTATAGTGATACCTACCCACTCTATGGTTTTGGTGCTAACTATAGAGAAGTCTTTGTTTTCTGTATTTGGGCTAATAACAAGGTCAAAGTTATCAAATGATTCTGTATCACTAGAGGCTTTACCTATATTATCAATACCAGCTTTACATTCTGCTATCATAGCTGTGGCATTGATAAGACCAAAACCATAATCCACACTATGGCGATATCCGGCACTGTTGGTAACCCAGCTTGGGTTTGTATTGTCAACTTTTGTTGAGTGCTTGACCATGAGGTGTTTGATATCTCTTAGAGTTAAATTTGGACAAGCCTCCACTACCAAAGCTAATGTCCCTGCCACAGAAGGAGTTGCTGCACTGGTGCCGTTCATCATATATGTGTAGTTTTGTCTAGTATCATCACCCCATGTTAGCATAGAATTGCTACAATACATACCATCGTTGGTGAAACATTTTTTATTGTTGGTATAATTTGTTATCCAATAATTTGTATCTATCTTTGATTGTCCTGATATATATGTAGTAGCGATAGCTGGTTTGTCATACGCCATTTCTCCAGCATAACCGCTTACAAACATATTTGAACAAGTAGAAGAATATGATGTATGTATATTTTCATGGGTCAATGCAGCAACTGTGATACCATATTTGTTTGATGTCATATATTGCAATCCACAGTCGTGATTTGTAGTTCTGCTGTTTCCTGCAGCCATGAGAAATATCTTGCCTTTTGGTTTGCCGTTGACTAGTCGTAAGTTTTTGGCTCCAAATTCCATAAGCTCTTCAAATATAAGTTCATCGTCTGCACTATCTTGACCCCAACTATTTGTACTGATACTTATCCTACCGTATGGATCATTTTGAGTCCAGACTTCCGATATCTCCGACATAGTCGCATATGACAGCCAGTTAGATGCCGCTATGTTGACAAACGGTGCTACGCCTCGCACTCCGACACCGTTAAATGCTCTAGCGCCTACGATGCCAGCACACATAGTTCCGTGTCCGTTGCTGTCTGACAGCTTGCCATTTCTTTTTAGCGAGCTGTCTCTTGATAGTGCTAGATTGATATTTGGCTTGAGATCTTCGTGCTCTATATCTACACCAGAATCAACTACTTGCACCACTATAGGATTGCCACCATTGTAGCCCATATATTTGTCGTATAGGTCCATGAGACCTAAATCGTTGTTGGCTATTGGTCGCATACTTGGTGGGTGAAATCTATTTACATCTCGTGATATTGCCTGTATGTGCCATTGATTGTAGAAAAATTGATCTGATATAGATGAAGTGGTGCTACTGTTGCCATCTATCACTCCATCGCCATCTTGGTCGGCATCTGTTTTGTCCATCTCAAAGTTATCTTCTATGATATCGCTTATGAGGTCGCCGTCGCTATCTTTGATATCTCCTACAAATACAGTAAATGTATTTGTAGCACTGACAGAGCCGTTGTCTCCTATGAAGCTTATCTGACTATAGCCAATAAATCCACCACTTGATGTGATACTGATGATATTTACATTTAGCGACACTGCTATGTTTGCACAATCTTTTATACATCTTATATCGCTATATGATATGGTAGCTCCACTTTGGTCTGTGGTGGTTAGATTGATAGCGATATTGCTATCTACTGCCATATATTGTGTCGCTACATATGGCATATGAACTTGTGGTTGTGGCACATCATAGCCATAGTCTGTAGGGGTTCCGCCGTTTGATTTTTCTTCGCAACCTACCAGCAACAAAACACAAACAATACTGTATAAAACTATTTTCATGTCGTATTATATATAAATAAACTTAAATAAACTATTTTGAACTATTTTTATCGTCAATACTTATAAATGATGCCATGACACATGATATTCTATCCTCTATATCTTTGCCTTGTTTGTCGTTGAAATCTGTCTGTATCTTATACACAGTTTTGTCGTGAAATTTAAACTCAAATACTATATATCCAGCATACAGTTTGCTCTTTTTTGTCTTTTTGCCTGGGTCTTTTGTATCGTTTTCTCTCGTATAATACGACACAAGCACCTTGTCTGCCTTGTCTGTTTTTGACTTCGATATTTTTTGTATTTGTGTTTGGACTATATCGTCTATATCATCTTTTGATATATAGTCAAACAGTTTAGATGTAGCATGGACAGACTTTTGTATCTCGCTTTGGATGATAAAATTGCCAGATATTAGCAGCTCTTGAGCTATCTTGATATCATTTGTGTCATGTATCTTTTCAAATGTAGTGCTTTTGACCTGACATGCTACTCTTTTGGTCGTAGCAGAGGTCTTTTTTGTGGTAATAGTTTTGTATATATCTTTTGCTACAAATATCACAAATATAGCCAAAGCCGACCAAATAAAGATTTTGATATATCTCATACTACTCTTTTATACAGATAGTTTTTTGACCGATATTTTTGATGGTATTATATAAAACTATCAAAAATATAATATTGAGCAAACTTATAAGAAAATAACTCATAAAATATATAAACTCAAAATGTGTCTTGTCATATAAAAGTAAGCTAGCTATGGTGATGGCAGCTAGTGGAAATATATATGCCCACCACGATATGGCATACTTGATACCTACAAATTGTCTATACATAAATATCACCAACAAAGTAAAAAACAGTGCTATGTTGTATAAAAACATAGCCATCATATCAATACCGCCATATATCTTGACATATGCTATGAAGCCTATAGCTGGTGGAGCTATAAGTATAAACAAAGTCGGCAAAAATTTATCTGCTAACTGATGGTGAAATATAATTCTATTTAAGATAAATGCAAAAAGTATAACCCAAAAAAATATACCGATAGAAAAATAAAACAACAATATATAATTTGACACAATACCAGCTCCCGCTATAGGCACTAGGACATTGCCGACTATTGGCAAAAACCAAGCAGGATTTGTATGGGTTATATCTTGGTTTTGTGCGATCCAAAACGATATAGTTCGAAGTGTCAAAAACAGATGCAACACAGCACCAACATAGAGAAACACAGTCGTAGCAGTCAGACTGATATCTCTATACATGATAGCAAATAGTAGTAAAGATATAGAAAATGTAGCAAAAAAGTTGATACGGACAGGGTGGCTGTATTCTGCTATAACTTCTTTGAAATTTATAACAATCTTTGAGATATACATAAATACAATACCTACAAACAGCAAACTAGACACAACTACTAGTATATTTGCTATGATATGTGAAAATCCCAATATATGAGTTGCTTTTTGATAGACTATAGTAAGTCCACTAAATCCCATGATGATAGTAAACATCATGATAGGAAAATTTTCGATTCTTTGTTTCATTTTTGACCTTTTTTTTCCAATTTTAGCGAAACTAACTTAAAGTTATGTTAATATTCACTATATCTTATGATATTATATACTTTTGAAAGTTTGTACTTCCTGTATCTAGCTGGTTTTCTCTTGTTCTCGCCAGGATAACTTATCATGAGAGCTATCTTTTTGTCATAGTCAATCCATCGCACAAATATAGAGCTATGCTGGACATTGTGGTATGATAGGTTTATAAAATAGAGCCAATCGCCAGGCAAAAACTGTGAAACTTTTGCATATGGTCCTCGTGCTTTTGACTTATACACCACAGACTTTTTGCCACCTGTTTTTATAGCACGGTTGAACACTTCGTTGATATAATCCCAGCATCCACCACGATATATCTCTCTTTTTTGTATCATACCGCCTGCTATGTTTAGCACTTTGCTTTTGGTGGAACTTTTGGGTTGTTGTTTTTGTTCAAACTCGCCAAACGGTTCTTTGTTTACATTTTGATGGTTAGTCTGTTGTCGTCTATCCTCTTTGCCAAATCCTTGTGTATGAATATCGTCTTGATTTGCCACTCTTTGGCAGCCTGTATACAACAACACAACAACTATCAAAAACAGATATCTCATATACAACCTTTTGGACATTTTAACAAATTAAACTTAAATTTACTCTATTTTATTTTATTTAGATAAAATTTAACAATTTTACAAAAGGATTTTAGTATGTTTTCACGATTTGGATTAAGTAGTCACGGCACTACAGTTAGACAAGAGTTTTTCGCAGGTTTCACGACATTTTTGACCATGATGTATATAGTTCCAGTTAACGGCTTCATACTGGCAGATGCTGGTCTGCCTATGGGGGCAGTGGTCACTGCTACGGCACTCATCACTATACTGGCTACTATATTTAGTGGATATTGGTCAAACACTCCTATAGCTATGAGTGTAGGTATGGGGCTAAATGCTTATTTTGCATATGGTTTGGTGCTAGGTATGGGTATAGCATGGCAGACTGCTTTGGGTATAGTATTTTTAAGTGGTGTTATATTTGTGGTGCTATCGTTTACGAAGTTTCGTGTATGGCTCATGACTAGCATACCTGTGGATCTCCGCCGTGCTATCAGTGCTGGTATCGGTGCATTTATAGCATTTATCGGTCTTAAACAGATGGGTATCATCACTGCCAACAAAGCCACACTTGTGAGTTTAGGAGATATAGGCTCCGCTCCTGTCATACTAGGCATAGTTGGGCTGTTTATCACTCTTGGGTTTTATACCTACAAAGTCAAAGGTGCTTTTATATTGGGTATCGCCATCACTTCTATCATAGGCTGGGTTATAGGAGTAGGTCAGCTACCTGAAGCGGTCGTAGGTATGCCTGCATCTATAGCTCCTATAGTTTTCAAGCTAGATATCATGAGTGCTTTGTCGCTGAGTTTGTTGCCTGTGGTTATCACATTTTTGGTCACAGATATGTTTGATACTCTAGGGACTCTCACGGGTGTAGGAACTCGTGCTAACCTGTTTCAAACTGGCGACAAAGAGGACAAGGCACTGGAGAAAACTCTAGAAGCCGATGCTATAGCCACGGTGGCTGGAAGTTTGCTAGGTGTCTCTACTACGACTGCATTTATAGAAAGTGCCAGTGGAGTAGAAGAGGGCGGTCGCACAGGACTTACGGCTGTATTTACAGGACTATTGTTTATCCTGACATTGTTTATGTTGCCACTGTTTCAAGCGATACCACCAAATGCCATATATCCAGTGCTAGTAGTTGTAGGGATACTGATGTTTACAGAGCTAGGCAATATCAACTTCAAAAACAACGACACAGCAGTCACTAGTGCTGCATTTTTGATAGTGGTGCTTATGCCACTGACATTTTCTATTACCAATGGTTTCGCCGCTGGTTTCGTAGTATACACAGCACTGAAACTTCTCAAACGAGAGTTTGAAGATATCAACTTAGGATTACTTGTCATCACGGCTATATCACTTTTGGTGTTTATAGTTTGAATAAAATTTATTATGGTTATGATGAATTCTTAGCTGATAGCAAAGTTTTGTTGGCTCAAGTTGTTGAGTATGAGCCAGATGCCCTTGTCGCGGTAGCCAGAGGCGGTATGGCCTTGGCTCAACTTTTAGGCGAAGCTATGGATACACGAGAAGTGTATAGTGTGAACTCTATTATGTACGATGGTCAAAAGAAACTTGACCATTGTAAAGTGTTCAACATACCAAACCTAGAAAACAGAAAAAAGGTAGTCCTAGTAGATGATATAGTAGATAGTGGGGAGAGCATGAAACAAATCATAGCTAAACTACGAGGAGTTTATCCGCATTGTGAGTTCAAGATAGCTACGATATTTTACAAACCATCCGCACAGATACAACCTGACTTTACAGTCAAGGAAGCTTACGAATGGATAGACTTTTTTTGGGAAGTTGATCTTAGGGTTTAGCTTTGATACCTAGCAACTATCAAACAAACTAAATACCGCTTGTCTCATATGATATATCTGTTTTGAAACTGTTTTAAGCTTGATGTGATACAATGCTAGAAATATAAAAAGGTCAAGATGAAATATATAATACATACAAAGGTTTACGGTGAACTATAAAGAATTATTAATATCAATTTACGATGAAGCAGTAGCAGAACAAAATTATTCAAAAAAACTAACTCAAGATATTATAAACAATATAAATATATTGTCCAATAAATGTTTCAATCAAAAAGGAGTGTTTACGGTTTTGGTAACTTTGTTTGTTTATAAAATAATAAATCCAAAACAAGATATTAGAAAACATCAAAAACAGATAAAAGGTGGTTTTTCTGGCAGAACAATAGATACTCACTATATTACACCGACTTTAAAAAAATTAGGACTTCCATCTATGGCGGAAAGCGGTTGGTTGTCTCGCTCTTTGGAGCAACCATACCCATATACACTTAAATATGAGGGCAAAATTGGAAATACAGAAGTGAAGACAGCGTTTTTAAATTTAATAGACAACATAGAAACCAAAAGTCTAAATCCAAAATATATTTTAGTAGAGTTGTTTAAAAAAGTTATAGAAATACAAAAACAAAACATCACAACAATAGAACCGATAAAAAACTCTGATATCTTAACTATAGATAAAATAGTAATTTTATTGGACAAGCAATTTTCACATGATTATCACACAAGCTATGGCTCGAAGCTTCCAGTGATTGCTTTTTATTCAATCTACTCTATTTTGATAAACGAGCTTTCAAGATATAGCAAATGTAAGTTAAAAAAACTAGGGAGTCATACAGCGAGCGACAGAACTTCTAAAAGTGCTGGAGATTTAGAAATCTATAAAGATGAAAATCTTTACGAAGCTATAGAGATAAAATTGGATAAAGAGATCGATGCAAATTTACTAAGAATAGCGAGAGAAAAGATTATAAAATACAACCCCACAAGATACTATATACTCTCCTATATTGGGACAAAACACGAAGAGCTTCAAGAGATTAACAATATCATAGACGAAGTAAAGCAAAGCCACGGTTGTCAAATCATAATCAATGGTGTAATACCAACATTAAAATATTATTTGAGATTGATAAAGTTTTTGAATAATTTTTTTATAGCTTATTCAAATTTAATTCAGGATGATACCGAACTAAAATCAATACACAAAGAAGTATTTCAAAATTTAGTCAAAGAAATTAACGATGAAATATAAATTTATTGATCTATTTTCTGGTATAGGTGGCTTCAGGGCTGGTTTTGAAAAAAATAAGTGCGATTGTGTATTTAGTTCAGAAATAGATGAACATGCTAGAGAGATGTATCAAGCAAACTACGATGAAAAAGTATTTAATGACATAACAAAAATAGATGAAAAAAAAATACCAAATCATGATATTTTGCTCGCAGGTTTTCCGTGCCAACCTTTTAGTATCGCCGGAGAAAAAAAAGGATTTGAAGACACTAGAGGAACATTATTTTTTGATATCGAAAGAATATTAAAAGAAAAAAAACCAAAAGCTATAGTCTTGGAAAATGTCAAACACTTTAAAAATCATGATAGTGGATATACTTTAAAAGTTGTTTTAAATGCTTTAAATAAATTGGGCTACACTACAAGCTGGAAAGTGCTAAATGCAAAAGATTTTGGAGTGCCGCAAAACAGAGAGCGAACAATAATCATAGGTTCATCAAATGGAATAAAATTTAATTATAACAAATTGAATTTACAACAAACAATTTGCATAAAAGATATTTTAGAAGACGACAAAGGACAAGTAGAATATTTAAAAGAAGACGACTACACAATAATCAAAAATCCCAAAAAACAATCATCTGGACTTATTTTTGTAGGATACAGAAACAAAAAAATTAGAACAAAAGGAACAAGGCCAGACACAATACATTTATCAAGAGTCCACAAACAACCAAATAGAATATATTCATCGGACGGAACTCATCCTACGTTATCATCTGGAGAATCTGCAGGAAGATATTTTGTATACCACGATGGCAAAGTTAGAAAATTAACTTTAAAAGAGTGCTATAGATTGATGGGTTTTAATGATAATTTTAAACTTCTAGGCTCCAAAGCAAAGCTTTACAATAGAATTGGAAATTCGATAGTCATACCAATGGTAGAGGAGATAGCAAGACAACTAAAAGAACAAATATTGACAAAAACTGACAAAATAATAAAATGTCAAAAATCCCCAATTCAAATGTCATTGTTTGAAAATATTAAAGATAAGGCAGTGGAATAGATATCCCACTTTTTGAGTATCTGGGATAAATATTTTTAATTTTGTCAAAATATTTTATCTCTTTGTTGAAAAGACTTGCAATATCAAGCAAAAATATATCAAAAAAAAGGACAATAAATGCTACAATATCGAGTGGCTGACAAGCTATTGACAGATAGACAATTTTATGAATTGTTAGATTTTGTGAATTTTGAATTAATTTCACATCGACTAGAAAACGGCATCAAAATATATTTCTTGAAAGATTTACAAGATACAAATTTAGGCGACATAGAGCAAGATATATTTTATATTAAATATAAAAAAACCTACGGGCTAGTTGATGCAAAAAAACAAGATAGAGATGATTGGCTATGTATTAAAAAAATGGTATTAGGCAGGTTGGAAATATATCTGTATGACTATACACAAATAGTATGGTGTCCCCATTTCATAAAACCAATTTGAAACAATTTTCTATTTCAACCATCTAAACTACCTTTTGTAGTCCGTTCTTAGCATTATAACATTTTTTTCTTAATCCTTTATAAAAAACTTCATTTGGTGTCAAAT
>JAOZTH010000062.1 GCA_029939245.1 Arcobacteraceae bacterium
CTCTAGCACAGTTGCCACTAAATGTTCTCCAGCTATGTCGGTGATGAGGGCTTTGTATATCTGCCCTATCTTTATATCTGTGTCTAGTTCGCTATCGTTTATAAGTATCTCGCCATCTATATCGGGAGCCCAGCTTATGGGTCTAGCGGTCAGCAGATATTCGTGTTGGCTACTTTTGCCATCTATGACTATATTTATGGTCTGTCCTATAAGTTTAGCTAGATGTTTTTGAGTTTGTTTGGCTATAGTTTTGCCTAGTTTTTTGGCTCTATGGTTTATGATATTTGGTGGTATCTTGTCTGTCATCTTGTGTGCTGTAGTGCCTTCTTCATCGCTGTAGGCAAATACATTTACTCTATCAAAGTTAAACCGCTTGATAAACTTGTGTAGTTTTTTGAACTGTTTGTCGCTCTCGCTTGGGTGTCCTACTATAAATGTGCTTCTCACAAAGCTATCGTCATATCTCCTCATCTGGTTTAGCAATCTTTTTATCTGTTTTGCACCTTTGCCTCGCTTCATCGTTTGTAACAATTTTTTGGATATATGTTGCAGTGGCATATCAAAATAGCTGAAAAATATTTTTGATCTACCTATCTTGTCTATAAGTGCGGCTGTCGTAGTAGATGGATACAGATATAGTATCTTGGCATATTTTATCTCTTTTATATTTTCTATAGTCTCTATAAGTCGCACAAGTCCATCACGGATACCATAGTCAAAAAGATAGGAGCTACTGTCTTGGGATACAAATGTGAAGTCAAAATACCCCTGTGATAGTAGATTTTGGACTTCTGCTCGGATAGTGTCAAGGCTTTTGCTCTGCAGTTTGCCCTTAAATGACGGTATAGCACAGAAGCTACAGCTTTGGTTGCATCCCTCTCCTAGCTTGATATATGCATGATATGTCGAGCCAGTGACTACTCTGGGGGTTTTGTCGTCATTTAGAAATACTTTGTCGGTAAATTTATCCACTTTTGCTTTGATGACCTCATCTATCTTGTCGTAGTCCCCTACTCCCGTCCATATATCTACTTCTGGTAGTTGCTCTGTGAGTTCATCTCTATATCGCTGTGTGAGACAACCTGCTACTACTAGTGTGGAGTTTGGTTTTCTGTCGCTGTGGGCTTGGAGTATCGTATTTATGGACTCTTGTTTGGCTGAACCTATGAAACCACATGTATTTACTATGACTATATCCGCCACAGATATATCATCTACTATATCACAATGCCCCAATGCCCCCAGCATAACTTCGCTATCTACTAGATTTTTGGTGCAGCCTAAGCTGATAAGATGAACTGTCATAGCCATATGTTGTCTATAAGTCTAGTTTTGCCGATAGACACGGCTACTAATATGATAGTGTCGTTTGGCTTTATGGTGTCTATGCTGTCAAACTGCCTATCTACTATCTCTACATAACATATGCTTAGATTTGCCAGCTTCTCTTTTATGGTTGATTTCAACAGTTCTGTGCTATGCTCTCCTGCTTGGACTTGTTTGACTGCTGTTTTGAGCGACTTTGATATCTGGTCTGCTTCTATCCTGTCATCACTTGACAAGTAGCTGTTTCTACTGCTTTTGGCTAGCCCTGTAGTCTCTCGCACAGTTTCACACGGGACTATAGTTATATCTAGAAAATATGTTTCGACCATATTTTGCACTAGATATAACTGTTGAGCATCTTTTTTGCCAAAAAAGGCAAAGTCAGGTCGGACTATGTGAAATAGCTTTAACACTACTTGCAACACTCCATCAAAATGCCCCGGTCGGTCTATGCCTTCAAGTATATATGCTTTGGTAGATGGTGCTAGTAGCTTGGTCTCTGGCTTGTGATATATCTGTGAGACTGTAGGCACAAATAGCACATCGACTTTGGCTAGACGACATATCTTTTCATCTGCTAGTAGTTTGCTAGGGTATTTGTCTATATCCTCGCTAGCTAAAAATTGAGTAGGATTTACAAATATACTCACCACTACTATGTGGCACTTTTGTCTAGCTGTAGCTATGAGCGATATATGACCTTCGTGCAATGCTCCCATGGTAGGCACGAAGCCTATGGATTGAGACTTTTGTATCGCTAGATATGTTTGTATATCTTTTGTGTTGTAAAATATCTTCATAGCTTGCTGGCGAAATAGTTTGTAGCCTCTACAAAGCCATCTATACTACCACAATCAAACCGCCTACCATCAAAACGCAACCCCAACACTTCGCCCTTTTTGGCTAGCTGTAGCAAAGCATCGGTGATCTGCACTTCGCCCCCTACTCCGGGTTTGGTTTGCTTCAAAATATCAAATATATCTGGTGTCAATATATATCTGCCTATGATAGCCATATCACTAGGAGCATTTGCAGGACTTGGCTTCTCTACCATATCGGTTATTTGATACAAGTTTGGCGATATTTCTGTGCCGTCTATTATACCATATTTGCCTGTATCGCCGGGGTCTATAGTCTCTATGGCTACTATTGATTTGCCGTGTTTTTTATAGACTTCTATCATCTGCGATAGCACTCCATGACTACTAGATACACACAAATCATCGGCTAAAACTACAGCAAACGGCTCATCTCCTATGAGTGATCTGCCTGTAAGTATAGCATCACCCAGCCCTTTCATAGCTACTTGTCGCACATAAGTAAATATGACAGAGTCCATGAGATTTCTTATATCTGTGAGATAATGCTCCTTGGTCGTGCCTTTTATCTGGTGTTCTAGCTCATAGGATATATCAAAGTGGTCTTCTATCGCTTTTTTGCCTCGTCCTGTGACTATAGCCATAGTATCTATACCGGCTTGTTTGGCTTCTTCTACACCATATTGTATGAGTGGTTTGGTGAGTATAGGCAACATCTCTTTTGGTATCGCTTTGGTCGCTGGCAAAAATCTAGTGCCATAACCAGCAGCTGGAAATAGGCACTTTTTTATATTTTTTATATTTTTCATGAGAGTATTTTATCAAACAAATATAAAATTAAGCAAAAAAATGTATAATAACCAAAAGGAAAATATATATGACTATAAAAGTGCCAGCTACAAGTGCAAATCTGGGTCCTGGATTTGACTGTCTAGGTATAAGCTTGGGACTATACAACACTGTATCTATAGAGTATAGCTCGTCTCACAAAGTTTCTATACATGGAGAAAGCAGCAAGATACTCAAGCTATCTACAAACAGTATGTTTGTGGATATATTTAAAGAGTATTATGACAAACTGACAAACGATATGGGTATATTTAGCTTTGATTTTACAAACAATATACCACTATCTCGTGGGTTAGGTAGTAGTAGTGCGGTCATCACCAGTGCTATAGCATCGGCTTACAAGATGGCAGATGTCAAACTAACCAAAAACGAACTACTCCAACAAGCCATCAAGCTAGAGACACATCCAGACAACATAGCTCCGGCTATATATGGTGGGTTTGTGGTCTCTACGGTTGACAATGGTGTTGTCTCCTCTATCAAAAAAAACATACCAGACACAGTCAAAGCAGTAGTAGTGATACCCAAAAAGTCTATCTCTACGAAAAAATCCAGAAAAAAGTTGCCAGATATTTATGAAAAAGATGATAGCTTATACAATCTATCGCATAGTTCACTGCTGACTGCTTCGTTTTTCAGTGAAAACTGGCAGATGTTGAGAACGGCTTGTCAAGATAGATTTCACGAGTCATATCGTATGGAGCTACTGCCATTGTTGTTTGATATCCAAAAAACAGCATACGATAGCGGTGCTTTGATCTGTTCGCTCTCTGGTAGTGGCTCTAGCATGTTTTGTCTGTGTCATGATAGCGATGCAAAAAGTCTATCTATCGCACTAGCAAATAAATTTACAGATTGCCGTGTCAAGCTACTAGAGTTTGACAACAGAGGTATAGTGAGCTATGGCTGATATAATTCGGTCGTGTGTGGCTTGTAGGCAGAAGCAACGACAAGAAACTTTGTATAGATTTGTATGCAAAGACCATGAGATACGACTGTTTGACGGAGCTGGCAGGTCGTTTTATATATGCAAAATATGTATAGATGACGATAAAAAACTAGTGAAATCTACCAGGAGAATATGCAAAACTAGCAAAGATTTGTCAAATAATATCAAAACCGCCCTAAGTTTCAACAACTTATGATAAAATAGCAACAATTTAACACGGAGAAGTAGATGTCGAACAATATTAAGGTTAGCGAAATAGCGAGTGAAGCAGCAGTAAGCAACCAAAAGATACTAGATAGTGCCAAGGAGATTGGTATCACTATCAAAACAGCCTCATGCAAGGTAGATGAAACCCAAGCAGGTGAGATATTTGAGTATATTTTAAATGGCACAAAACCCAAAAGACTAACTGTCACAAAGACCAAAAAGACAGCAGACAAACCAGCTGCGACCAAAGCTGTCAAGGTAGCCACAGATGACAAGATCAAAAAAACCACAGAACCAAAAGCCACAAAGAAACCTACCAAAGCCAAAGTAAAGACACAAGCGGATATGCCACTAAAAGGTGGCAAAAAACCACAGCTAAATATCATAAAAAAGAAAAATCCAAAGCCAGAAACGATAGTAGAAGTTCAACCAAAAATAGATGACAATATAGAGACAAAAAGCTCAACTCTTGTCGATACCACAGAGGAAAAGCCAAAAACAACAGAACTACAAACCCCAAAAGCAGAGGAAAAAACAGAGCCACCAAAGTTGATGCGAAAGACAGGAGTCCTAAGGATAATCAAAAAAGCAAGGCCAGGCAAAAAGGCGATAAACCACGGCGAAGTTGCTACCAAGACACAGCGAAAATCATTGAGCGAACTTTTAGGCAACACAGCATCGCTGGACGACAAACATAGCAAAAAGATTAAGTCAAAGTCAAAAAAACCCATCACTAGATCATCAAACCAAGGACAAAGAGTAGAACTAGACACTCAAAACGACTTTGTAGAATCCGAAGACTCGATCATGGGCGAAGAGGTAGTGTTGTTTGACATGGGCAAGATAGAGACATCAAAATTTTTAGAAGAACAGCCCAAAAAGAAACAACCAAACCAACAAAACAGACGACGAAGTGCCTTTGGCAACAGACCGAGAGGACTAAAAAAACAATCAAATAGAAAAAAATACGAAAAAGATACCAAGCTAGAAGATATCACAGATGTAACTATACCAAAAGAGTGTAGAGTATATGAGTTTGCCAACCTTATAGGCAAGACAGACGGTGATGTCATAGGCACACTGTTTAAGCTAGGTTTAGTTGTAAATAAAAACAACTTCCTAAGCGATGACGAGATAGAGATATTAGCCGATGAATATTCTGTGACTGTGACTATCAAAGATATGCTAGAAGATGTCCAGTATGAGACAGAAGACACAACAGTAGAAGTAGATACGACAAATTTCACTACCAAGCCACCAGTTGTGACTATCATGGGACATGTAGACCACGGCAAAACCTCACTGCTAGACAAGATACGAAGCACAAAAATAGCAGCAAAAGAGGTAGGCGGTATCACTCAACATATATCTGCCTATACGGTCAAAAAGGACGGCAAATATATCACATTTGTAGATACTCCGGGACATGCGGCATTTATGACTATGCGAGAACACGGTGCTAGTATCACCGATATAGCTATCATAGTAGTAGCTGCCGATGATGGTGTCAAACCTCAGACTATAGAGTCTATAAAAGCAGCCAAAAAATCAAACTGCCCTATAATAGTAGCGGTAAACAAGATAGATAAAGAGTCAGCAAATATAGATATGGTCAAATCAACTATGGCAGAACATGGTATAACTTCTAGCGATTGGGGTGGAGATGTGGATTTCGTGCCTGTATCTGCTCTAAATGGAGACGGTATAGATGACTTGCTAGAGACTATAAGTGTCCAAGCAGAGCTTATGGAGCTAATGGCAGATCCTACATCGCTTTGCAAAGCTGTGGTGCTGGAGTCTTCAACCAAAAAAGGCATAGGAGCAACTGCATCGATCATAGTCCAAAGCGGAGAGCTAAAAGTAGGCGACCCAATAGTAGCCGATACTACTAGTGGCAAGGTCAAAGCTATCATAGATGATACTGGCAAAAGAGTCAAGTCACTCAAGATGGGCTTCACTGGTGAAGTTACAGGGCTAGATGATATACCTACTACTGGGGTGTCTCTAGTAGCTATGGATAGTATAGCAGAGGCAAAAAATATTGCCCAAACAAGATATGAGCATGCACGAGCTAAAGAGCTTAGCCACTCTACAAAAGTGTCACTAGATGAGATGTCGGCACTCATAGCCGATGGCAAGATAGATGCATTGCCTATCATACTCAAGACAGATACAGGAGGTTCACTACAAGCTATCAAATCAACTTTGGAAGATATCAAAAACGACGAAGTAAAAGTCAAGATTATAAGCAGTGGTGTAGGAGCTATAACACAGACAGACCTAGAGATGGCAAAAGCAGGAGCAAACTGTATCATAGTGGGGTTCAATGTCAGACCCACAGGAGCAGTCAAAGCCCAAGCAAAAGCAGATGCCGTAGAGATAAAAACATACTCTATCATATACGACTTGATAGACGATATCAAAGATACACTGAGCGGAATGATGAGCAATATTATCACAGAAGTAAACACAGGTCAAGCACAAGTGCTAGAGACATTTGTAGTGCCGAAGATAGGCACGGTAGCAGGCACCAAAGTAACCGATGGCAAAGTAGTCATGGGTGGCAAGGCTAGAGTCATACGAGATGGTGTAGTCATATACACAGGCAAGATATCATCACTCAAGCGATTCAAAGACGATGTAAAAGAGGTCAAAAATGGTTTCGAGTGTGGTATAATATTTGAAAAATTCAACGACCTAGAGACAAATGACTATATAGAGACATTTATAGAAAAAGAGACAGAAAAAAAGATATAGCATATATGAAGTCAGTAAATATACTTAAAACACAGTCGCTACTTATGGAGCTGATACCCGAAGCACTCTGTCAACTTGGAGATGACAGGATAAACTCTCTAAATATACTTGAAGTTGATTGTAAGCATGGTAAATACGATGCTGTGGTCTATTTTGAACATGACAATGCATCAAAAGATGAACTCAAAGAGACTATAACACAACTCAAAAAAGCAAACGGCTTCATAAAGTCATATTGTCTAGGAGCTACTAGCTGGTATAAGTGTCCAAACTTCAAGTTTGAGCCAGACGACCAAGCCAAAAGATTGACAGACATAGACAGACTTTTTGACCAAATAGCAGACAAAAAGGATCAAGATGGAGTTTGAAGAAGCACTAAACACCGCTGTAGATAGCTGCGATGTCCAGCTATATGATACCAAGGTAGGCAAGATAGACAAGACCACCACATACACCATATTTATATATCACAAAGACGGTATATCGCTAGATAAGTGTAGTGAAGTCAGTCGTGCTGTGTCGCCATTGTTTGACATATATGAGCCTGTCACTGGAAACTGGACTTTGCAAGTAAGTTCTCCGGGGATTGAGAGGATTTTGAAAACTTTGATAAATTTTAAACAATCTATCGGCGAGTATGTTAAAATTAAAACAAAAGAACTAGAAAAATATCAGGGAACTTTGCAAGCTGTCCAAGACGATATCATAAAGTTAAAGTTCAAAGACAAAGATATAGAGATAGTGTTTGACAATATCCTCAAAGCACAAACTATAGTGAGATGGTAACCGCTCACCACTACAAAGCTTATGCAAAGATAAATATTTTTCTCAAGATAGTAGGACAAAAAGATGGCTATCATCTCATCAACTCACGGTTTATCAAGCTTATATCACTTTTCGATGTGCTGACATTGGAGATAAATAAGACAGAAAAGTTTTCTCTTTTGGGTCGGTTTGATTGTGAGCTAGAACAAAACACCATATACAAAGCATACAAACAGTTGTGCCAGATAGACGAAAAAGTCAAGCGGTTTTATGCTAAATATAGCATAAAAGTAGAAAAAAATATACCATCGTTTGCAGGACTAGGTGGAGCTAGTAGCGATGCTGCTACATTTTTGAGACTGACAAACGATTTGTGTGAGCTAAACCTGTCGCCAAAAAAATTGTGCAAAATAGGACAAAATATCGGTTGCGATGTGCCGTTTTTTCTAAGCAACTATGACAGTGCAAATGTGAGTGGATTTGGGCAGATTATAGAGCCGTTTGATGAGCGAGATATACAGCTAGATATCTATACGCCTCCTATCAAATGTAGCACAGCAAAAGTATATCAAAAATACAGCCAAAGTATAAAACCATCAAACACGATAAATCCTGATCGCTTGTGTGGATTAAACTCCAAAGATATTTTAGACAACTACGATATATATGAGCTAAATGACCTATATCTACCTGCTACAAAATTGTATAAAGAACTAGAAAATTATTCAAAAGATTGGTTTTTTAGTGGAAGTGGAAGCACTGTTTTTAAATTAACTTAAAAATTTCTATATTTTACAACGATATTTTTGTCATCTATTTTGTCTGTGTTTATAGTCTTTGTGGGTCGTTTGATATTTGTCATATTGAGGTCTGTATCAAAAAAGTTTTGTATACAATAGCTACCTGTATAGTTTCTATGGGTCAGGTCATCTATGATACTGTTTATATCATCCTCATCTAGTAAGTCAATATGCACTGTCGTGCGAACTTCAAAATCCACACCACTACCTATGAGATAGTCCAAAGTCTGTATAAATGTATCAAACAGTTTTGTAGATAATTTTGTGATAGATTCAAACTTATATCGTGGAGCTTTGTAGTCCAAAGCTACAAAATCTAGCAAATCCAACTCTATGAGCTCTTTGATATGCTTGGGATTTGTGCCATTTGTGTCTAGCTTGATCTTAAATCCTCTTTTTTTGACTTGTTGACAAAACAACACTAAGCTTGTCAATGTAGCTTCGCCACCACTTATGACCACAGCATCGAGCAATCCAACTCTAGTATCCAAAAATGACAAAACATCATCAAATGACATCTTGCCATTTTTGGCATAGACCATGTCTACATTATAACAATACGCACATCTCATATTGCATCCAGCCAACCATACTATACAGGATAGATGGTCGGTATAATCCAGATGAGAAAATGGAGTTATATCATAGACAACATTTTTACTCAACAAACTGAAGTCGTTGTTTGTGTTCGCCTTTTTTGCCTATATTGAAGCTCTCTACGGGTCTGTGATAACCCATAACTCTAGTATAAACAGTGCACTTTTGTCTCTTTTCGCTTAATATTTTTAGCTTTTGTTCTCTTGACATATTTCTCCTTTC
>JAOZTH010000106.1 GCA_029939245.1 Arcobacteraceae bacterium
TTATGGTCGTAGCACGAGCTTTGCCATCTGTGGCATCTATATTAAACTTCATAAAGCTTGTTCAATGCATCTATAAGTTTATCTATATGTGTGTGGTCTGTATCGCCCATATGCGATACTCGAAATACCTTGTGCTTGGTTTCACCACCATTTGGGCATACTATCACTTTGTAGTCTTGCTCCAAGGCACAGACTATATCAAAGGCACTTTTACCATCTGTTGGTGTCAGTGTAGTCATGGCATTTGGCATAAATTTTGTATATGCCAGTAGTGGCAGGTGCTTTATATTGTCTCTAAAGTAGTTTGCCATAGTTTTTGCTTTTTTTATAGTAGCTTTTATACCACCATCGTTTTGGATTTGTTTCAATCTATGTTCCAGTTGCAGTATAATGCCCACACACGGTGTATATGGTGTTTGACCTCTTGCCCCATCTTTTAGATAATTTTCGAAGTTAAAATAGTGGCTTCGGACTTTGTTGATTTTGTCTATAGCCTTTGGACTCATAGCTATCATAGTAAGCCCCGGTGGAAGTGCTAACCCTTTTTGACTGCTGACTATGGCACAATCTATATGGTGCTTTTGCATATCTACTCTGTCTGTCACAAATGCACTTATAGCATCTACTATATTTAACAGTTTGTTTTTTTGACAAAATTTGCCTATGGCTTCTAGGTCATATATGTGTCCTACACTTGTCTCGTGGGCATTTACTATAAATGTATCACTAGCTGTGCCGTCTAGTCTTGTGTCAATCTCTTGTAGGTTTGTATTTGTTGCTATATAGTTTTGGTGTGGTATATCGTAGCTATCACAAATATCGACAAATCTTTGACCAAATCCTCCGCCATTTATCACTATGGCATGGTTTTTTTCAGTGAGCAAATTCATAACCACACTTTCCATACCAGCAGTGCCAGAAGCTGTCAAGAAAACTACTCGTGAGTTTTTGGGAGCATTTAGCATATCTAGCAACTGTTTTTCACAATACAACAAAACATCACTAAAGGATTGATTGCGAAAATATGGTGTCTGCATAGCGCCTATATCTAGTATCTCTCGTGACATCTTGACGGGTCCGGGTGTAAATATAGCAAACTCTTTTTGTATCATAAACTGCTCCTTTGGTTGTAAGATATCACGATTTTGTTTAACTCTATCATATCATCTTGTGTTAGTCTGCTTGAGTTTGTCTCGCCTCTTTGGACAAGCTGACTAAACTCTGCTATCATATATCGTAAGCCATCGCCCTCAAACTCATATTCATATCTGTTTGTCTGGGTGGTATCCTCAAAATGTGTCGCAAAACTTTTTGTAAGCCACCACGGAGCTGGTATCTTGATATAACCTTTTGTGCCTGATATCACGGCATCGCTTTGTGATTTCATACCTACTCCTACTGTAGATAGTCCTATCATACCGTTTTTGTGTGTAGTTATGGCTCGGTTGCTTATATCGTAGCCGTCTTGTATCTGTGGAAAAAACGACACACTCTCGTGTCGCCCTGCTATCTTTTGCACTAGCAAAGCAGGATAATGCAACAACAAGTTTGTAGCACCGTGCTTGATAAACTCATAGCTGAAGCCTCGCTGTTTGTATAGTGTGGTAAATGTGCTTTTTATCTCCTTGATATCGCCTATATCACTATGCTTTATCACTTCTAACAACTTGTTAAATGCCGGCATAAAGGCAGTCTTGATAGCCAGTAAAAATATCTTGTCGTGCTTTTTTGCTACTTCAAACAACGACTCTATCTCACCATCTTTTAGGCTGACAGGATTTTCACATAGGATATGCTTGTCGTTTTGTAAAGCTTTTTTGCATCTGGTGTATCTATCTTTGATATCACATGCGATATATACTGCATCTATATCTGTGCTTAAAAGTTTGTCAAAGTTATCATCACTGACTATATCTATACCATCTACATATGAGGTTTCTTTGATAAATCTTTTGGTATCTTGGTTGTCATCGCCTAGACCTATAGTCGCAGGCTTGATGTTTTGAAGTCTAAGTTTAGTGCTAGATACTCCGGCGGTTCGTGGCACATATACTACTTTTGTGTATTTGTTTAGATAGTCAAATTTACCGACCCAGTCATCGCCTATGACAAACTCATCTATGTTATATTTTTGCATATCGTTTGGCTTTTGGTGCTTGTGTGTTTCATATATGACTTCATCTACAAACGACAAGTCAGCTATCGCTTGGTATCTGTCCTCTTGGGATTGTGATACATTTAGTTTGCCTCTGGACCTGTCGTAGTCTTCGCTTGTCACCGCTACTATGAGATAGTCGCCTCTGGCTTTGGCAGTAGTCAATATATTTATGTGTCCTATGTGAAGCATATCAAATGTGCCGTATGTTATAATCTTTTTCATATAGTATTTTATCTTTTTTGTCTTAAATTTATATTGTTTAGCTACAATACTGTATGAAAATCGTGCTATTTTGCTATTTGCCTTATGCTTTTGCTATGTTAAAACCACTCCAAGATGAAGCTGTGTCTCGTGGATTTACTCTCCTGTGGTTTGTGCCAGAGGGTATCTTGGACAAATTTCCATACACAAACTCGCCACATACTACCGCTATAGAACATCTCATAAACTTCAAAGCAGATGCCCTGTTTGTCCCAGGCAACGAAGTGCCTCATTTTTTGCGAGGTATCAAAGTTCAAATATCGCACGGACTAGCTGGTGAGAAGTCCGATCACTTTAGGATTCGTGAGTATTTTGACCTATATCTCACTCAAGGACCGTATTTCA
>JAOZTH010000107.1 GCA_029939245.1 Arcobacteraceae bacterium
GGTAGTTGCTTGATATCATTTGGATACAATCCTATAGAACTTCTCCTAACTTGATCAAAAAACCATCGTGCGAAAGATGAGTTTAAAATCCCTAGACAATACTTTATCTCAAATTTTAGTGAATTTTCTTCCAGCTCTTTTCTATAATTATTATAGATTATATCATTTTTTATTTTGAAATCTTTTTTTATAGAACTTTTTATACTTTTGTTGTTGGTATTTTTCAAGCTACTCCAAAAAGTTGAGATAAATATGCTATCGTTTGATAATAATCCATCTGTATCTATAACTGCATCTGTCATTCTTCCTTTTATAATTTTTGGAAATTTATAAAGCTCTGGAAATGTAGCTCTTCGTATAAGTGATGGACATCTTTGTGTGTCCCACTCTAGGTATCTTATTTTTTTAATCTTGTATGCTTTTATATTTTTGCCCTCTATGTATGGCTTTTTAAATATATCATCTTTTGTATCGCTTATCAAGTCCTCTTTTTTGAACAATCCTTTTGCTTGTTTTTCATCAGACTGCAATACCAACCCAACACTTACATAAAAAATCTCACCCCAAGTGGTTGTATCTACATATTTTAACTCTTTTTTTAATACTTTATTAAAAAGATTTTCTTTTAAATTTTCTTGTGTATTTGTCTGCAAAACTTCAATATTGTTAAATTTATCTTTGTGGTATAGTCGTTTTGGTTTATGGTTTGCAAAATCATCATTTGAGTATTGAAATATTATATTTTTTACTCCCGCTTCAAATACATAAAAGTCCATCAAAAAATCAATCTTGTCTATCTTGCTATTTTTAGCGAAAAATTCTCTCGATTTTAAAGCATATTTACTAGTGAGATATGCCGATGGAATTATAAAAGATATTATACCTTTTTGGCTTAGTATGTCAAAGCCATGCTCTATAAATGCCACATACAAATCCCACTTCTCCCATAGTGTGATGTATTTGCCAGTATTTAATATATTTTGTCTCAACTCTAAATGTGCATCGCCACTGTCAGCTCTCACATAAGGCGGATTGCCTATGACTATATCAAACTTATCAAACCCAAACATAAACTCACTATCAAAAAACTTCGCTACTTGGTTTTGATTGTAAGGATTCCAATGCGACAACATATTTGCTGTATCTCTATCCACAATATCGCTTGAGATGAGTAGCTGTGACAGCTCGTCTCTTAGTGTTTTGTCTTTTTGTATTATCTCTAACTTTTCTTTTCTGTTTGTAATATAAAAATGCTTCTCTCTGTTGCTTGCAAGTTCTTTTTCTTTGTTTTCTATATCAACAGCAAATAAGTTTGGTGTTTGTTTTTTGTCTAGTGGCATCAAAGTGTTGGCACATATAAATTTGGTCTCAAGATTTGGCAATGGTGTTATACCGTAGTTGTCATCTTTTTCTTTTGTGGGATTTTGCTCTATTACCAAAGATATAAAAAATCTCAATTTTGATATTTGTGTGGCTATGGGTTGAATATCTGCTCCAAATATAGTATTTTGGATGATGTGTAGTTTTCTGCTGTAGTCGAGATTGCTGTTTTTTAAAGTCTTTTCAAGCTCACGGTGAAAAGCTACAGGTGTAGCAGAGAAAAGTTTCTCGCTCCATAGTTTGTTGTGTGGGTCGATCTTGTGTAAAATATGCAATATCTTGTGTAGCATACCCATAGGATATGCACCACTTCCACAAGCTGGATCAAATACTTTTAGAGCGTCTAGCATATCTATCAAGCTGGATTTTTCATCTTTTGTCAATGCAATTTTATCGTCTTGATATGACAACAGATTGTTTAGTTTGTCAGCTGATATGTCGCCTCTTGAAAGATATGCTTTCAAAGTATCATCTACCATATAGTCCACAATATGCCGTGGAGTATAATAGGAACCTGTCAGCTTCCTAGAACTCTTTTTTGTCTCTGGATTATAACTAGCCAAAAGATTTTCAAATACCTTGCCCAAAAGTTCAGGATCAAGTGCCACATCTATATCTATATGGGTGTTTTCCATGATAGTAAATTTGTATTTTTTCAGTATTTGTATAAGCCCGTTTGTTTTGTATTTTGTATTTTTTGTATCGTATATGTCGTTTAGGTTAATATCTATATTTTCACCAAAAAACAGAATATCTGGGACTCTTGGTTGGTGTTTTTTGTTTCTTGTAAATCCATCATTGTATTGGACTTTTTTGTTTTCTAGTGTGATATCCAAACACTCAAAAAGTCCACCATTTAAAAATGGAGTAATACCAAATATCTTTTTTATATCTTCTTTTGGTATCTTGAACAATTTTTCATATCTATACAATATCTTCACACCGTAGTCTTTTTTGTTGTTTGGAAAGCCTTTGTCTGTAGCAAAATCTCTTTTATCTATAGGACTATTTAAAGTAGCAAAAAATAAATTTTGTAAAATTGCTTTGTAGTATATAGTGTCGTCATTTTCATTTGATACCAATATATCTTCCAAGCTGGCTTTGTCAAATAGCTTTTCATCTATGATATTTTTTTCTTTGATAAACCATACAAAAAGAAGTCTCGTAAGCATTCGTATGATATTTTTTGCATTGTGTTCTTGTAATTGTTTATCATCTTTTGGAGCATTTGGGAAGTTTATGTTGTCATGTTGTAAAGCCCAGAAATACCAGTCTGCTAATTCTTCATAAAATGAGTCGCCCAATGTCTCTACACTCAACACCTTTTGCCAGTAGAGATACAAAGCTTCATAGGAGTTTATTTGTTTTGTTTTGTTGGTG
>JAOZTH010000063.1 GCA_029939245.1 Arcobacteraceae bacterium
ATATTTTTAATCTCCTCATGAACAAAACAAGTATCAGTATCTTTTTGTTTTATCTTTAGATGATAATCCAAATCAAACAACAAATGAGGTCTATTTATCGTTATATTCTCGCCATAACTATTAACTCTTTTTTCTAAAGTATTTACATCGTTAAAAAATTCAAAAAAATTTAAGCAAATCGGCGTTTCTACAAATAGATATATTTGGAACTTTTTTTAATTTTTTTAATTTTTGTTTTATATCGTCATACGATACAGTATCTTTTGAACCATCTGCTATTATTGTAGATATGTTTATGTTATCAATATCAATATCTATTTTATTTCCTATGAGAAAATCAGTATTGATACCTTTTGCCATATTTACATTAAATATCTCTGCGCTTTTTTGTATAGCATTTATATGCTCAAATGCAAAGCTTTCTGTATGGGCTTGACTATGAGCTATCTTGAGAACTCTCAAGCCATAATACAAAGCTTTTCCCAGTGTGCTTTTGCCAGTATCATTTTCACCAGCTATCACAGTCAAACCATCGATTTTGACATTTGCTTTTTTCAAAGCACCTATGTTTTCTAGTTCTATTTTCATCTTTTTTCCATTTTTGATAATTTTATCAAATATTTCTTAATCCTATGTCAAAACTATGTATCGTCTGTTGTCAAGACCTCTTATCAATTCTATATTTTTGTCTATATTTTTTAGCTCGTTTTTGTAGCTACTTCCTTTGTATAGCAGATATATAGTATCGTTATGAGCTATATTTTCGCACATATTTAGAAGCTCTTTTACATTTGTGACAGCTCGGCTAGTGATATATTGTGCTGATATATCGCCACATAGTTGGACCTTTTTTGAGAGGACTTTTGTGTTTTTCATATCTAAACTTTGGACTACAAAGTTTAGAAATGCTGACTTCTTTTTGTGTGGTTCTATGAGATAGCACTCTATATCTGGCATAGCGATTGCTAGTATGAGTCCGGGATATCCAGCCCCTGTGCCTATATCGGCAAAGCTACCTGCTATATCTATAGATTTCAACACAAACAAACTATCAACTATATTTTCATCTATAAACCCATCATCTATACTAGCAGTCAAGTTGTGTGTCGCTCCCCATGTTTTAAGTATATTTTTGTATTGTTCTATCTTTTCATAAAATATATCATCGTAGATTAGACCATATTTTTCTTGCTTTTGCTTTAGACTCATCTATTGTTTCATAGCTGTTATGAAGTTTTTGTATATCTTTTCTAGCTCTTTGTCCTCTTTTGATACATCTATATCGTCTTGTATTTTTACTGCTTGTTCTAGTATGGCTACTCGTTTGATAAGATAGGCAAACATCTGTTTGGATATATCTGGTAGTATATTGTGGTCATGCGATATCTCATCGCTCTTGCTGGTTCGTTTTTGTTTCACTACTCGTGCAGGCACACCGATAGCCGTGCAGTTTGCTCGCACATCGCTGACTACAACAGAGTTTGCTCCTATCTTTGCATGTTGTCCTATAGTGATATCGCCTAGCACTTTCGCTCCCGCACCTATAGTAGTGAAGCTATGCACCGTGGGGTGTCGTTTGCCACAGCTTAAGCTCACTCCACCTAAAGTCACACCTTGATATATCAGCACATCGTCGTGTATTATCGCCGTTTGTCCTATAACCACTCCAAACCCATGATCTATAAATACTCGCCTACCTATACTACAAGCAGGATGTATGTCTATATTTGTCAAGAGCTGACTAACTCCGCTTATAAATCTTGATAATCTTTTGAAGTTTTTGGTATACAAACTGTTTGCTACTCTATAATTTACCACCGCCCAAACTCCGGGATAGTTGAAAAATACCTCAAACTTCGATGTGAGGGCTGGGTCGTTTTTTTTTGGCAGGCTAAAGTCCTCTTTTATCTTCGCCCATAGTCCTATATTTGTTGTTTCCAATTTTGTCCTTTTATAAAATCTCTCACCACGGCAAATGAACCATACACGAGAAAATCATTTTTATTTTTTATCACATCAATATCATACATAGCCCACGGTATGCCTAGAGCTGTTATACCATCTGTAAGTATCTGTATATCTATCGCTCTTTTGTCCTCTATGTGATATATATAAATCTTTTTGATCTTTGGTTTCAATATACTTAAACTGGTTTTAAAATCCTTGTCTGCTAGACAATTGTATATGAGATATGTATCTGCCGGTATATAATCCACCATAGCCATAGCCGACAAACTGTTGTGTCCTACATCTGCTATGATATTGTCTTTTAGTCGTTCATATCTACCGGGAAATTTGATATTTTGTATATGTTTTATATCTACATCTATATCCATCAACTTCAAAGCCCCCAAACCCAAAGTTATATTATCTATCAAAAACTTTGGGTATTTGTCAAATATATTTTCTATACTATCTTTTTTTTCTTTTGTCAGCACCTCTATATCGTGGTATTTTGTGCCTTTTTTTGTAGCAATTTTTTTGGCTATATCATAAACTTCGTTATACTGTTGCACTCCAGTTATCACCACTTTTGCCATACTGTTTAGCTTGGTTGTGGCTATTTGCTCTATACTATCGCCCAAAAACTTCATATGATCCAACCCTATATTTGTGACTACAGATATATCTTTGGCTCGGACATTTGTGGCATCTTTTTCGCCTCCCAAACCAGCTTCAAGAACTATATAGTCCATATCCTCAAACAGCTTAAATGCTACAAGTGTGCTATACTCAAAACGGCTTATAGATTTTATCTCACTTTGACTTAATAATTTTTGCAAAAACTTGTGTGCTTTATTTAGAGTTTTGTCATCAAAATATTTATCGTTTGTAGTCCATATATCCGACCAGCTATGTAGATACGGCGAACTATAGTGTCCCACTTTTTGACCTGTGTTTGCTAGGTATGTAGCTATAGTTTTGCCTGTGGTGCCTTTGCCGTTTGTGCCTATGATATGGAAAACTTTTGCTCTTGTGTGAAATCGGCTCTTGTATTTGCTCCATATTTTTGGAAAAAACTCATAGTCTATATCGTCATAATACAGAGGTTTGCTATCTAAAAACTCTTTTAAACTCACTGGCGAAACGACTCTATAGCTATCTTGCTTTGCACCTCTTGTAGCGCCCTATCTACAGCACTTTTGACTACTTCTTGCCTCTTGATATCGGACACTATACTGTCGCCTTGGACTACGAAGTCATAGAAGTCTGCCACTCGCACAGTCCTTGTTTTGTCCTCTTTGTTGTATGTTATCTTGACCGATACATTTATCCTATATACACTAGTGAAGCCTTGTTCATCGTATTGTATCTGTGAAAATGTGATATTATCTAGCGATATATTCATCACAGTTTGTGCTTGAGATTTGTCATCTACCAAGTTGGCACCAAATCTGCTGATGATTAGATTGTTGATATTGTCCTTGACTATCATACTGTTGACTACATCTTGTGGATTGATAGTAGAGCGGACATATACTTTTTGACCTATCTCTTTTTGGGTATAAGTGCCGATAGGTTTATATCCACAGCCACCCAGCAAAAACACAGCCACCACAAAGAAAACATATTTCACTACTTTATCACCAGATTTACAAGTTTGCCAGGCACTACTATCTCTTTGACTATAGTTTTGTTTTCTAGCCATTTTAGCACATTGGCATCTTTTTTGGCGATATTTAATATATCCTCTTTTGTCGCCGTGCTTGATATATCTATCACGGAGCGTTTTTTGCCGTTTATCGTTATCGCCATAGCTACTGTGTCTGTTTGAAAGATATTTTCATCTATGCTAAGTTTATCATGGAAATTTACTTTATCAAAAAGCCTATCGCTTATGTGCCAGCACAGATGTGGTATTATAGGTTCTAAAATATCACAAAGAATATAAAATCCCTCACTTAGCACAAGGTTATTTTTGATATTTTTGAGCTCATTTACCGCTTCCATACACGATGCGATGAGAGTGTTGAAGCTTTGAGTTTTTGATATAACTTCGTGCTGTTTTTTCATAGCCGTATATAGTTTGACTCTAGCCTTTTTCTCATCTTGTGTCAAGCTATCGTGGTTTATATTTTTTATAAGTTCTATGTCTATCTTTTGGACACACTGGCTTAACTCATAAAATCTTTTGATAAACTTGTAGCTCCCCTCTACGGCACTGTCGTTCCACTCAAGCTCTTTTGTAGGAGGGGCTGCGAACATCATAAACAGTCGTGCGGTATCGGCTCCATATTTGTCTATAATATATCCCGGATCTACTACATTGCCTTTGGATTTACTCATCTTGTAGCCATCCTTTAGCACCATGCCTTGTGTCAGCAAGTTAAGAAACGGTTCTACTGCTTTGGTGTATCCCATATCGTGTAGCACTTTGGTGAAAAATCTAGCATATAGCAAGTGCAATATCGCATGCTCTATACCGCCTATATACTGGTCTACGCTCATCCAGTAGTCGCTGTCTGTTTTGCTTATAGCCTCGCTTTGCCATTTGTTTGGATTTGTTGCATATCGTAGAAAATACCAGCTACTTTGCACAAATGTATCCATAGTATCTGTCTCTTTTGTGGCTGGTTTGCCACATTTGGGGCATATTGTATCGCTCCATGTAGGGTGATTTGCTAGTGGGTTACCCTCACCTGTGATGACTACATCATCCGGCAAGGTTACTGGCAAATTGACAGAAGCTACTAGACCACAATCGTCACAATGGACAAAAGGAAGAGCAGCTCCCCAATATCGTTGTCGTGAGATACCCCAGTCTCTTAGCTTGTAGTTGGTTTGTTTCTCTCCTATATTTTTGAGTTCAAAATATTTTGTGATATTTTCTCTAGCAGTCGTGCTATCAAGTCCGCTAAACTCTCCACTGTTTATCAGCTCGCCATCTGCTGTATATGCCTGTTTTATATTGTCGTGTTTTATCACTTGGACTATAGGTAAGCCATATTTTGTAGCAAACTCCCAGTCTCGTGTATCGTGAGCTGGCACACTCATGACCGCACCTCCTCCATATGATATTAGCACAAAGTTTGCTATCCATACAGGTATAGTCTGCTCGGTGACAGGGTGCAAGACAGTCAGTCCAGTATCAAATCCTATCTTCTCGGCTGTCTCTTTTTGTAATTGTGTTTGTTTTTGTAGTTGTGCTATACTAGCTATAGTTTCATCGTCTAGCAGTTTGTGCTCACATAGATATTTTGCTACATCATGCTCACAAGCTATAGCACAGTAGCTTATACCATATATAGTGTCAGCTCTAGTGGTATATACAGAAAACTTGTCAAACTTATAGTCTAGTATCGCTGTGCTTTTGTCACAAAACCACATATCAAACTGTAGTCCGGTGCTTTGACCTATCCAGTTTTTTTGCATAGTGATGACTTGGCGAGGCCACTTCTCTTTTAAGTCGTCTAGATCATCGAGCAATCTTTTGGCATATTTAGTGATAGCTATGTAGTATCCGGGCATATCTTTTTGAAGCACTTCGCTCTCACATCTCCAGCATTTGCCATCTTCTACCTGTTCATTTGCTAAAACTGTCTGGCAGTCATCGCACCAATTTACCGAAGTTGTTTTCCTATACAACAAACCTTTTTCAAACATCTTTATGATAAGTTGTTGTTCATGTTTGGTGTATAGCTCATCGCTAGTAGCAAACTGCCTTGTCGTAGAAAACGACAAGCCCAAACCGGCTAACTCTTTGGTCATATAGTCTATATTTTCGTAGGTCCATTTTTTAGGATGTAACCTGTTTTTTATCGCCGCATTTTCAGCAGGCATACCGAAACTGTCCCAGCCTATGGGGTGTAGGACATTGAATCCTTGTTTTCGATAATACCTAGCATACAGATCGCCTATACAATAGTTCCGCACATGCCCCATATGTATCTTGCCGCTAGGGTATGGAAACATACTTAGGATATATTTTTTGGGTTTGCCGGAACTCTCGTTTAGTGGCTCGAAACTATTGTTTGTAGTCCAATACGTTTGCCACTTTTTTTCTATATTGTGGGGGTCATAAGATGACATTTTGTAGCCTTTTTGTTATTGTATCAAAATAATCTTTATTTTTAGGTGGTATTAAGTTTAATACGAAAAATAGGACAAACAACCGACACCATGAGACAAGATTTATCGATGATACAGCCAACAACCTCACAAAACAAAAATAAATACTTACCAAAAATAGACAATCTCAAAGCAAACAAAAGTAGCCCAAAATAGACAATAATATCAAAAACAAGTCAAAACAAATAGCAACTTTAAGTTTCAACTGCTATAATACGACACAAAATAAAACTAGCCGAGGCGGTTTCACGAAGTGAAAAGTTTCTGTGAAAAAAGGATTTGCCAGTGCTTGTATTGACAGCAAAGAGAAAAACAGATACCAAAAGCCGTATCTCTGTTGGCAAAAAATACCAACCATTTATCAAGTGGGTAGGTGGCAAGAGAGGTTTGTTGAGCCAAATACTAGACAAATTTCCTACACGATTTGAGAGCTACCATGAGCCGTTTTTGGGTGGTGGGGCTGTGTTTTTTGAGCTATATTCGAGAGGATTGCTAAAGGACAAGAAAATATTTTTGTCCGATATCAATACAGAGCTTATAAATACATACAACATGGTCAAAAACTCTCCAGATGAGTTAATCAACCAGCTAGACGACTACAAAGAGCGACACACTGCGGAGTTTTATTATAAGACAAGACAGATAGATCGTATGACAGAATTTTTGGATCTTACCGATATTCAACGAGCAACGAGATTTATATATCTAAACAAAACTTGCTTCAACGGACTGTATAGAGTAAATCAAAAAGGATATTTCAACACACCTATAGGAAGCTACAAAAACCCAAATATAGCAGACAGAGATACGATATATAGTGCTAGTGAGGCTTTGCAATATACCACTATCTCAAACAAGCCATTTGGAGAAGTTATGGACAACACGAGCAAAGATGATCTGATATATTTTGATCCGCCGTATTATCCTCTAAATGCGACTTCTAGTTTCACAGCTTACAATGAAAATAAATTTTTAGAAGTCAAGCAAAAGGAACTTTACGAAGTATTTGACAAGCTAGACAAAGCTGGGTGCTATGTGTTGCATAGCAATTCTGACACACAATTTATCAAAAATTTGTATAGAGATTATGAGATAAATCTCATCCAAGCCAATAGATTTATAAATAGCAAAAGTAGTGGTAGAGGAAAGATAAACGAAGTTTTGATAAGGAACAAACGATGATAAAAGGCGGTATAGGTGGAGGCAACACACAGACTGGTATAAATTTTGAAGGTAGGATTGATATAGTCACATATCTCAACGACACCGTAGATGGCTACGAATGTAGGCTAAACCCTAGCTCAAAATCCAAGAGCAAATGGTATGATATTTATTTTCAAGATAACTTTGTAGCAAGTGCTTTTAAGCAACATGCTTTGTATATCTATCTGGAAACCCAAAAAGTAAATTGGAAAGACATTTTATCTAAAAAACTGTTGCCAGATGATGCCATATATGTAATCAAAGAAAATACACTTTTCATCATCGAGATGAAATATCAAGAAGTGGCTGGTTCAGTCGATGAAAAATTACAAACGTGTGGTTTTAAACTGAGACAATACAGGAAGTTGTTTGCTCCTTTAAATTATGAAGTAGAATATATCTATGTTTTGAACGATTGGTTTCGTGATCCAAAATATAAAGATACCTTGGACTTTATCATCGATATGAATTGTAAATATTATTTTGATTATTTGCCTTTATATAAAATTGGATTGCCAGTATCAAAATAGACCAAAAAGGAAAATTATGTCAAGCGGACAAATAACACTACCACATATATGCCCTAAATGCAAGATTGAGATAGCGATAGACTATCAAGAGTTGGAAAAGAAATTTGGGTTTAGAAATATCGACCAAGCCTCCATGAGAAATCAAAGTTGGTGTAGAGAATGTAGAAAAAAGTCTACAAAAAAGTAAATAACAATAAATGAAAAAACTTAATCCAGATAATTTTGAACTAGAATGCTCTACGATATGGAGCTTTGCTCGCAGAGGAAATTGGGCGACACACAAGAGCAAATATAGAGGCAATTGGTCGCCACAAGTTGTGCGAAATTTGATCTTGCGATATTCTGTAGAAAACGACTATTTGCTCGATCCTATGATAGGCGGCGGGACTACAGCCATAGAGTGTAAGCTCTTAAACAGAAACTTACTGGGACTTGATATAAATCCAAATGCCATAGATATTTGCAAAGATGCCTTGAAGTTTGATAGCATTTACGATCCAAAGATCAAGCTAGATCTAAACGATAGCAGAAGTTTACCGATGCTACAAGACGACTCTATAGACTTTATTTTAAACCACCCACCATATGTAGATATCATAAAATACTCCGACAAACAGATAGACCAAGACTTGTCAAATATCCACGACTTGGACAAGTTTTGTGATGAGATAGAAAAAGTGGCGAAGCAGTTCCATAGAGTTCTAAAAAAAGAGAAATACTGTGCCGTGCTTATAGGCGATACAAGAAGAAACAAGATGTATCAGCCACTGGCATATAAGGTCATGGAAAGATTTCTGAAAGTTGGATTTGTGCTAAAAGAGGATATTATCAAACAGCAGCACAACTGCAAGGCTACTGGATTTTGGGCGAATAGGTCAAAAGATTATAATTTTTTGTTGATAATGCATGAGCATATATTTGTATTTAAAAAATAAAACACAGCACGATACCAGACAAATACAAAAACTATAAAACAGCCAAAACAAACAGCGACTTTAAGCTTCATCTGCTACAAATTGAAGCCTTGTTTTCGATAATACCTAGCACACACATCGCCTATACAATAGTTCCGCACATGCCCCATATGTATCTTGCCGCTAGGGTATGGAAACATACTTAGGATATATTTTTTGGGTTTGCCGGAACTCTCGTTTAGTGGCTCGAAACTATTGTTTGTAGTCCAATACGTTTGCCACTTTTTTTCTATATTGTGGGGGTCATAAGATGACATTTTGTAGCCTTTTTGTTATTGTATCAAAATAATCTTTATTCTTAGGTGGTATTAAGCCTAATACGAAAAATAGGACAAACAACCGACACCATGAGACAAGATTTGTGTCACATCCCATTTTATAGCTATCTAACAGCTTCTTGTTTTTATTGTCCATT
>JAOZTH010000064.1 GCA_029939245.1 Arcobacteraceae bacterium
CTTGTCAGCCACCTTGTATACTATCACCTCATCGCCAAATGGAAACTCTTTTTTTTGAGCCGTTTTTTGACAAAAGTATGCTTTCTAAGTTTTCTATATTTATATCTTGTCCTTTTTGTTGTTTTGGTTTTGGTCAGCTAATGCAGCCGAATAATCCAATGATTTGATATAATTTTCCATAAACTCCCAGTGTGGTTCACCCTCTTTTGATGGTAGTTTGATTTTTGTGTTTTTTATTCTCATTTGTGCAAATTTTCTACCATAGCCATATCTATATTTTTCTTGATTTATTATAGTAGTTATAAATAATGCCACATAAGTATTTATAGTAAATTTTGGTATAAGTTTTTCCACATGGTCGCTAGCAGAAAAATTATTTTTTTGATAAAAACAACTTCCAACGGTAGCAGAATCTATAGTCAAGACACCGCCTTTTTCTGCATGATGGTCATAAAAACCTTGTGTTCCGTTGTTTTTTGATGAGGTTACAACATAAGGAAAAGCACCTGTGTTGTATTCTTTTATCTCGATTTTTGTAAAACTTTTAGTGCCTTTGACCCAAAATAAATCTACTATATTGAAATATTGCCAATTTTTTATATCTAAATCATGTTTTTTGTCTATGATAGGCTTTTTGACAATCTTCGGTATCTTTGTCTCATAAACCCACACAGGTATAGCATCGGACGATGGTATCAGCAAGTCTCGTAGTGTTTTGTTTGCTTGTCTGCCAAATGAGTATTTATATCTATTTGCCCTTAAGCACATACAATAATATAACATCTCTATATCTGTGAGCTTTATCTTTGGCTTGAGATAATACAAATCTCTACCGCTATAATAAGGCTCTTTTTGTAAAAAACTAGCCATGACAGAGCCACCACCAGCTACCGATATAGTATTTTTGGGATTTGGTGCTATATGACTCATATGCTTAACTCTTGCCGATAAGCCGTTGTTTTTTTCTGTCCTTGATACAAATGCTATGCCGTTTTTTTCTTTTTTGATATTGGATAGTTCTAGATTGACTCCATATCTCACATCAAATATTTCACTGACCCTAGATAGCTTCATGGGTTACCCCAAATGCCACATAATTGTTTACAATATCTTGAAAATCCTCTTGGGTTAGTGTAGCATAATCTGTCTGCATATATGCTTCCGCACACCACTCATCGCTTGCTGTAACCTTTTTTGTGACACTGTAGCCTGGCTTTTCTTTGTTGTTTTCATATAAGTTTAGCCATTGTTCTTTTGTATCTCGCCACTTGTCGTCATAGTCAAACCTGCCTTTTGTTTTTCGTTTGTATAGTCCATCGTCTTTGAAATACCCAAAAAATGTCTCTTTTCTACTAGGGTGCGGTATATGTGCTGTAGCTACGATGATACAAGATACCACACCTACTTTTGAGTTGTTAAATAGTTCGTTTGGCATAGAAAAAACAGCTTTGAGAGTATGCTTGGATAGTAGCCTTTCTTTGAGTCGTAGTCGCTCACCTGTTTGGGCTAACACACAGCTCATAGGGATGATAGCCACACACAGACCGTGCTTTTGTAGGCAGTCGAGGTTGTTTAGGATAAATTCAAACTCCTCTATGTCGTCTTTGTTTGATTTGTAAGGAGGATTTAAAAGTCCCACAGTGGGTTTTTTGCTTTTTGATAGCTCTATTATCTCTTTGTCAAAACAGCTTCCACTAAAGATATTGCTCTTGCCATCGCCGTGCAAAAACATATTTGACACTGCTAGTGGATACATCTCTGGCTGGTATTCTACTCCATATAGTTGCGATGCTTTGATGGTTTTTTCCTGTGCCGTGTCGCCTTTGCATTTTTCTATCATCTTTTTCATAGACGACACTAGAAATCCACCAGTGCCTGTGCAGTTGTCTAGCACTATGTCTGTGGTCTTTATATCTACTATATCTGTAAAAAACTCTGTGATATGTGGCGGAGTCAAAACTATACCCAACCCTTTGTCTGAGTTGGAGTATCTCAAAAATTCTATATAAAATTGTCCCAAAACATCATAATACTTGTATGTCCTCACATAGCCGTTTATATTTTCGTCTATATCATCTATGAGTTCTTTTAGGTCTTTTAGGTCTTGTGTTTTTTTGGGCTGTGTTAGGCTGGGGTGGGTCTTGATGAAACTATAATTTTCCATAAGTTTGCCTATCTTGTCGCCTTGTAAGTCCTCCATGTTTAGCTGTTCTTGTATCGTATCAGTGAGAGTATTTGCCAATATTTTGCTACTTGATAGTCCTACATAATCTCTATAAAAATCCTTATTTTCCAATGCTATCAACACTCCGCTTACTAGCAAACTTCTTTTGTCTTCTTTTATCTTGAGTTTGTGTAGTTGGTAGTTTAAAGTTTGAGAGTATTCTAGTAGTTGTTCATGTTTTTCATCTTTTTTGGCAGTGTCTTGTCGAAGTCCTGACAAAATATCGTCTATACTTATCAGTCTGTTGCCGAAAATTCTTGTCTGGTTGTCGTTTTCTTTGGTTTGTAGAAAATAGGATACTTTTATATTTTGCTTGTTTGTGCCACTTACTGCTAGAGACAGCACATCGTATTCTGCCGATAAATACGATGAATACAACAAAACACCATCTACAGCATAATCCTTGTATTTGTCTCTAGTTTTGCTCTCGTGTTTTAATATATCAGCTTTGCATTCTACTACTATCAACAGCTTTTTTTCGTCATTTATCGTGATGATAAACTCCGGCATACCTCTACCACCGCCACTTTTTGAAGCATTTTTTAGAAGTTTGTTTATCTTTGGTATTTGTGATATTTGCTCTTCTAGATTTATTTTGCTAAATAGCTTGTCATTTTTGAAGTGTTCTCGGACTATATCCTCTGTGTGCCTTTCGTTTAACTTTCCTTTGACCAATTTAAATCCTTTTAATCCAAAATATTTATATTATATCAAACAAAACTTAAACACATATCCTAAACATAAACTTTTTTCGCTACAATACCACAAAAGGATAAATATGAGTTTAAAACAACAAAATTTCACCGTATGGTGTGATTTTATAGAGCATGATTTTTTGCGAGACGAGTTCAAAAATTTGATAGATAGTGGCAAGATACACGGAGCTACATCCAACCCTACTATATTTGCCTCTAGCATACAAAACAGCGATATATACAAAGAGAAGATAAGAGCGTTGAAACACAAAAGCACCAAAGATATATACGAAACCATAGCTATAGAAGATATAAAATTTGCAGCGAAGCTACTATATCCTCTATACAAAGAAAACAAAGATGACGGCTATATATCGCTGGAAGTTGATCCAAACTTTTGCCACGATAGAGATGCCACTATAGATGAAGCGACAAGACTACACAAAGCTATACAGGAGCCAAACCTTATGATAAAAGTCCCAGCCACTCCGCAGGGCATAGAAGCTATGGAACTACTAGCTAGTAGAGGTATAAATATCAATGCTACTTTGGTATTTAGTCCTACACAAGCTCGTGATTGTGCTGTGTCACTAGCCAAAGGTATGGCAAAAAGCGACAAAGAAACTAGAGCTGTAGTCTCTGTGTTTGTGAGTCGTTTTGACAGAGTTTGCAACGATATTTGCAAACATATGCCAAAAGACCGCATAGGTGTTGTCAATGCTACAAACTGTTATTATGAAGTGCAAAGAGATGGCAACCGAAACATACGGACACTTTTTGCATCTACTGGTGTCAAACAAGATTATCTGCCACAATACTACTATATATTTGAACTTATGCTACCACATAGTGTAAATACCGCGCCGTTATCAGCTATAAATTCGTTTGTTTTTAAGAAGTTTAAGCGAACATTGGATACAATCACCAAAAAACAGTGCGAAGAGTATATGGATGTGATAAGATCCAAAAGAGTAGGCATAGATATAGACAAAGTATCGGACGAACTACTGACAAATGGTCTGGAGGATTTCAAAAATTCTTTCACCCAACTACTAGCATATATAGACAAGGAAAAATGATGGATAAAATAGGAACGATGATGATGTCTAGAAAAGATGTCAAGGTGTTTGACTGCACCATAAGAGACGGCGGATTGGTCAACAATTTTCAGTTTGAAGATAAGTTTGTCAAGGCAGTATATGACACTTGTATCAAGGCAGGAGTGGATTATATGGAGATAGGCAAAAACAACTCTGCCACTATCCAAAGTCCTAGTGAGTTTGGCAAGTGGAACTTCTGTGCCGAAGAGGATATACGAAAAATAGTAGGCAAAAATAACACTAGCCTAAAGATAGCAGTCATGAGCGATATAGGCAGGACAGTCAAAGATGAGCTAAAACCCAAAAAAGACTCAGTAGTAGATATGGTGCGAGTAGCGGCATATATACACCAGATACCAGCAGCCATAGAGCTTATAGAAGATGCACACAAAAAAGGCTACGAGACCACTATAAATATCATGGCAATATCAAAAGCGATGAGCGATGAACTAGACGAAGCACTGGAAGTTTTGAGCAAAACATCTGTAGATATTATATATCTAGTAGATAGTTTTGGTTCCTTTTATCCAGAGCAGATAAGTCTACTAGCAAACAAATATATGAAAGTAGCCAAAGCTTCAGGCAAGCTAGTAGGAGTGCATACACACAACAATATCCAGCTAGCCTATGCTAACACTATAGAAGCTATGATATACGGTGCGAGTGTATTGGATGTAACTATATCTGGACTTGGACGAGGAGCTGGCAACTGTCCTATGGAGTTGCTCATAGGGTTTTTGAAAAATCCAAAATACAAACTCATGCCTGTGTTGAAGTTTATAGAAGAGTTTATGGTGCCACTAGAAAAGCAGCTCGACTGGGGCTACTCTGTGCCGTACATGCTCACAGGTCAGCTAAACGAACACCCCCGAACAGCCATGAAAGCTAGAGAAAATGATGACAACAACTTTTGTGACCAATACAGAGCATTGCTAGGAACTCAATGATGTGCTTGTTTTGTAAGATAGCTACCGGGGAGATACCTAGCGATATAGTCATGCAAGACGATGGTTTTTTGTGTTTCAAAGATATAAACCCGATAGCAAAAACTCATCTGCTCATCATACCCAAACAGCACATAGAATCATTTGAAGCAGTGCCTAGTGGTCTCATGGCAGATATGACTATATTTATCCAGCAACTCACACGAAAGCTAGGCATAAGCAAAAGCGGATACAGGCTAGTCACAAACACAGGAGACGATGGCGGACAAGAGGTGGCACACTTGCATTTTCATCTGTTAAGCGGTGAGAAACTCACTCACATATACAAAAGATGACAAGATGGATAGGACTATTTTTTATATTTTTTTTAGGCAGTGGTATGGCATCGCAAGTTAAATTTATCCAGCACAATGACACAAAAGTGCCTATAATATACGAAAACTTCGACCAACTTCGTATATTTAATCTACAGTTGGTATTTAAAAACAGCGGATCAATCCTAGACGGCGACAAACCGGGTCTGTCGTATATGTTAGCAAGACTTCTAAACGACGGCACCAAAAAAGATGGTGCGACTAAGTTTGCCCAGCAGTTAGAGAGTAAGGCAATATCGCTATCGGTTCATACTGGATTTGAGACATTTGTCATAGAGTTAAGCTGTCTTGTAGAGTATAAAGATGAAGCAGTGCGACTGTTAAACAGACTTCTAAAAGACCCAAATATCACGACACAAACTATAGAGAAGCTAAAGACCAGACAGATATCTATACTACGACAAAAAAGTTCGGACTTTGACTATGTAGCATCTAAGCAGCTTAAAAATATGATGCACAAAGGCACAGCACTATCACATGGAAGTTTAGGCGAGATAAAAGCTATCAAGACTATATCAAAAACGGACATACAAGCTAGATACAAAAAGCTACTAAATATAAACAACCTCATAGTAGTAGGCGGTGGTGATATAAGCTATGCCAAACTTTTAGAGATAGTCAAGCCCACTTTGCATATACTTAAAGACAAACCGACAAGCAAGATACCACATATAGATATGACCCAAAAACCAGCTACTAAGATCACAACCAAACCTACCAAACAGTCATACATATATTTTGGTTCGGCTTATCATCTACGATACGACAGTGAGCTTTCTTATATAGCAAAAGTCGCTTCGTTTATACTAGGTGGCAGTGGCTTTGGTAGTCGGCTTATGGAGGAGATACGAGTCAAGCGAGGTCTTGCATATAGTGTCTATAGCTACACTTCTATGCAACGATCGCACGAACTTTTCACAGGATATATGCAGACAGATACCACCAAACAAAAACAAGCAGTCTCTCTAGTCAAAGATATTATCAAAGATTTCACCACAGATGGTGCCACCCAAGATGAGCTAGACAAGGCAAAAAAGTTTCTCATAGGCTCTACACCGCTAAAAACAGAGACCTTTAGTCAGCGACAACACAAGGCACTTGACCTATACTACAAAGGCTTGCCACAAGACCATGACAAAACTACTCTCAAACAGATAGAAAACTTGAAGCTTGATGAGTTAAACAAGTTTATCAAAGACCATACAGAGATAAACGAGCTGTTTTTTAGTATAGTTACAGATGAAAAAGACAAATAGCTTCAAGTGGGACAAGTTTAGCGACCAGCCAAAAGTTCTAAGCACCCAAGCCAAAAAAACTCTAAGAGCAGGCAACTTATGGCAACTAGCCAAGCTAATAGCGACTACCTTGCTACTATATCCGTGGCTTTTTCTGTTTGGACTTTTTGTCCGACCACGACCAAACAAAAAGACAAAAGAGTTTTTTGGTCTGTGTGTAAATATGGACAAAGGCGACAAACAGTTTGAGCTAGTAGATGAACTAGACGTATCGTCTATACAGATACGAGTATTTCTAAACGATATACAAAACATAGAGGACTATGTCAAGTTTGCTCGTGGCTTCAAAAACAGACAAATACTGATAAATATAATCCAAGACAGACGACACATAAAAGACCCGGAACTGTTGCGACAAAGTATCACGGCTGTGTTTGAAAAGTTTGACGGTATCACAGATGAGTTTATGATAGGCAATGCCATCAACCGTATCAAATGGCAGTTTATAGATGCTACAGAGTATCTACAGTTTTATAAAACTATTTACGACCTCAAGACAGAGAGATTTCCACACATCAAACTAGTAGGTTCATCTGTGATAGATTTTGAGTATCATTGGACTATACGGACTTTGTATAACTTTTTTGCTATAAAATACGACAAGGTATCATCGCTACTATATGTAGATAGGCGAGGAGCTCCACAAAACAGACAGATGATGCTTTTTGACCTGGCAAACAAGATCAAGTTTCTATGTAGCATAGTGAAGTTTTCGCCCAAAACAGCAGATGGTATATATATCACAGAGACAAACTGGCCTCTAAAAAACACAGCCCCGTATGCTCCCACGAGTGAGCTAGAGTGTGTGAGTATGGAGGACTATACTAAGTATATGGTTGATTATCTCTCTATCGCTTCAAGATATCCTATGATAAAAAGAGTATATTGGCACCAGCTTATAGCTGCTGGATATGGGCTAGTAGATGACAGAGATGGCAAGATAGTTAAGACGAAGGCTTATTATAAATACAAAAGATTGGTAAGTAGTGGTGGTCACGATTAGAGTTGAACTAACGACTTCTACAATGTCAATGTAGCACTCTACCACTGAGTTACGCGACCGATTGTGAATTTTATCGAAATAAACTTAAACAAAGGAAATAAATGAAAAAAATATCAAAATATACAGCATATGTGTTGGTTTTGTTAGTGTTATTGGTCGCTGCAGACATACATATCTTGGGCAACTTTTGGACTATAGATGACAGAGTTTATCGCTCTGGAGAGCTAAACAGATACAACTTGACATACTATGCCAAAAAATATGAGCTGAAAACTATCATAAATCTAAACGGCACATCAAGTAGAGATATATACAAAGATGAGATAAATATAGCAAAACAGTTTGACATAACACATATAAATCACAAGTTATCAAACAAAAAGTTCCTAGACTTCAACCAAACCAAAGAGCTTGTAAAGCTTATGAAAGATGCCGAAAAACCGCTACTGATACACTGTATCGGCGGAGCAGATAGGACTTCACTGGCGTCTGCTTTGTATCTTTATGCTATAGTTGGCAAATCATACGAAGTATCAAAAGAGCAGTTTAGCCTACTATATGGACACTCGCCATTTTTTCGCCCTTTTGTGCAAGCTATGGGCGATTCGTTTGATAATTATGTAAAAAAAAGCCCTCAACACCCAACCGCTACAAAAAACCGATAATAAAAAGATATTTTGAGAAAATTAATATGAACTCTCTGATTAAATAACAAGCTCATAGCTTGAGGATAGCTTTTCATATTGTTGAGTTCTGTTTATAGAAACTTTGGACTTCGTGCAATCGCCACGGCTACATGCTCAACCAACCCAACCTAGCAGACTTATAGTTTTGGCTATAGCAAATGTGCCACCCAGACCTACAGCTATGCCATACATAGCAAGTCTCCAGCCTTCGTTGCCTTTTTTTGAAAGCTCTAAGTCAAATCGTTTCATATCCATCTGTGTGTCGTGAAATGTTTTTGCCATATTTGCTTTGAGTGTCTCTATCTCTAGTAGTTCTTTTTCACCTATACCTGTAGTATTCATATGCTATCCTTTTTGTGTGTCTATTATATCATAAAATATTTAACTTATCTTTGTTTTGCTTTTTTATGATTGTTATAAATACAGAAGGGTTTGAATTTTCGGCAAAAGTAGCCGTGGCGATTGGACGAAGTCCAAAGTTTCTGTAAAAGTAGCCGTGGCGATTGGACGAAGTCCAAAGTTTCTGTGAAAGCTTGCTTGGGGCCAAACATGAAAATCACAGCAAATTATATATGTCCAAACATTATCGCTAGTCGAACGATTGGCCCTAAGCTATCGCTTTAGGGTTCCGATATGGTTTAAAATCACAGCAAATGTTGATGGGTTTGAATTTTCACCTCGTTCCCAATGTCCTCGTTGGGAATGCATACTTAACTCAAATTGGATTAAAACCGCAAAATATCTTCACTTTTTGGTAAACTTCAACATTTTATGATATAGTATACCACAGCGTAAGCTAAAACAAAAAAGGAGTCGTATTATGAAAAATATCATGAGACAAGATAGAGTCGTGGCATCTGCTACAAACC
>JAOZTH010000065.1 GCA_029939245.1 Arcobacteraceae bacterium
TCGGTGTTTGTGTTTGACCAAAAAAACTGCTTCATAATCTTAGAGATGATGAAAATATTTGGTATGCTAAGCCCATCTCACAAAGCAGATACTATAGCTATCATAGATACTATCCAAAACTTTACAGCACCAGCATAGCATCGCCATAAGAATAGAAGCGATAGTCCCTATCTATGGCATCTTTGTATAACTCCAATGTTTTTTTGACACCTACAAAAGAAGCTACTAGCATTATCAAAGTTGATTTTGGCAAGTGAAAGTTAGTTAGCAATATATCTGTTATTTGTGGGGGGTTTAAAGGATGCAAAAATAGGTCGCACAAACCTTTAGGCTGTTTGGTTTTATAATAATACTCCAAAGTTCTAGTAACTGTGGTGCCTATGCACATATTTTTGTTTTGTTTGTTTTGCAAGGCTTTTATAGTTTTGTCTGGTATCTCATATACCTCACGATGGATAGCAAAATCCCGTATATCATCTACATCTACAGGCTTAAATGTGCCAGCTCCTATATGAAGTGTGAGATAGTTTAGGTCATATTTTTGTTTAAAACTTTCAAACAACTTTTTATCGAAATGTAAAGATGCCGTAGGCGATGCTACTGCTCCATAATGTTTGGCAAATATAGTTTGGTAGTCTGTCGTATCGTCCGTATCGTCTGCTCTTTTGATATAAGATGGCAGGGGAATATGTCCTATGTGTTCCAATATCCCTACAAGGTCTGTAAATGTTAGTTTGTGATTTTGTCTTATAAACTCTACTATCTTTGAGCCATCATTTGAAACTTCCAATATATTTGCTACTAAACCATCTTGAAATTTTATCTGTGTATTTGCATGAACTTTGCCTTTGATATATACCATACAATGAAATTTATCTATGTATCGCAAAACCAACAATTCTACCTTGCCGCCTGTGGGTTTTTGCCCATATATCCTGGCTTTTATCACTTTGGTATCGTTGAGATATACCGACAGGTTGTCTGGCAAGTAGCTCATGATATTTTCAAAAGTTTCGTGTATAGTTTGCCCTGTGTTTCTGTCGTATATGAGAAGCCGTGCTTTCGTAGCAGGATATACTGGCTTGGTAGCTATGTGGTGCTGTGGTAGCGAAAAATCATAAGCAGATGTGTAGTAGCTAATACTCCTCCTCGTCGCTTTCGTCTGTGCTGTCTTCTTTGTGTGGATTTATCGCTTTTGCTATAAGTATAGAGACTCCATATAGTAGTATGAGTGGTCCTGACATCAAAAATTGTGTGATAACATCTGGTGGAGTGAGTAAAGCTGATAATATAAATATCATGATAATCGCATAGCGAAAAAAGTCTTTCAAGGTTTTGTCAGACACAAGCCCCACGGTCGCTAGGAAAAATGTGATGACAGGCAACTCAAATGCCACACCAAATCCAAACAGTAGTTTGGTAAAAAACCCTACATATTTGCCGATACTTGGTAGCACGGTTACAACTGTGCTGCCAAAATTTATCAAAAACTCAAACCCTATAGGCACGACTATATAGTATGCAAAGCTAGCACCCATCAAAAACATCAAAGTAGCAAAAAATACAAACGGTATGACAAACTTTTTTTCGTTTTCATATAGTCCCGGAGCTACAAACAACCAAAACTGCCAGAAAATTATAGGCAACGACACTATAAATCCAGCAAAAAACGATACTTTGAGTGCCGTGAAAAAGGTCTCTTGGACCTCTATGGCTACCATATGCGAACCCTCTGGCAACACAGCATTCACCGGCACCATCATCCAGCCCAATATCGGCTCATACACAGCAAAACAAGCGAAAAACGCCGCTACTAGCACTAGCATAGATATAGTCAGTCGTTTTCGTAGGTCTGCTAAGTGAGGCTTGATATTTTCAAACATTATTTGGTCTTTGGTTTTTCAAACTCTATGTTCTCTTGGTTTTTGGGTGTTTTGGACTTTTTTGATATCTTTGGCTTTTTGGTCTGTTTGGTCTCATCTACTATATCGCTCAACCCTGAGTTTAGCTTCATAGTGGTGTTTTCTAAGTTTGCTTTGAGACTGTTTGCCTCTTCTTTCATCTGTGATATATGAAGTTCGCTATCTAATGATGACTTCGCATCGTCTATGCCGTGCTTTATCTTTTTGAACATCTTTGCCATCTGCACTAGAGCATTTGGTAGCTTGTCTGGTCCTAGAGCGATGATAGCGATGACCGCTATAAACAATATCTCCATAAATCCCATACCAAACATACCAAACTCCTACAATATCAGGCTAAAATCCGACTACGGCTTCTACTTTACCGTTATTGACCCTCACAGCTTTGACAAAGCCTGTTTTGTAGTCGTTTTTGTCTAGTGTGTGTATCTTCTCTTTTTTCAACGCTTTTACCAGCAGCCCTGTTATCTGTTCTCTTTGTTCTTTGGAGATATATTTTGACAGGGCTGTGTTGCCTAGCTTTATCTCTTGAACTTCTGGTTTGTGCAAAAATAGAGATTTTGTTGCTTTTTCATATCTAATACCGCTTGCTAACGACACCGCACCTTTGATAACTGTTGGCAACAGGTTTGTCTTAAATGAAAATCCTGCACCGATAGCCAGCTTGTCCGAGCCACTTTTGCCAGCAACTTCTGGGTCAAGAAGCGTGACAACACCACCAAACATACCTTCGCCTATCTTTTTGTCCATAGGAAAGTTTTTCTTCACATTTTTATTGATAGACTTCATAGATATATTTACTACAAAACCTCTTCCTTGTTTATCCATCTTGGCACATCCTGCAAACAAAACTGCCACCGCTACTACTAAACTCAATCTTTTTAACATATTTGATCCTTTATCATCTTTATTTTTTTGGTTATTATATCCAACTTTTCTTTAAAGTTCAAACTTTCGTCCAAAAGATCTCTCACAAAAGCGGTTCCGACTATCACTCCGTCTACATTTACTGCCTTTTTTTTGGCATTGTTTTCATCTACTCCAAATCCTAGATATATAGGAGTATCGGTAGTTTGTCGTATGTTTGCGATAGTTTGCGATAGGTCTGTCCGTGTAGCTTGACCTGTGATACCAGCATATGCTACAAGATACACAAAGTTTGAGCTATACTTTAAAATATGCTTTATCCTCTCTTTGTCATCTGTAGGAGCTACAAAATCCACAAACTTATGGTTGTGTTGTCTTTGTAAGTCTGCATACACCACCGCTTCTTCATATGGCATATCTGGGATGAGTGTGCCTTTGATACCCACTTCACTAGCCTTTTTGATATAGTTTTCTATACCGTATCTATAAAACATATTTGTATATCCCATGGTATATGTATCTATAGTGCCTACTATTTTTGATGATATAGTAAAAATATCATCAAAACGAAAGCCAGCTTTTATAGCCTCATGGCTCGCCTTTTCTATCACTGCACCATCTGCTACTGGGTCGCTAAACGGCACACCTAGTTCTACTATATCCATACCAGCTTCCGCCATAGATAGCACCAAATCCACCGTGAAGTTGGGATTTGGGTAGCTAGAAGTGATAAACCCTACGAGCTTTTTCACTACTTGTCTATAGCCATACCGAGCATTGTATTGACACGATTTATATACGATACTGTGTCTTTGATATCTAGCCCTTCGCTTAGCTTCGCTTGGTCTAGTAGCAGGTGCGATATGTTTTCTATCAGCACTTTGTCCTCTGTTTTGTTCAGCGACTTGACTATATTGTGGTCTGGATTTATCTGTAGTATCGGAGCGGATTGCGGCACTTCTTGTCCCATAGCTTTCATCATACTTGCCATCTGTGCCATAGGGTCGTCTGGGTCTTTTATGACACACGATGGCGAGGTGTTTAACCTGTCGGTTATCTGCACATCTTTGACCTCATCGCCTAGTATGGCTTTGATTTTTTTCGTCAGTGATTCAAACTCTTTTTTGGTTTCGGCTTCCTTTTTCTCGTCTTTTTTAGTTGCAGGAGCATCTACAGATGATATATCTTTAAACTGCCACTCTTTATAACTTCCTAGCGATGGTGCTACTACTTCATCTACCTCTTTGTCGTCTAGTATCAGCACCTCTATTTTGTTTTTGGTATAACTTTCTAGTAGTGGTGAGTTTCGTAGCATATTTTCGCTATCGCCTACTATATAAAATATCGCTTTTTGTTCTGTAGCGGCTCGTGCTTTGTAGTCCTCTAGCGATGTCATAACTTCGTTATCGTGGGTCGATTTGTATCGTATCAGCTCCATGATGGCATCTTTGTTTGTATAGTCTTGATATGCTCCCTCTTTGAGTGGGCGGTTGTATTGTGCTGTAAAATCCTTGTAAGTGTCTGGCTTTTTTGATAACTTTTTTATCTCGGCTAACACCTTTTTGATCGATGATTGTTTGATATTTGCCATGATTTTGTTTTCTTGGAGCAACTCACGGCTGACATTCAAAGGCAAATCATCGCTATCTATGATACCTTTGACAAATCGTAGATATGTAGGTAGTAGCTCCTTTTCATCGTCTGTGATAAACACTCGCTTGACATATAGTTTGACACCGGGTTTATAATCCACCCTATACATATCCATAGGTGCTTTTGTAGGTATATAAAAAAGTGTCGTGTAGTTGTTTACCCCTTCGGCTTTGGTATGCACATATGCCATAGGCTCTTCGCTGTCGTGTGATATTGTCTTGTAAAAGTCTTGATACTCTTGTTTTTTTAGCTTGGCTTTTGGTTGTGTCCATAGGGCTTTTGCTTCGTTGATCTGTTCTCGTTTTTGCTCTAGTGTGCTAACTGCCTGTGTCTTGTCTTTTTCCTCTTTAGTTTCATTTGCTTTTTTGACTTCGTCGCTTAGCTCTTGTGTCACCATCTCTTGGTAGTTTAGGTATATAGGATATGCTATATGGTCTGAGTATTTTTTGACTACCTCTTTGACCTTATACTTTGAAGTATAGTCGCTAGCCTCTTCCTCTTTGAGCTTGATATATATCACAGTGCCACTGTCCTCTTTGGTGCAACTACTTAGCTCAAACTCTCCTGTGCCGTCGCTTGACCATTTGTATGCTTGGTCTTGACCTGCCTTTTTTGATATGACATCTACTTTTGATGCTACCATAAATACACTATAAAACCCGACACCAAACTGTCCTATCAAGTTGCTGTCCTTTTTTGCATCGCCACTCATGGCCTCTACAAATGACTTGGTGCCTGACTTAGCTATAGTCCCTATAGAGCTTAGCAGCTCCTCCTCATCCATACCTATACCGTTGTCCGATATAGTTATAGAGCTGTCTTTAGGGTCTATCTTTATGTTGATAGCTCCGCTGTATTTGTCATCTTTGAGTTTATCGTCTGTAAGTCGCAAGTAGTTTAGCTTGTCTATAGCATCGCTAGCATTTGATACTAGCTCTCGTATAAATATCTCCTTGTGTGAATACAGTGAGTGTGTCATGAGATGAAGTAGCTGACCTACTTCTGTCTTGAATTGATGTTTTGCCATTTTTGTCCTTTTATTAAATTTAAGTGCGATTATATCTAAAAAAGATAAATTTAACAAATTTTTGCTTTTTTTCAAGTTTAGGTTATACTTTTATGCATTTTATGTTATAATACACAACTTTTGTTTATTTTCATAGTTTAGACAAGAGGTGTGTCGGTTGTGGCAAGATAGCCATAAATTTATACCGGTACGAAAAAGGAGATATTATGAAAAATAATGCGTCGTGGGGTAAATCAAAATTTACTTCTGTAGTAGGGTGTGCTGTGTTGTTGGTAGGTTTGGTTCAAGTAGTTCAAGCTGGTAAGCTAGAAAAAGCAGGTTTCGACAAAGCAAATGTGGATTCGCTTTTTGTTGAAAACTGTGCCACTTGTCACGGAGCTGATAGAGGCAAGTTTATAGGACCTGCTCTAAATAGTGCAAAATACAAAGATACTCCAGTATCTGCGATAGAAGCGATGATAAGCGAAAGTCCAAACTTGAAAAGCTTGATGCCAGCTTGGAAACATAGACTAAGCAAAAAGCAGATCAAATCTTTAGCAATGCTGGTGAAGTATTATCCAAAAGAAGATCTGTCTTGGAGCAAAAGGGATATGATAAATTCTTTGGAAGTCAACATAGCAGATGAAACAAAGTTGCCAAAAAAACCAACTTATTCTATAGACAAGATGGAAAGTTTGATGGCTGTCGTAAGCCGTGGGACCTATTCAAACGGAAAAAACTCAAAAGTTGTATTTTTCAATGGCAAAAATAAAATCGTAGGGGAAATTCTCACAAGAAAAGCTCCACACATAGTAAACTTTGATCCTAGCAACAAAAGATGGGCTTATATCAAAACAGACGGTGGAAGATTGTTTAAAGTTGACTTGTATTCTATGCAAACAGTTAGAAGTATCAAAGTAGGATATACAGGACCGTCTCTGGCAGTATCATTTGACGGCAAATATGTCATCACTGGTTCGTTTATACCAAATACAGTAGCTGTGCTAGATGCAAAAACATTGTTGCCAGTGAAGATCATGAAGCTAAAAGGCAAAAATCATAAAGGCAAGATGATAGAGTCTGACTCTGGAAGCATCACTGCAACTCCATATAAAAATTATGTGGCTATCGCATTGGAGATGTCAGGTCAAGTTTGGATTATGGATACTAGCAAAGCATCACTGCCTGTCACGAAGATCAAAAATGTAGGACGACACTTGCACGATGCTATGTTGACACCAGACGGCAAAAAGCTTATCATAGCTGCCTATGACGACAACAAACTAGCGGTGATAGACTTCGACAAGAAAAAGGTCATCAAAGATATACCAGCAGGATGTGTGCCTCACACAGGATCTGGAGCTATCACAAAGATAGGTTCACGACTTGTAGGATTTGGCACCAACTTTGGTAGTGCAAAAAGTTGCAAAAAGACTGTAGTGACTGCATTTGATGCAAAAACTTTTGAAGTCATCAAGCAAATAGATGTAGCAGGTGGATCAGAATCACCAGCAGCAAACCCAAATGCCCCATACATAGCTATAGACATCATAAGCGACAGAGGTGGAGTAGGGAAAATCCAATTTATAGACAAAAAGACTCTAGAAGTAGCAAAGACTGTAGATGTGGGAGGGCACTCTCATTTTCCTGAATACACAGCAGATGGTAAATATCTATATGTAAGTGCCGGATATTTTGGCAACAAACTTGTGATACTAGACTCAAAAACACTAAAAGTAGTCAAAGAGTTTAAACTAGAAGTTCCTGCTGGGATATTTTCTCATGCAAGACCTAAAAATGTTGTTGTAGGAAACTAAACTTTAGTTCCTTTCTATACAGACCAGACTTTTGGTCTGTATCTTGTCTGACTTGCTTTTGATATCTATCAAAACAAGTCAAGACGAGACAAATCGACCACACGGTCACAATCTACACAATATTAAGAAAGTTTTGTTATAATCACACAAAAGGCGATATATGGATAAACTCACAGGCAAAACTATGGCTAAAATACAAATCCATGCGCCATCTACAGGGACTTTGCGACCGTGCCAAGAGCAGAGCAAAGAGTGGGACACCACACAAAATCTATACATAGAGGGCGACAACCTAGAGATGCACAAACTCCTACAAAAATCATACTGCATAGATGTAAAGATGATAAACGACAAGCTAGTAAGATGCATACGATACCAGACAAACATATTGCCTATGGATGAGGACGAAGAGGCAAACTTCGCTTTATTGGCTGTGTGTCTGGATAGTGGCATAGGTTTAGATGTGGTGCATGGTATAGCCGACCTCAAAAAAGAGTTTGGAGCCAAAACTATGAGAGTGGTATTTAGAGATAGTTGCTTTGATGATACTGTCGTCAAGACAAATACATATTGTATCTTGAAAGACAACGGAGCTGATTGGATAGAGTGTATATAAGGAGTAAATATGATATATAAATTTAAGACAGAACAAGCAGGTATAGGATTTGATTTTGATGTTGAATTTGAACAAAATCAAAAGATAAATTGTATTATAGGCAAAAACGGTATAGGAAAAACTCAGTTGTTGGAAAATATGGCTAAGTCTTTACTTTATAGACATTCAATGTTTAATGAAAGAAGTGATGATATTAAATTTAGTGGTAAATATTTAAATAAAAAAACTAATATAGAATTTAAAAAATTATTACTGAATTTAGCATCTAGTATAGATATAAATGATATAAAGGTCAAAGATAAAACTAAGCAAAATTGGGATGTTATATACTTCAATGAGATTCCAATTCACAGAGACAATTCATTTTTATGTGATAAGCCTATAGTTTTTATAGGTGCAAAAAATAGAGGTTTTACTAATAATATTGACCCTGATAATATTAAAATACTAGGCAATATTGAAAGTAGATTTATGGAAAGTATTCATAGAACTATGAACTATATTAATGGTATTGGTTTAGAACATGAAGAAATTGCAAATTGGTTTGTGTCAAGACTTATTGTAAATCCAAATTTTGTAATAGCAGACCAAAATAAAACAAATGAAGTTATTACAGTTTTAAAATTAATTGAAACACTAGAACCATCAATGAAGTTAGTTACAGAAAAAGAAAGTGGGGGATATGGTCTTTCAATACTTTACAATGAAGGACAATTACTTATCAACAATATTCCTCTGGATAAATTATCAACAGGTTTTGTGTCTATTGTTAAAATATTTCAAGAAATAGTAGCACAATATGGTGGTTGGAGCAATCAAAATGATTTAAGTCAGGTAGATGGTATAGTATTTATAGATGAAATTGAACCTCACTTACATATTAGTTGGCAAACAAAGATTATCAATATACTCAAAGAGTTTTTTCCTAAAACTACTTTTTATATAACAACACATTCACCTCTTGTATTAGCAGGACTAAAAGATGGCGAAGCCTATGAATTGTATCAGGACAATAAGTTTGTAAAAACTAAAAAGATAGAAAATATAGATAATTATTTTTTAAGTGATATTGTAAACGAATTTTTTGGTGTTGATTTAAATCAAGACAAAATAGACAATCCAAATATGAAAAAACAACAAAAAGCAAAAGAAATGTTGATAAGTCTTGCTCAAACTCTTCAAGAAGAACACCAATGAAATATTTTATAGATACAAGTATTATTATTGATTTTCTAAATAAAGATAAAAAAGCCATAAAAACTATAACAGATATAGCAGAAGATGAAAATAGTATAATA
>JAOZTH010000066.1 GCA_029939245.1 Arcobacteraceae bacterium
TATTTTTAGGCAATAACTCATATTTGCTTGCTATCTCGTTTAAGCTTGTTTGCCCCTCTATTAACGTTAAAACAACCTTTGGTTTGAAGTCAGCTGTGTATGTCTTTCTTTTCTACTCATTTTTTATCCTTTTTTGTATTGTATCGTTTAGGAATAAAAATTAGTGAAAAATCGGTACTATTTTGTGTGAACACTATACCACTAGACAAGTAAAAACAAAAAGCGAATACAGGCAGACAACTGTTCGCTAGACAAAAACCACGACTAGAGGTGACCTGTAATAGTATTTGTCATCTACCTCTGTTTGCACCTCTTGAGGAGTTTGCTGTGCCTCTAGAGTTGCCTCCGCCTCTTTGACCTCGTGAGTTGATATTGCCTCCGCCGCCAAAATTATTTTGAGTTCTGTTTTGGTTTCTACCACGGCTGTTGCCACCACCTCCTCTTTGCCCTCCACCTCGCCCATTTTGTATCGGCTGGGCTTTTATAGTTGGGTCTATATCAAACCCATCTTCGTATATCTTTTTGATAGGTTTTTTTATGAGTTTTTCTATGCTTTTGAGATAATCCAGCTCATCTACACATACCAAGCTAATAGCCTCGCCACTGTTGCCAGCTCGACCTGTCCTGCCTATACGGTGCACATAGTCCTCGCTTATATTTGGTAGCTCATAATTTACCACATGAGGCAACTGGTCTATATCTATACCTCTGGCTGCTATATCGGTAGCTACTAGCACAGATATGGTCCTAGCTTTGAAGTCGGCCAGTGCTTTGGTCCTAGCTGTTTGGGATTTGTTGCCGTGTATGGCACTAGAGTTTATGCCGTCTTTGTCTAGCTCTTTGACTAGCTTGTTTGCTCCGTGTTTCGTCCTAGTAAATACTAGCACTTGATGCCAGTTTTCCTGTCGTATTAGATGCGATAGTAGCTCTTTTTTTCTACCTTTGTCCACTGGATATACTACTTGAGATATATTGTCGGCAGATTGATTTCGTTTGGCTACTTCTATGAGTGTAGGATTGTTTAGCAACCTATCTGCTAGAGTTTTGATATCATCTGAAAATGTAGCAGAAAACAGCAGGTTTTGCCTGTGTGGTGGTAGTATGGCTAGCACCTTTTTGATATCGTGTATGAAGCCCATATCTAGCATCCTGTCTGCTTCGTCCAGCACAAAAAACTCTACACGAGACAGGTCTAGTTTGCCCTGTCCTACTAGATCTAGCAGTCGCCCGGGTGTGGCTACAAGTATATCTACTCCCTTTTTTATCTTCGTAATCTGTGGATTTATACCAACTCCGCCAAATACCACAGCTGTAGTATATGGCAAATATTTGCTATATGTCGCTATATCATCGCCTACTTGTGCGGCTAGTTCTCTAGTAGGTGTGAGTATGAGTGAGCGAACTTGGTGTCGTCCTTTTTTGATATCTTTTTTCATCATAAGCTCTAGCATAGGCAGTGTAAATCCTGCAGTTTTGCCAGTGCCTGTCTGAGCTCCTGCTAGCACATCTTTGCCTTGTAGCACTAGCGGTATCGCCTTTGTTTGTATTGGTGTAGGCTCTGTATAGCCCACATCTGCTATTGCTTTTAGTATCTTGTCGTGTAAGTTTAAACTTTCAAATGTCATATGTTTGTCCTTTTATTTTATATATTGTTTTATGTTGTAGCGACTTAAGCTTTGACTACTGAGCTGTTTGTAAGTATATCGTGTATCATATGTTTCTCTTTTTTGAACAATGGCACAAACAATAGCACCAATGTGATAGCACTAAACATAAATATCAAGTATCGGTTTATCGCTTGGACCATACCTATATTTTGTCCTGTTTTTTTGTCTACTACTTTTATCTCATAGGCTTTCATACCCGGAGTTTGTGCCTTGTATAGCCAAAATATTATGACGATAACTCCAAACACTCCAGCAGTCACCCAGTGAGCTGTGTCGCTAGCTTGCATCTGTTCTTTTGTGTCAAATACGATATAGGTCGTGATATACATGATAGGCATCATGATCATAAACATATCTACGACAAATGCTTTAAATCTATACGACAGTGGGACCAACTAATTTGCCCTGCTTCCTGGTTTGATAGCCTGTGTGCCACCGTCTTTGCACATAGGACAGTTGTCTGCCTCGTGCATATCTATATGTATATTGCCTAGAGCAAAAAGTGGCAAGTGTGAATATAGGGTGCAGTTGGGTTTTGATGCTGTGCTGTCTTGTGTAGTTTTGCAGAAACCTCTGTTTGCTAGACAAGCAAACCCTACTATATTTGCCCCCATACTCTCTAGCACCACAGCACACTCCATAGCAGAGCCACCAGTGGTGATGATATCTTCACATATAAGTATATTTTCACCTTGTTGTATATTAAACCCTCGCCGAAGTTGCATATCACCAGAAACCCTTTCGGTAAATATATATCGTTTGTCCATAGATATAGCTAGACTAAATCCAGCTATGAGACCGCCTATGGCAGGCGAACATATAGTGTCTATATTTAGATTGGCTTGAGATATCTGTTTTGACAATTCATCTGTGAGTGTTTTTGCTACTTTTGGGCTTTCTAGTAGTTTGGCTGACTGCAAATATCGTGATGAGTGATAGCCGCTACTTAGTAGAAAATGCCCATCCAACAAAGCCTCGTGGCTTTTATATATAGCTTCTATATCCATCTCTTAGACTTTTAGTATCTCTGTTTCTTTAGCTTTAAATATCTCATCTGCTTTTGTATTAAACTTATCTGTCATTTTTTGAATCTCATCTAGTCTTTGTTTGCTTTCATCCTCTGTGATAGCTTTGTCCTTGTGTGCCTTTTTTATGATATCGTTTGCATGTTTTCTGGTATTTCTTATAGATACTTTCGCATGGTCGGTCATAGCTTTGGCACTTTTTGCAGATTCGTGTCTTTGCTCCACTGTCATAGGTGGGAAAAACAGAGTTATTGTCTCTCCGTTGTTGTTTGGGCTGACACCTATGTTTGCTGTAGATATAGCTTGTTCAATATCTTTGAGTAGGTTTTTCTCCCATGGTGATATAGTGATAGTCGTAGCATCTGGAGACAACACGGTAGCTACTTTTGATAACTGTGTATCTGTGCCATAATAATCTATAGTTATATTGTCCAAAACTGCTGGATTTACTTTGCCAGTTCGCAAGGTCTTATAGTCTCGTCTAAGTGCTTCAAGTCCTGCTACCATCGCTTGTGTGGTGTCTTGATCTATAGTCTCTATCATATATTTACTTCGTGCCGTTGCTAGATGGTGGTGTTGTCTGTGGTGTGGCTTGTGGGATTGTGCTGTCTGTTGTATCTAGCGATAACGGAGCTTTTGGTGCCACTGGTGCTGAATTTTCTGGCTTGTCTATTTTAGCAGGTATCAAACTGTCTGTATCTACTGTATCCACGGCAGATTCTAGTCGCTCTTGATTGTATAGGTAGCCCAGTGTGATAGTATTGACTATAAACAAAAAACCTATGATAAATGTAAATTTGGTCAAGAAATTAGCAGGACCCTTTGCCCCAAATACGGAGTCGTTGCTACCGCTATATGCTCCTAGCCCTATGCTTGAGCTTTTTTGTAGTAGCACTGCTATAGTTAGCACTATAGTCAATACAAATTGTGTGATAAATAAAGTTGATGTCATCTTTTGCCTTTGAATTTTTTGTTATTTTATCTAAAATAACTTAAACAAAGTTATAAAATGACAAAACCACCAAAATTTAGCTTTTTGGTGGTTTTAAAAAGTGCTATTGGACTACAAAGCTTCGTTTGGAGTTAATTTACAATTTTTATTTTTTTTGTCACAAGTATAAGTAGAATCATATATCAATACTCTTTTTAGCAACTCTTCGTCATCTATCGATTGCCTTGCTTCTACCGATAAGATACCAGCGTTACAATGCATGACCACGACACCATCTTTTGGAAATTTGCTTGTATCTATAGTTTGCTTCTCTTTGTTAAACGGCACAGATATAGCTCCTTGCATATGTTCGGCTTTGTATTGTGAGGCTTTTCTCACATCTACTACATGGATACCTTTTGGTGCTTTTTTGCCATCTTTCATAAGTTCATAAAGCCAGAACTGATCTATGAGACCATCTTCGTTTGCTTCACCATCTTCTGGTAGCAAATATAGCTTGACACCATTTATGACGACTGGTTTCAAAGTCGGTTTATATGCTCCTGTTTGTTTGGTTGATTTTCGCACCAATCCCATGATAGGCTTTTTTGCTGCTTTCCATTCAGGATATCCGCCCTTATATGCAAATACATTTTTGTATCCTGCTTTTTGAAGTCTCACTGCTACTTTGTCTGACAGTTTACAAGCATATCCACCACAAAATGTCACGATATTTGTTATTCTATTTATAGGCAAAAATCTTTTTTGTTTATCAAATAGTTTTGGCTCAATATTGATAGAACCCATGATAGTGCCTATCTGATATTTTTTATATGGTCTAGCATCTATAAAAAGCGTTTTTTTGCCCTTGAACATCTCCTCTGCTTTTTTTATATCTACTACATTTAGTTTCTCACTTGCCAATACAAATGATGTCGCTATCAACAACATCAATACTAATTTTCTCATTTTTTCTCCTTTTTTGCCAATCTTATGGCATATTAGTCCAAATCTTTATAGTACATCACTACAAAAATACCCCAATTGCTTTTGCGATTGGGGTATTATATCATAATATTTTCACTTTTCTAAGTTTTTTGCAAAATTTAGCGAAAATTATTTGATTTTCTTGGTTTCTGTCTTTGTCTTGCCTAGTTTATCTACCCAAGTCATAGTGATATTATCTCCTGCTTTTGCTCCTATTATCTTGTTGTCTAGCTTGTATTTTAGTATAGGATTTTTTGACAAAAACTGACTTGAAGATACTTCAAATACTACCTTGTCGCCTATAGTTGCTTTCCAGTTGGTGATGAAGTTTGCCTCTACACCTTTGACTTTGGCCGCTTTGTATGGTAGCATGATATGCTTTGCCATAGCTTTTACTTTTATAATGTCACCTTTTATCTTTGCTTTTATTTTCATATATTTCTCCTTATCCTTCACATCCGCCTAGGGCGACTTCTAGTGATTTGCTATCTTCATATAGTTTGCCATCAACTCCTTGCACTATCACTGTGATAGTACCGGATTCTTGCATCTTCATCTTGAGACTATTGTCTATGATAGTGCCATCAAACACTGTAAATACTGCGACCAGACTTTCTGGATTTTTGTCTTGTAGCACTGCTACTGATTTTGCCTTGATACTAGATGAAAATTTCACGGGTATCGCTCCGCCATTTGCTGCTACTTTTGGGACACTTAAAGTGACGCCCTCTTTTACTGTATCAGCTGTGCCGTATAGCTCCTTGATAGCATCTGCTACTTTGTGGCTTTTGTCGCCCTCCCATGCCGATAGGTTTGATTTCCTATAATCCTTTGCCATCATGATAGATGGCGATATAGCCGTGGCTACTGCTATAGCACCCAGACTCAAAAAATTTCTTCTTTTCATATTTTCTCCTTATTTTAGATTGATCATATAATCAACCACTTTTTTAAACTCATCGTCACTGATACCAGCTCCACCTTTGGGCGGCATGACATTTATGCCTTTTATACCTCTGTCATAAATACCTTTGATTCCTCCGCTTTTCTTTTTAGCTTGCCAGTCTGCTTTTTTGCCTGCTACTGGAGCTCCCATGCTATCGTCTGTATGACACATGGCACAGCTATCTTTATAAACTTTTTTGACATCTAGTCCTGTGCTTTTGACGATTGGCTTATCTTTTTTGTTTGACAGTGGTGGCTGAAAGTCACTGATACCGCCGTTTCTCACTCGCACAACTTTTGCTGACTTTTTTTGACAATTTTTCATACATCTTTTTGCATAAGCTACTTTGATAGCTCCGAAGTTTTTTGGATTTTTGTAGTATTTTCGCACTCTTTCTAGTGAGCCTTTGCCTTCTATCTTTGGTTCAAATCCGTCTGCATTTGGCATCTTTATCCTTAAAAATTTCTCTCTAGTTAGAGTATATTCATCATCTACAAGCTTGCCATCTATCTTTATCTCATTGATATTTAAAATATACGCTACCAAAGCATATACTTCGTCATCTTTGAGAGTTTTGCTCCTCGTATGTGGCATACCATCTCGTATATACCACCACAGGGTGCTAGCTTGTGGCCAATACGAGCCAAACACTCGTGTAGGTCCATCGGCATCTGGTGTGGTTCTTTGGTTTTTCAAAGTTTTTTGCTGAACATAGGCATCGCCTTTGGACAAGGCAGGATAGCCTCCACCACCACTACCAAAGTCACCATGACAGCTCACACATTGTGCTTCGTATAACTCTTCGCCATCTTCTACTGTGCCACTACCTTTTGGCAGACCTGTGCCATCTGCCATGATATCCGTATCCCATGCTTTGAGCTCATTTTTAGTAGGTTTCCTACCAAACTTATATCCGCCTTTGAGAGTTTTTTCATTTACTCTATATGGTCCTGTCTTGCTGTTTTTTACTGGATGATATACTCCACCATCTATAGTGGGGTGGCTATCCATGGTTCCTACCGCACTTGGTATGTATTCACCTTTTTTAGCAAATACTATACCACTAGACAACAAAATTGCAACACCTACTGATAAAATTTTATGATCGTATTTGTACATGATTGACCTCCCCTGTCTTCGTGACTTCCCAAGTTTCAAGTCCGTTTCTATGATATACACTCTCCACTCCCATGACAGATGTCTCTTCGTCAACTGTAGGCTGGATATACCCAGCATCGTCCATAGCTCTAGAGGTCAGCAGTAGTGTCTTGCCTTTTTTGTATCTATGCATATAGCTCCATCTAGTCCAGCATTTTGGTAGCACTAGACCTTTGAGTTTTGCCTTTTTGAAGTTTTTGCCTCCGTCAAACGACAAATCCACAGCCGTGATAGTCCCCATACCTGACCATGCTAAACCCTCTATCTCTACAAGGTCGCCATCTTTTAGATCGGTCCATGGTATCTCTGGGCTAGGACTAGTAACTGTTGAGTTCACTTCGTTTGCATAAAAATGCTGCACTGCTTTGCCAGTTGGCTTTAGTGCTGTATATTTACTAGTCTCCTCTTTGGCATACCATGGCTCACTGGCAAACTCAAGTCTTTTGAGCCACTTGACACACAAGTTACCTTCCCATCCTGGTAGCAACAACCGCACAGGATAGCCCTGCTCTGGTCTCAAGGCTTCGCCATTTTGACCCCATACTATCATAGCATCGTCCAGCACCTTGTCTATAGGAACTGTCCTGCCCATCTCTGAGTTGTCGCTTCCTTCGCTTAGCATCCACTTTGCTTGTGGTTTTAGACCTAAATCTTTCAAAATAGTTTTGACATATACTCCAGTCCATTGGGCACAGCTCATGAAACCTTTTGCAAACTGCAAAGAGTTGTATTGAGTAGCTCTCCACTCTTGACCGCCGTTTGCAGGGCATTCCAAAAAGTGTGTCCTAGTGACACTGGGATATCGCTTGAGCTGTTGAAGTGTCAGAACTATTGGCTTTTTGACCAGTCCGTGTATCATCAACCTAAACTTGTTTGGGTCTATGTGGGCAGTGCCACCATGACTTCTACTAAAAAACAGTCCGTTTGGTGTGATAATCCCCTCTATATCTTGTATAGGCGACACTGCTATAGCCGCTCTATAGTTGCCAGAGGCTAGTAGCTTGGTATATCGTCTAGTAACATTGTGTTCATATAACGATGGCACTCCGTATAGATTTTTCGTGATTGGGTCGCCCCACTGCTGACCCCATGGGGCATGATGGGTGATAGCTTTGTCATCGGCTAGAACCTTGACAGGATCTAGCACACTCAATGCCGCTACGGCACTGACTGTGATAGTCGCTGATTTTTTGAAAAATTCTCTTCTGCTGTTTATCTCAGTATTGTAAACCTTCAAATCTTTATCTCTATTTTTCATCTTTCTCCTTTTTAGGTATTATGCATATTTTAAGCATTTATGATTATAACCAAAGATTATAAAACAAAGACCAAATGATCGCTATTTTGTCGTTGTATATTCTTGTCTTAATTTACTTATAACTTATTTTATAAATTTTGTGGTTATATTTTGGGTCACTCCCTAAAAACTCTACAGCTTTTAAAATCTAGAAATTTTGAGCTTTTATCTTTTATCTTTTGTTTATAGAAAGTTTGGACTTCATCAATCGCCACGGCTACTTTTCCCAGAAACTTTTTTGCAAAGCAAAACAACCTGAAGCTATGAGCTTAGAGATTTTTAGAGGTGGCTATATCTACAATTGTGACAATTCTGCTTCTTTTTTGTCAGTGTGTCTATTTATCTTGAAAATTTCAGGTAGTTTTGCTAATATACCACAAACAAAGGCTACAAACGATGACAATGCCCCTATATTTAGAACCATTTTTACAACAAACCATCACATTTTTTGCGATACTTGACCCTATAGGTGTGAGTGCTATTATGCTATCGTTGTTGCACTCTGGCACCACTTCCGAGCAGACCAAACAAGTAGCATACAAAGTTACCATCACTATAGTTTTTGCATTTTTTGTTATATTTTTTGCAGGCAATTTTTGGTTAAAAATATTTGGTATAGATATAAATGCAGTCAAAACTATAGGCGGTATAGTGCTGTTACTTATGTCTATCAAAATGATCCAAGACACAGTCGTAGTCAAAAAAACCACACCAGATGACAGCCACGAAGACCTATCTGTCGTGCCTATCGCTATACCCATACTATTTGGGCCGGGGATATTTAGCACCATCATCATATTAAGCGAAAGCACACAAACCATAGCCCACACAGCTACGACTATATTGGCATTTATGGTCAATGCTATTTTTGTCTATATTATCTTTCGCAACTCTATTCATATACGAAAAGTTCTCAGCATCACCGGACAAAATATCATCACCAAGCTTATGGGTCTCATAGTGGGGGCTATCGCTGTTCAGTTTATCATAGGTGGTATTGTGGAGCTTATCAAACTTTATTCGTAGTAATAAAATACTCCCCCAATCCTGCGGATGCGGGGTATCTTTTTACTATAAATCTAACTTTAATTGTCTTTAATAATTTTTGAATAGGTTTTTGTTCTGTGTCCTTGATTTTTGATATAATTTTTTATTGT
>JAOZTH010000013.1 GCA_029939245.1 Arcobacteraceae bacterium
AAAAAAAGAGTTTCCATTTGGCGATGAGGTGATAGTATACAAGGTGGCTGACAAGATGTTTGCTCTAGTGTCGTGGCTAGAAAATCCACTTCATCTAAATCTCAAGTGCGACCCAGACGATGCTATAGCATATCGTGATATATACGAGAGTATCACACCGGGGTATCATATGAACAAAAAACACTGGAACACTATATCTATAGATGGCGGTGTGCCAGATGATGTGCTAGAAGAGATGATAGATAAGTCTTATGAGCTAGTAGTAGCTAAACTAACCAAAAAAGAAAAAACCAAGCTAGAGATGACCCTAAACAAATATAAAGGAACAATATGAAAGCAGTAAATCTAAAAGAAAAATTTGACAAGATCCATGAGCATTGGTCGCCTAGACTATTGGGTGAGCTAAACTCTCAAGCAGTGAAGATAGCGAAGCTAAAAGGCGAGTTTATATGGCATCATCACGAAAATGAAGATGAGATGTTTTTTGTGATAGATGGTTCTATGACTATCAAGCTAGCAGACCAAGATATAGATCTAAAACAAAACGAGTTTTTCATCATCCCTAGAGGCGTAGAGCATAAGCCTGTAGCCAAAGATGAGGTGCTGGTCATGATGTTTGAGCCTATGGATACCGTAAACACGGGCAATGTAGAGTCAAATATAACTATAAAAAATGTACAAAAAATATAAGAAAACCAAGTGAAACAATCTATTGATATAACAGACAAGCAAACAAAACTAGCCGTGGCGATTTTGCTTTAGCAAAAAGTTTCTGTGAAAGCCCGTAGGGAAGGGGAACTAAAAGGATATTTCACCAAAAAATTTTCAAAGTTATCCAGATAGCTTTGAAAAATTATTAGGCAAAATATCTTATTTTATTTCCCACTTCTATGAACTATAGAGGTTTTTAGAGATGCCCTATAGACGATATATTAAACAAAGCTACATATGGCACACTAGCACTTTGTAAAGACCATAGACCATATAGTTTGCCTATCAATTTTGTATCGTTTAGTGATATGCTATATTTTCACGGCAGTAAAAATGGCAAGAAAATTGACATTATCAAAGCAAATAGTTTCGCTTCATTTTCTGTGGTGGAGGCATATTCTGTGATACCATCGTACTTTGGCGACACTAGCGATATGGCTTGTCCTGCCACACATTTTTATCGATCTGTAGTGATAGATGGCGATATAAAGTTTGTGGTAGATTATGATGAAAAAGTGGTCATGCTAGACAAGCTTATGCAAAAGTTACAAAAAGAGGGCAGATACAGACCGCTAGATGACATAACATACAAAAAGATGATATCCGCCACAGCTATATATAAGCTAGTGCCACAAAGCACGACTGCCAAAGTCAAGCTAGGACAACGATATGACAAAGAAAAGTTTGACAAAGTTATCCGACATCTAAAAAACAGAGCCCACCCCAAAGACCTATCAACTATCAAGCTCATGGAGAGACTAAAAGGCTCTAGCCATAGCTAAGTCTGTCACAGATGTTTTGTGGTGTTGAGATATTTGCCTAGCTCTTTTGCATAAAAATCTAGCTTTTTTTGTTGTTTGTTTGGACTGTTATTTGTCAAAACTTCATCGCTTTCTAAGTCTATGATGGTCGCTTGAATATCTGGATTTTCTCCATATCTATCGATAATCTTTCCAAATGTCTCCAAAGAACCTGCAGCTTTGGCATCAAAAACATCGTCTGGGACTTGTCGTTTCTCATTTTTTTCTCTTATTTTTGTCAGGTTTTTGCATCTTTTGTAGTCGCTATATACAAAATATATCTCTATAGTGTAGCCTCTTTTTATCGCTCGTTGTATGTTTTTGTTTGCCACATCATACGAAGCTAGATTTGTATCCAAAACAAAACTATAGTTGTGTTTGAAGCAATTGTCTAGCAGATACTCCACAGCTTTTATAGATGCTTTTTGAAACAGGTCGGCATTTGCGCCACTATAATACGGAAACAGTTTTCGTATCTCATCTGTATCAACTATATTCATATTTTCGCTATGGTTTAGACTTTTTATAAACTCAGTTTTGCCAGCTCCACTAGCTCCTGCAGTGAGCCATATTTGTCGTTGGTCGGTTTTGTTTTGTATAAAAATATCAAATATTTGTTTTTTGTTTTTTTTAAAATACTCCAAAGCTTCCTTTTTTATCTCATCTGTGGTTAGATTTATCGTCTTTTCTAGCTCTTTTTTGGTGTTTAATAAAGCTTCAAACAGATCATAGTCTGGCATATGCTATCCTTTGAGTTATTATAACATAAAAATATAAAACAACAACTTGATAAATCTGTTTGTTTTATCTTATTTTGCTACAATAACTTCAACAAACAGGAGAAAGATATGAATATACTAGTATCGGCATTGGAAAAGTCGTCAAATATCCATCTAAAAGAGCTTATGAAACATCTCAATAGTAGTATAAAGTTTAGTGGTATATATAGCCGACAGCTAGGACATAGCGACTACGACACCACTTCACATACTATCATGGGATTTGTAGATGCTTTGAAAAACTACAGATATCTCGCTAAACTCAACAACGATATGGTAGCCCTTGCACGAAATGTAGATGTGGTGCTGCTCATGGATAGCTCTGGGTTTAACTTGCCACTTGCCAAAAAGATACGAAAAGCATATCCGTCCAAAAAGATATATTATTATATTTTGCCTCAAGCATGGGTGTGGAAAAAGGGCAGGATACAAACTTTGCAAACCACTTGCGACAAGCTGTTTTCTATATTGCCGTTTGAACCCGGACTTTATACAGACCAAGAGAAGATATCTTATGTGGGGCATCCGCTATTGGACCAGATAGATAGATATTGTAGCAAATTGTCATCAAACAACTCTATAGCATATATGCCCGGTAGCAGAAAAGCAGAGATAGGTTCTCTTATGCCAGTGTTTCGTCAAATAGCCAAAGCTATACCACACAAGATACATATACTGATTATTCCTGATAGTTTTGATGAGGAGTTTGTGGCAAAATATTATGGCGATATATCTATGTTTATGATAGAACACAACTCGAGAAAAGTTTTGTGTGAAGTGGAGTTTGCCTATATCTGTAGTGGCACAGCGACACTAGAAGCTGGTATCATAGGAGTGCCGTTTGCTCTGGTGTATATAGCAAAAAAGCTTGATATGTTTATAGCGAAGTTTTTTTTGAAGATACGATATATAGGACTTGTCAACATAATGTTTGACAAGCTAAATCAAACAAAATATCACAGCGAATATCTACAAGAGGATGTAAATGTGGTAAATCTTTTAAACGAATACAAAAACACAGACAGACAGAAGTTTATAGGCAACTCAAAAATCTTGCGAGAGTATCTAGGACACGGAAGTAGCGAAACGGTAGCCAGACACATAAAAGAAAACACAAAGGAATAAAATGACACATGAAAAACTAAGATTTACGGACAATGACTTGATAGAAAACAGATATAGGATATACAATGGCGATTGTATAGAAGTGTTAAAAAAAATACCAAAAAAATCGGTTGATTTGATATTTGCTGACCCACCTTATAACCTACAGCTAAAAAACGAGCTATATAGACCAAACCAAACCAAAGTAGATGGAGTTGATGACCAGTGGGATAAGTTTGATACAAATGAACAATACGATAAATTTACAAAAAATTGGCTAGAGGCTTGTCGTGAAGTCATGAATGACGAAGCTACTATCTGGGTTATTGGGTCGTATCACAATGTCTTTAGAGTTGGCAAGATTATGATGGACCTAGGGTTTTGGATACTAAATGATGTCCAGTGGCATAAGTCAAATCCTATGCCAAACTTTAGAGGCGTTAGATTTACAAATGCCACAGAGACGATGATATGGGCAAAAAAAAGTGAAACACAAAAAAAATATACTTTCAATCATAATGTGATGAAACAGCTAAACGGAGGCAAACAGATGACATCTGTATGGAATATAGCACTTTGTACAGGACACGAGAGGATAAAAGGAGATGATGGCAAAAAGGCACACTCTACACAAAAGCCAGAAGAACTACTCAAAAGAGTTATCTTGTCAAGTAGCAAAGAACACGATATAGTCCTCGATCCATTTTCAGGAAGTGGCACGACATGTGCTGTAGCAAAAAAGTTAAACAGATGTGCTATAGGAATAGAAAAAGAGATAAAATATGTAGAAGTTTCAAAAAAAAGGTTGGATAAAATAGATACAAATGATTATAAAGATATACAACTGAAAGAACCCAAAAAAGAGGTTTTGATGAGAGTTAGCATGGATAGTTTGGTATCTAATAATTATTTTGATATTGGGCAAATATTATTTACAAAAAACAAAAAACACTTCGCAAAAGTGTTAGAAAATGGAACTATACAAAATGGTGTGGGTATAGGATCTATCCATCAAATAGGTGCAAAAATCTTGCAAAGCGAAAGTTGCAATGGCTGGATGTTTTGGTGTTATGATGATGATGGGAAATCAAAATTGATAGATGAAAAAAGAAAAGAGTATAGGGTAGCATATGCAAAATAATATAAAAATATTTATAAGACAAGCAATATCTGATCTCATAAGCAATACTATAAGCAAAGATAAGATTGATAAAGTTATAAAAAAACATACTGTAAAAATTCATTTTATACCTATAAGATATAGAATATTTGGCGGATTGCTACAATCTATGAATATACAGTTTGGTAACTTTATAGAAAAACTTCTACATACTATAGTACAAAACGAACGTAACACATATATCTCCAAAGATATATCAGGCAAAAGAAATATAAAATTGCCAATGACAAGAAAAAGTGAAAATCTTATCGATAGTTTTATATCTAACTGTCAAACAAATAACTACACAGAGAGCAAACTACTAAAAAATTTTAACATACTTATAGACCAGTGTCTAAAAGAAGAAAAAATAAACACTATCAAAGAGATAAGCATAAGGCATGATATTGATGTGTTGTTTTATGATAAAGATGGTAAATATTATTATCTGGAAGTAAAATACAATGATGATCATGACACAGGAAAATATGCCGATATAAATAGAAAGTTTATCAAATCATACATAGGTATTTGTAATGTTTTGAATATTTATGACACAAGTAAGTTTAAGCCTATATTGTATTATCTAACAAAGAAAAAGATGAAAGGAAATATATATTTACCCGAAAAAGAAAATATTTATAGAGCTGAACGATTGTTTGATGAGTTTTTTGAGATAAAATATAGCCAATTGGATGAGCTTATGGTCAATATAGCAGATGATAAAGAGATAGTAGAACTTTTTGATAGTTTGTATAAAAATATAAGATATGATTTGAAAACATAAAGGACAACACATGAACACGACCCAACTGATAGAGATACTCAAAGCAAATGACCTACTGCGTATCATAGACGAGCCACTTGATATAAATCTAGAGATCCCTCATATAGCATATATAGAGGTCAAAAAGCCAGATAGTCGGGCATTGCTCTTTACTCACCCAATAGACAAAAAAAATAATAAAAAGTTTGATATGCCAGTGCTTATGAATATATTTGGTTCGCACAAAGCAGTGCGACTTCTCATAGGTGATATAGATAAAATATCTCAAGAGATTAGCGGACTGCTCAAGCTTAAACCACCTGCTGGATTTATGGACAAGTTAAAGTTTGGCAAAAAGCTATTTGATCTAAAATACCTGACACCCAAAAGGCTCAAAACCAAAGGCAAGTGCCAAGAGATAGTCAAGCTAAAAGATGATATAAACTTAGGCGATATACCAGTGCTAACTACTTGGGAGCAAGATGGTGGACCATTTATAACCACAGGGCAAGTTTATACCACTTCACTAGATGGAACTATGTCAAATGTGGGGCTGTATAGACTACAGATACATGACGACAAGACAGTAGGTTTGCACTGGCAAATACACAAAGACGCAAACCACTTTTTCCATGAATACAAAAAGGCAAAAAAATCTATGCCAGTATCTATAGCTATAGGAGGCGATCCGCTGTATGTATGGTGTGCTCAAGCTCCACTACCTATAGGGATATTTGAGTTGCTACTGTATGGATTTATCAAAAAACAAAATGCCAAGCTAGTCAAGAGCATAACCAACGATATATATGTGCCACACGATGTAGATGTAGTCATAGAGGGTTTTGTAGATACCTCCAAGATGAAAACCGAAGGACCATTTGGCGACCATACTGGGTATTATACTTTGCAAGAGTCGTATCCAGTGCTAGATGTCACGGCGATAACATATCAAAACTCCCCTATATTTACAGCTACAGTTGTAGGCAAACCGCCACTAGAAGACAAATATATGGGCTATGCGACTTCAAAGATATTTTTGCCACTACTACAAACTACCGCTCCTGATATGATAGACTATTTTATGCCAGAAAATGGAGTATTTCACAACTTGATATTGGTCAAACTAGATCCAAAATACCCAAACCATAGCCAACAGATGATGCATGCATTTTGGGGTGTGGGGCAGATGAGTTTCGTCAAACATGCTGTATTTGTAGATAGTTTCGCACCTAGCTTAGAAGACGGTGAAGCTATCACAAGATGGATACTAGATAGGTTTAACCCAAAAAATATGCTCATAACCAGCGGTGTATTAGATGCTCTAGATCACTCTAGTGAGCAGTTTGCTACTGGAGGTAAGCTCGGAGTTGATGCTACTTGCGATAAAATAACAGATGATTTTAAACCACAAGACGATGATATATTATATGAAAAATTAAAGGTCAAAAACAAACAGATAGTCGCTTGTAGACAGTTTGCCAAAGAGACGAGCAATCCTATAACAGTGCTAAAGATAGACAAGATATTGACAGCCAAAGACATCATAGATGATATAAAGCAGATGAATGATTGTTTTAAAATAGTAGTGCTGATAGATGACAAGAGAAACAACTTAGACTACCCATATATGCTAGTATGGCGAGTGGTAAACAACATAGATGCTCAAAGAGATATATATATGATAGATGGTGTCGTGTATATAGATGCTACCAACAAGACAAATATAGATGGCTTTAGCAGACGATGGCCACATGATGTGGAGTGTAGCAAAGAGGTGTTGGATAACTTGCGACAAAGGGGTATCGTAGATATAGAGGATGATTTTGTCGAGGAATTTGCTCTATGACTAGGGCTTTGTTTTTAGATAGAGATGGGGTCATAAATATAGACAAACAATATCTATATAGGATAGAGGATTTTGAGTTTGTGGCTGGTATATTTGATATTTGTCGGCTATTTTTGAGCCACGGATTTATCATAGTTGTCATCACAAACCAGTCAGGTATAGGGCGAGGCTATTATACTACACTAGATTTTGAGGTTTTAAACAGATGGATGATAGAGCAGTTTGCCAAAAACGATATAAAGATATCTTTGACATATTTTTGTCCGCATACTCCACAACAAAATTGTGTGTGCCGAAAACCCAAAACATATATGATAGATGAGGCGGTCAAGAAGTTTGATATAGATGTAGCTGGGTCTGTGTTAATAGGCGACAAAGATAGTGATATAATATGTGGCAAGAGAGCAAAAATAGACAAAACAATATATATAAACAAAGATATAAATAAAAATAGTGATATAAATATAGAGGATTTAAAAGAGTTAAAACAAAGGCACAGCCATCTATGGAGCGGGTGACGCGACTCGAACGCGCGACAGTCTGCTTGGAAGGCAGAAGCTCTAGCCAACTGAGCTACACCCGCAAATAGATATGGTGGGTCATGAAGGACTCGAACCTTCGACCACTCGGTTATGAGCCGAGTGCTCTAACCAGCTGAGCTAATAACCCACAAGCTGTGTCGCATTTTATCCAAAAAAGATAAAAGTTTCTCACAAAAGCACGATTTTTGCAAAATTTAGCAAAAATGAGTAGTATTTTGCCCTAAATAGGGTAGTTTAAGTTAAATAGGATAACATAGATAAAAAGGAGTTTTTATGGCTAGTAATATAGACTTGCTGACCTCGTTTAGAGACAACTGTGGATTTGGTCTGGTATGTGATCTCAAAAACAGATACACAAACCAAAACTTAGAAGATGCGATAGGTTCGCTATCTCGTATGATGCACCGTGGAGCAGTAGCCGCCGATGGCAAGTCAGCCGATGGTAGCGGACTTTTGCTCTCTATGCCACATGAATTTTTCGCCAAAGAGCTAAAAAAGCACGACTTAGCTTTGCCGAAAATTTATGCTGTGGCCATGGTGTTTAGCTCTAGTCGCAAACAGCTAGAGACCTTTGAAAAGCATTGCCAGGTAAATGGGCTAAAAGTGATACACACAAGAGAAGTGCCTATAGATAAGTCGGTGCTAGGTCAAACAGCTTTGGAAAACTTGCCTACTATCTCACAGGTGTTTGTGACATCTAACTCTATAAACTCTTATAACAGATTTGAAGCTATGTTGTATTTAACTAGAAAAGAGTGCGAACACGAGCTAAAAGAGACAGAGGAGTTTTATATAGCATCGTTTTCAAACAAGGTCATATCGTATAAAGGTTTGGTCATGCCTACTACTATCAAGCTTTTTTATAAAGACCTACAAGACAAAGAGTTCAAGATAAGTTTCGCACTTTTTCATCAGAGATTTTCTACAAATACTTTGCCAAAATGGCGACTGGCTCAACCGTTTAGGACAGTAGCACACAACGGCGAGATAAACTCTATCGAGGCAAACAGATTTAGTGCTAAGATCAAGCAAGAACACCTAGAAAGTCAAGTATTTACACACAGCGAGATAGATAGGATATTGCCAATACTCCAAGACGGCATAAGCGATAGTGCGAGCTTGGATAATATGTTTGAGTTTATGATAGCAAATGGAGTGGACTTTTTCAAAGCCAGCAGAGCTTTGGTGCCAGCGCCGTGGCAAAATTCACCACATATGGACCCACAGCTTAGGGCATTTTATGAATATATGTCTACTTGCTTTGAAGCATGGGACGGTCCGGCGGCGGTGAGCTTGACAGATGGCAACTACATAGGATGTTTGATAGATAGAAATGGCTTGCGACCTAGCAAATATATTATCACAAAAGATGATAGATTTTTCATCACTAGTGAATACGGCACTATAGATATAGATGAAAACAATATTTTGCAACGAGACAAGTTAAGGTCAGGACAGATGATAGCTGTGGATCTACAGCATGGCAAAGTGCTAAAGGACGATGATATAAACAACTATCTCAAAAACTCACAAGACTACTCAAGCTGGCTTGTCAAAGATATGGTATATCTACAAGAGCATATAGACGAGTCGTTTGTCAATTTTGCCGACTATCGGTTTGATGATATTGATGCAAAACAAAACTACTTCAATATCACTCACGAGGTGATCACACAGATGATAGAACCTATGGCAAACGAAGGCAAAGAACCCACCGCTTCTATGGGCGATGATACTCCGCTTGGGTGTTTTAGCACTCATCATAGAAACTTCACAGACTTTTTCAGGCAAAAGTTTGCACAAGTTACAAATCCACCTATAGACCCATATAGAGAAAAAATCGTGATGAGTCTAAACACTGGTTTCGGACAGATACACAACATACTGCAAGAGTGTGAAAGTTTTGCCAAACGACTCAAAGTAACTAGCCCAATACTTATGAAAGAAAAGATAGATGTGTTGCTAAGCTATGGCGACACAAAAAGTAAAAAATACGACAAATACTATAGGCATAGGATATATGGCACTACTTTTGAAGTTGGTTTGAAATCATCGCTCGAAAAACTGTATCAAAAGATAAGACACGATATATCAAATGATGGTATCAAAATATTGGTGCTAGATGACAGAGCATTGTCAAAAAATGTTATGGCTATACCTATGGCTATGGCAGTAGGATATATAAATCAAAATCTAACAAACGATAACCTAAGAAGTGATATATCTATACTGGTCGTCAGTGGCGAAGTATATGACCCACATAGCTGTGCGGTGATGATAGCATTTGGTGCTACGGCGATATATCCATATCTGCTATACGGCACGATAGTGGCATCAAATAAAAGACGAAAGATAGACAAGACCACCACCACAACACAGCTCAAAAATACACACAAAGCACTAGGTGCTGGGCTGATGAAAATCATGTCAAAGATGGGTATAGCTACTGTGGCATCGTATAGACACTCTTCGCTTTTTGATACGATAGGGCTAAGCGATGATATAAATCAAACCTGTTTTAGTGATGCTAGAAGTGATATTTGTGGGCTATGTTTTGATGATATAGAACATCGACTGAAAAACTCCTCTCAAGATGCTTTTGGTTCAAACCACACTAACTATGCTTTGAGGTTCGGCGGAGTTTATAAATATTTGCACGATGGCGAATACCACGACTTCTCACCACAGTTTACAAAAGCTATAAACCAGACAAATGATCTAGCACTGATGAGAGAGATGATAGAGACCAGAGACAAGAAGTTTATCCGTGATTTTTTCGAGTTAAAAAGCGACAAAAAACCTATAAGTATAGACAAAGTAGAATCACAAGAAGAGATATTTAAAAGATTTGATGCGGCTGCGATGAGTTGTGGCTCTATATCTATAGAAGCACACGAAGCTATTGCCACTGCTATGAATCAAATAGGAGCCAAAAGCAACTCAGGAGAGGGTGGCGAAGATCCAAAAAGATTTAAGACAAATAGAAACTCTAAGATAAAACAGATAGCCAGTGGTAGATTTGGTGTAACACCAGCATATCTGCGAAGTGCCGAGGAGCTACAGATCAAAGTAGCCCAAGGAGCGAAACCCGGAGAGGGCGGACAGCTCCCTGGCTCAAAGGTTAGCCGTATGATAGCTACCTTGCGACACACGACTGCTGGAGTTACTCTAATATCGCCACCGCCACACCACGATATATATAGTATAGAAGATTTATCACAGCTCATATTTGACCTAAAACAGGTAAATCCATATGCGAAGATCACGGTCAAGCTGGTCTCAACTTTGGGGGTCGGCACTATAGCAGCAGGAGTAGCCAAAGCATATGCAGACAAGATAATCATATCTGGTAGCGATGGAGGCACAGGAGCGGCACCACTGACATCTATCAAACATACAGGCAATCCGTGGGAGATGGGTCTAAGCGAAGCACACAATGCGTTAAAAGCAAACGACCTGCGAAAGTTTGTCACACTACAGACAGACGGTGGGTTAAAAAGCGGTATAGATATAGTCAAAGCATCTATGCTAGGGGCAGAGAGTTTTGGATTTGGCACTACTATGCTGACTATACTAGGATGTAAGATATTACGAATATGCCATACAAACAAATGTAGTGTAGGAGTGGCGACACAAGACAAAAGCTTGAGAGAACACTTCAAAGGCGATGTCCAAAAGATAGTGAACTATTTTGAGTTTGTAGCACAAGATATTAGGACTATATTAGCAAAACTAGGATATAGTAGTTTAGAACAAATAATAGGACGAACCGACCTTTTATCTGTGATAGACGATAAGTTTGCAAAAAAGTTTGACTTTCAAAATATCTTGCGAAAAATAGACGGCATAGACAGTTGCCAGTTTGATACCAACGAACCGTTTGACAAACATGTTATGGAGAAAAAACTTCTCAAGACTTTGCTGCCAACCATCAACAACCCCAAAAACAAAATATCGCTAGATATAGAGATAAGCAACACAAACAGAAGTTTCGGTGCTTTGATATCGGGCAAGATAGCCGAACTTTATGGCGACAAAGGACTCAAAAACGACACAATACGACTAAATATAAGCGGAGTTGCTGGTCAATCGTTTGGTGTATTTCTAAGCCGTGGTATCAAGCTCGTACTCAACGGAGTAGCAAATGACTATGTAGGCAAAGGTATGAGCGGAGGCAAGATCATCATCAAATCCAAGCTCCAAGGAGAACAAAACTCAAGTGCTGGCAACACTTGTCTATATGGAGCTACTGGAGGACTGCTATATGTGAGAGCTGGTGTGGGTGAGCGGTTTGCTGTGCGAAACTCTGGAGCTATTGCTATAGTAGAAGGCACAGGAGACAATGCTTGTGAATATATGACAGGTGGTATCGTAGTGGTGCTAGGTGAGACTGGTATAAACTTCGGTGCTGGTATGACTGGTGGTGTGGCATTTGTGTATGATGAGTTTAGAAATTTTATAGACAACTTGAACCAAGAGTTAGTAGAAGCGGTGAGGATAGATACAGATGAGTCAGAAACTCAAAAGATATATCTAAAAAAACTTTTGATAAACTATATCAAAGAGACAGACTCAAAAAAAGCCAAAGATATACTAGCTAACTATAGAGCGATGATAAGAAACTTTTGGATGATAAAACCAAAAGATATGATAGAGCTACCACTAAGTCCAGTGGAAGGAGAATAGATATGCTTCAATTTACAAAGATACAAAGAGATGACCAAAACAAAAGAGGAGTGATGAATCGTATCAAGGATTTTGATGAGGTTTATGAAAAGTTTGACACCCTCAAAGTAGCCCAACAAGCTAGCCGATGTATGCAATGTGGTGATCCATATTGTCACGACGGATGTCCGCTACACAACATAATCCCCGCATGGCTTCGGCAGATAGCCTATGATGACTTGGAGCTAGGATTTGATATATCAAATGAAACTTCGCCATTTCCTGAAGTTTTGGGACGAATATGTCCTCAAGATGTGCTGTGTGAGGGTGCTTGTAGTCTCAACGACACTCACAAAGCCGTCTCTATAGGTTCGGTTGAGCGATATATCAGCGATACAGGACTAGATAGCGGACTTAAGCCCAAATTTGCTACAAAAAAGATAGGCAAAAAAGTAGCCATAGTAGGTAGTGGTCCTGCTGGGCTTAGCTGTGCTACATTTTTGCTACGAGCTGGTATAGATGTAGTCATATATGAAAGAGCGAAAACTCCCGGAGGACTGCTGACATATGGCATACCCGGATTTAAACTAGATAAAAAGATCATAAACAGACGAATACAACTGTTAAAAGAGGTAGGACTGACTATAAAAACTAGCTGTGAAGTGGGTGTAGATGTAGGGCTGGATAGTTTACAAAAAGATTTCGATGCTCTGTTTTTGTCTATAGGAGCGACCAAAGGAAACAGAGCAAATATAGCAGGTGAAAAAAATACAAATGTCTATCTAGCTATGGAGTTTTTGGTATCGGTGCAAAAGATATTAAACAAAGAAAAAGTAGATAAGATTATAAACACCAAAGGCAAAAATGTAGTAGTCATAGGTGGTGGTGATACTGCTATGGATTGTCTAAGAGTCGCTATAAGACAAGGGGCTAGCTCTGTGAAATGTCTGTATAGACGAACAGAAAAAAGTATGCCCGGAAGCAAAAAGGAAGTAGCAAATGCCAAAGAGGAGGGAGTGGAGTTTGTATTTAACACCACACCCAAAGAGATATTTGATAACAAAATCAAACTACAAAAGACCAAAGAGATAAACGGTAAATTGGTAGTGATAAAAGATAGCGAGTATGAACTAGATGCCGATATAGTTATACTAGCTTTGGGTTTCTCTCAAGAGTTGCCAAAGTTTTTGATAGATACAGATATAAAGCTAGACAAATACAGTGGTGTAGTAGTAGATGAAGCTCAACAAACATCGCTAGATGGAGTATATGCAGGTGGCGATATGACTAGAGGAGCAGATCTGGCGGTGACTGCTACAAACGATGGCAAGATAGCTGCGAAAGCTATAGAAAAAAGATTAAAAGAAGATAGATAAGTGCAACAAGCCAAAACATACAAGACTATATCTATGTTTGCAGGGTGTGGTGGTCTTGATCTAGGATTTAGAGGAGGCTTCAAGTCACTTGATATAAAATATACCAAAACAAACTTTGAAATTATATGGTCAAACGATATTGACAAAAATGCTTGTCTCACATACAGAAAAAATTTTGACCACAATATCGTTTGTGCGGATATTAGAGATTTGCTAGAAAATAAAAATAAAAATTTATTTAATGAGTTTATTCCATCTCAAGCAGATATAGTGTTGGGCGGATTTCCATGCCAGGATTTTAGTCATGCTGGCAAAAGAAAAGGATTGGATAGTGATAGAGGAACGCTCTATCAAGCTATGGCAGAAGTTATCAAAAAAACAAAACCTAAGCTATTTTTAGCAGAAAATGTAAAAGGATTATTGACATTAAATAGTGGCGATGTTATACGACAAATAATAAAAGATTTTGAAAAATTGGGCTACAATATCACATATAAGCTTTTGACTACGGCAGATTTTGAAGTGCCACAAAAAAGAGAAAGAGTTTTGATAGTAGGAACAAGAAAAGATATCTTGCCTGTTTTTGAGTTTCCTGCAGGTATTTTAAGTGAAGAGTGCTGGGTATCGCTGGGCGAGGCGATAGGAGATTTAGAAAATAAACAAGAAGGATATCTAAATAATCATTTTTGGTCTAAAGCAAAAAAAAATAAAGGACAAGGGAATAATGCTGTTATCAGAAACCAACCAGGACCTACCATGAGAGCAGAGCATCATGGAAATATAGAGTTTCATTGGAATAAGAAGCGAAGATTGTCTGCACGTGAGGCCGCTAGGATTCAGTCATTTCCAGATGATTTTATATTTTATCCGTCAACATCAAGTGCATATAAGCAGATAGGCAATGCTGTCCCTCCTGTCTTTGCATGGCATATAGCAAATAGTATAAACAAATTTTTAAATTTAAATATGGAGAAAAAATGAGCAAAAAAATATATGAAATTTTTGAGAAAAAAGAGATCGTTCAAAAAATAAAAGAAAAATTACCTTATCTATTTCAACTGGCTGAAATAGATAATTCTCGTGATGGAAAACTGGGTATGGAGATAGGGTCAGCTAGAGAGCGAATTGTCATAGCATTATTGATTTTCAAATTTGGAGATGAATATATAAAAACAGATATTCCAATAACCCAAAAAGAAACTGATGTCATAGTATTTGATGAACCTATATCAATCAAAACTGTTACAAATAAGAAAGTTGTAGGTGTTAAATTAATTTGGACTGTAGATTCTCAAAAAGCATCTGAATTTATAGATAGTTATGTTCCCAAATCTGATATTTTATTGGTTCATATAAACTGGGAGTCAACAGGAGCCATCTATTTGTTTTCAAAAGAAGCACAACAAGAGCTGCTGAATAAATACGGAATAGAGTTTTATTTTAAACTACCTAAAAAAGGAACCAATCCACGAGGAGTTGAGATATCAAATCAAGCAATAACAAAACTTGTAGAGCATTCTACTACAAAAAGAGTTGATATAAAATGGAACAGAGATAATTCTGTTGAATACAATCCTTATGACAAGTGGGTAGAATATTGGCAAGATTGATATTTGTAGAGTTGTTTTTATATAAATATGATACAATCAAAAGAAAGGTTTAAAAAATGTTAAAAAAATTATCTGCGTTGTTGCTGGTGCTTGTGTGTGTAGCACATGCAAATGAAAATATACTGCTAGAAGATAGGTTAAAAGACTTTGAATATGACAAAGAAAAGATAGAACAAGACGGCACAAAAGAGAGCTGGAGCTGGATAAATCCTATAGGACTAAGCTATGTTAAAAATGAAAATGAATTTACTGAAAATGAGTTTTTTCGTGTCTCTATAGACCAGCCTGTGTTTAAGTTTGGAGGGATCTACAATGCCATACGATATGCCGGAGTAAATGAAAAATACAAACACCTAAACCACAAAATACAAAAGATTATGATGATAAAAGATGCATACAAAACTTTGATAAACTTGAGGACGATAGATATAAATATCGTCAAACAATCGTTGCTCATCCAAAACAAAAAGATAACCACAGACCAAATCATGCAAGAATACAAAGCAGGACTAAGCAGCATACAAGCACTCAACAACGAAGCCGTGGAGCTAAATCAACTCAAGATAGCCAGAGTTGATATGAAAGCACAAAAAGACCTACTGCTAGACAACTTCAAAAAGATATCAGACAAGGATTACAAAACTTTCACACTGCCAGTGTTGGAGCTAAAAACAAAAGATATAAAACTACAAGACAACTTGTATATAAAAAGGTCGCTAGAACAACAAGAGCGACTAAGATATCTAAAAAACCTAACTATCACAAAGTATTTGCCTACTGTGAGTTTGACTTATGATTATCAAGATGACAGGATACACGATATCCAGACAAATACAAAAGGTTTCAAGGTAACTATGCCACTAAATATCACATTTTGGGCGGACACACAAAGTGCCAAGCTATCGTATTTGCGAGCAAAGATAGCATCTACACAAGAGAAAAAGACACAACAACGGTATCAAGACAGGACGATAAAAAAGATCAAACTTCTAGAAGAAAAGATTTTGACACAAGAGTCCAACTATAAGTTTTTTGAAAAACTATATAGAGAAATCAAGATACAAAAAAATGCTGGATTTAAGTCAGTAGATGATGTCACAGTGCTAGAAAACTCGACACAGGCACAAAAGCTAAGCTGGGAGGTTTATAAGCTAGAAAAACAGATAGAACTACTAGAGTTATATGCCACCTATGAACTTCTCTAGGTATTTTCACGACTGGCTTTTTGATAAACATGGCTACTATCAAAAGCCATATGATATAGGAAAGAGTGGCGACTTTTACACAGCAGTCAGTGCTTCACAGTTTTTTGGTGGGGCGATAGCAAACAAAATTATAAGCACCATAGAGCAAGGTATATTGGACAAAAACACCACCATAGTAGAGATAGGAGCTCACAGGGGTTATCTGCTAGCAGATATAATCCAGTTTATATGGACGATAAAACCAAAGTTACTGGAGAGTTTGAAGTTTTTGATAATAGAACAAAACAAAACTATGCTACAGGCACAAAGATCATATATGAAACAAAGTTTCGGCGATGAGATAGATATAAGTTTCGCTCATAGTTTAGAGGATATAAGTTGCTCTAGTGCTTTTGTGGTGGCAAATGAGTTGTTTGATACATTTGATTGTGAGATGGTATGGACGGATAAGCAAAACAACCTACAAAAAGCCGTAGTCCAAGAGCATAAGATAAAGTTTGTAAATATGGACGAAAAAGACAAATACACGAAAAATATTTCTAAAAGATACAGCATAACCAAAGGTGAAGTGTCGCTGGGGTTTGAGGAGTTTGCTGGTGCTTTAAAAAAAAGTTTTGACAGGTTTGAGTTTGTAGCATTTGATTATGGTGAATATCATCATAGACAAGATTTTTCGTGTAGGATATATAGCCGACACGAAGTCCTGCCGATATTTCACGATGGCATAGAGCTACAGAACTTTTATCAAAACAGCGATATCACATACGATGTGTGTTTCGCCCATCTAGTAGATAGTTTCGAAAGTTGTGGCATACAAAAGATAACCTATCAAACACAGCTACAAGCCTTGGTAGAGTTTGGGCTGGTTGAGTTGCTAGAGATACTGAAAAACAACACAGACCACAAAATATATCAGCAAAATATCGGTAAAATAAAACCACTCATAGACCCAGCACAGATGGGTGAAAGATTTAAGATGGTGCATTTTCGGTATAAAAACGGATAATTTGAGATAGTTTAATATGATTTTGATATAATACTACTTATTTTAAAAAAAGGAAGAGAAGTGTTAGAAGGAATAGTTAGAGATAGTATTGTAAAACAAGCTACAAAACAGTTTAGACGAGATGGTTATCTAATAGCAAACATTTACGGCAAAGGATTGCCAAACATAAATGCAGCATTTAAGACCAATGATTTCATAAGATTTATGAAAAACAAAGAGGAGCTAGCTTTTGATGTCCAAGTCGGCAAAGATACTAGAAAAGTAGTGATACAAGAGTATCAAAAGCACCCAGTAAGTAGCGACTTGCTACATGTGGATATGATGATAGTCCAAGATGATGTGCCAGCATACTACAAAGTCCCTGTGACAGTAGATGGCATACCAAAGGGTCTCAAAAACAAAGGAATATTTGTATTTCATAGAAAACGAGTGAAAGTAAAGGCACTCTATAAAGATTTGCCAAAATCATTTCATATAAGCATAGATGAGCTAGATACAGGCGACAATGTGCTAGTGAGAGATCTAGATATGCCAGACAATTTGTCTTGCTTTTTGGATCCACGAGTTCCAGTCGTAGGTGTGATCAAGGCAAAATAGTGTATCTCATAGCAGGACTTGGCAATCCGGGTGAGCATTATAAACACAGCCGTCACAACATAGGCTTCTTGATGATAGACCAACTCATCAAGCTAGCCAAGGTTGAGCAAAACTTTCAAAATAAATTTAAAGCTCTGTTTATAAAAGACAAAGACAAAATATATATCAAACCACAAACATATATGAATAAAAGCGGACAATCTGTTACGATGACAAAAGATTATTATGATATTGATCCAGCTAGCATAGTAGTGATACACGATGATATTGACCTACCCTTTGGAGCTATACGACTAAAAATAGGAGGCGGACACGGCGGACACAATGGCCTAAGGAGCATAGACGAGCGTATAGGAGCTGACTATATGCGAGTGCGAATAGGTGTAGGTGAGACTACAAAAGCCGAAAACACTTCGGCTTTTGTGTTGTCCAACTTTCTTGACTCCCAAATCAACGAATTTGACGATATAGCTACACATATATATGAGTGCTTAAACTATTGGTTTGACACAAAGGATATAGACAAGACGAAGTCGCTTTATACTAAAAAAGTTGCTTTATTGTGAGCTTGGCATTTCGTTATATTGGGCTAAAATATCTTCGCTCTTTTTTGTTGATATTTGGTAGTTTGTTGATATTTTTTCTAAGCATAGATATCATGGGTAACTTTGGCGACCTACCACCGTCTGCTAGTCTCAAGGTGCTGTTTTTGATAAACAGTGCATATTATCAGATGACCATCATAGTCCCACTGGCACTACTCTTTGGGTTTGTTTTGTTTGTGATAAACCTCATCAAAAACAACATTTTCACCGCTATTTATTCTGTAGGATTGTCCAAACGACAGCTTATAGCTCCTGTGTTGGTCGTGGCATTTGTGGTCACGGTTCTCATGACGATAGCCCAAAGCACTAGCCTAGCCTATGCGGAGGATAGTAAAAAACAGATACTTAAAGGCACATATTTTGACAATCAAAAGCAAAATCTTTTTCTAAAATACAACGAATATTTTGTATTTTTTGGAGAGCTTAGACCCATACTAAAAACAGCAAAAGATATAAAGATATTTAAGATAATAGAAAACAAGCTCATATATGAGATAGAAGCAAAAACTGCTACATATGAAGAGAATGCATGGACACTTCACGACACTAGGACGATACAGGCAGATAAAAGTGGTGCTTTGAATATATCCAAAGAGACCAGCAAGATATTGTTAAGCGGATTTAAGCCTAAAATTATGGACAAAGTATATGATGAAAAAAATATATACTCCATAACAGATGCTATAGATACATATAACATATTGAAAACACAAAACATAGACACCAGTAGCATACGGGCTTCGTTTTATTGGTCTGCTGTGTTGCCGTTTTTTGTGCTGGGTGCTATATTGCTTGTGTTTAGCCATATCTCTACAAATGCCAGATTTTTTGACCACAACAGATTTACGTTAAGCTCCGTAGGGTTTTCACTTTTTTTGTGGGGAGTGTTGTTTTTTCTGTATAAACTTTCAAATAGTGCTACTATATCGCCAGAGTTTTCTATGCTGTTGCCGTTTGTGCTTATCAATATCGTGGCTATATGGACCTATACGCAAAGACGAGGCAACCTATGATAGAAAGCTTTGGTATCACTATCATCAAAGAAAGCTTTGATAAAAAGAAAATACTGTTATGTAAGTCTGCTACAAGCTACACAAAATGGGGCTTCGTGAAAGGCAAAGCAAAAAAAGATGAGATACCCAAACACACAGCTATGAGAGAGTTCAAAGAAGAGACCGGTATAACTATAGACTATAAGCACCTGCGAGATATATATCTAGCGACTTATGACGACAAAAATATAGGGATATACCTAGTCTATATGGACGATGTAGTTGATATAGAAAAGTATTTCAAAAAAGAGAAGTTAAAATCCAAGTTTATGGATATGGAAAACAGCGAAGTGGGGTTTTTTGATATAGACGAGCTACCGCCTATAAAAGAGAAACAAAAAGAGATTATAAGACAAATAAGGAGTGCCATATGAGTGCGACGACACGAGTGCTAGAAGCGATAGAAGAGATAAAAAAAGGCAATATGATCATAATGCTGGACGATGAAAACAGAGAAAATGAGGGAGACTTGGTGTATGCTGGGACATTTAGCACACCCCAAAAGGTAAACTTCCTAGCTACTCATGCCAAAGGTTTGATATGTGTCTCTGTGCCATCTAGCACAGCAAATAGGCTGCGACTAAATCCTATGGTGGTAGACAATGACTCATCATATCAGACTGCATTTACTGTGTCTGTGGATTGTCGGTCTGCTACAACAGGTATAAGTGCCAAAGAGCGAGATGATACTATCAAGATATTGTCAAGCACCCAAAGCAAGGCAGAGCAACTAGTGCGACCGGGACATATATTTCCTCTCATAGCAAAAGATGGCGGAGTGCTAGAGCGGACAGGACACACTGAGGGTTCTGTAGATATATGCAAGATAGCAGGTATCAAAGAAGAAGCTGTGATATGTGAGATCATGAAAGAAGACGGCACTATGGCTAGACGAGATGACTTGGATATATTTGCACAAAAACACAACCTAAAACAGCTTTATATATCGGATATCGTGTCGTATAGACTAGCAAACGAGTCGCTAGTGTCTATGATAGATGAAAAAACAGAGGAGTTTTTCGGGCAACTGGCAACTATAAAAGAGTTTGAAGATCATCTAGGCAACCACCACAAGGCTGTCGTGTTTGGCGAGCAAAAAGATATCACAAATGTGCGATTTCACCCTGTGTCGTATGATATAAATATGCTCAAAGATAAACAAAAGTTTGACTACTTGACAAACAGTATAAGATATATACAGGCAAACTCTGGTGTGCTTGTGTTTATGGATCACAACCAACAAGCCATAGATACCAAAAAAGACTTTGGTATAGGAGCTGGTATATTAAAAAAGCTAAATATAGTAAATATCAATCTGCTAGTCAGTCAAAAAGTGGAGCATATATTTCAAGCGATACAAGGCTTTGATATAGTTATACATGAAGAAATCGTCATAAAATAATCTACAAATATGCTTTTATATATCCACATACCATTTTGTGATAGCAAGTGTTATTATTGTGATTTTAATTCATATTCAAATATAAACCATCTAAAAGAGCAGTATATGAAAGTGTTGTGCGGAGAGTTAAAGCAAAAGATAAGAGCATATAATATATCAAAGTTTGAGACGATTTTCATAGGTGGTGGCACTCCTAGCAGTGTATCGGCACAGCTGTATCGTCCTATATTTAATCTACTTGAGGACTATATAGACGATAGCACAGAGGCGACCACAGAAGCCAATCCAAACACTGCTACAAAGCAGTGGCTAAAAGATATGCGAGATATGGGAGTAAATAGACTTAGCCTTGGGGTGCAAAGTTTGAGAGAAAATAAGCTAAAATATCTAGGTAGAACTCACGACAGACAGACCGTCATCAAAGCTATAAACGATGCTACAAAAGTAGGCTACGACAATATCAACTGTGATATCATATACAATGTTGACGGCGATACGGCAGACAATCTACAAAACGATATAAAAGATGTGCTAAAGCTGGGCATATCACATATTAGTACATATAGCTTGACTATAGAGAGCGGGACACCATTTGCTAAAAAATCTATCAAAGCACAAGACAACAAAGACAAGATAGTCTGTGACATATTGACAGATGGCGGATTTGAGCAATACGAAGTATCGGCATGGGCAAAAAACTCAAGATATATCTGCCGGCACAACTTAGGCTACTGGCAGCATAAACCATATATAGGCATAGGAGCAGGAGCGGTGGGTTGTGTAGATGGCGGACGATACAAAAACTTCACTGATGTGAGCAGATATATAGATGACCCAAACACAGTTGGAGATATAGAAAATTTATCAAAAGAGGATATTATCACAGAAAAAACTATGCTAGGGCTTCGGTCTATGGTCGGATGTGATATGGATATATTTAGTCCAAAACAAAGCAAAAAGATAGCCCAGCTAGTCCATAGTGGCAAGTTGATACAAAAAAAAGGCAAGATATACAACCACGACTATATGATAGCCGATGAGTTGTGTTTGTATATTTTATGATAGGATTGTAGTGTGATAACATTTTTGGACGATGACAAGAGCATAAAATATGTAGATATAAACACCAATATATCACAAGATGTAGTATATATAGGTAGTCTATCAAAGCAGATAAATTTTTTGGATATAGTGGCAAACTACAAACGAAATATCCCTATGGTGATATATGACAAGACCAACAAAACTTTGGAAAACTATATATTATCAAATACCAGATATTTGGATACAACATTTGATATGTTGTTTTGGACTAGTGGCACAACTGGACTGCCTGTAGGAGCATATAAAACAGCAGATAATATCACCCAAGAAGTAGCGACACTAAAGGAGCTTTTGAAAGATTTTCATATAGACAATATAGTCGTCACGGTGGCATTTGTGCATATATATGGTGCTATATTGGGCTTGTTTTATGGCTATCTAAATGATATCAACATACAACTAAGAGAACACTTTTTGCCTTTTGATCTGCTAGATAGTATAAAACCAAACAGTATGGTAGTGGCGACTCCTATGTATATAGAAGCTTTAGTAAAGATAGAGACCAAACAAAAGTTTGTAGATACAGTGTTTGTCTGCTCCACAGCTCCACTATGTGGCAAAATAGCCAAAAAGTTTATAGACAAATATGACACGACTATATTGAGTTTATTTGGCTCGACTGAAACTGGCGGTATAGCATATAAGTTTGATGATGATAAACTATGGAGTGTGCTAGACAAAGTGGATATAAGACAAGATAGTGATCATCTTATGTCAGTCAAATCGCCATATGTATCACAAAAGATTTTCGATGGCGGTATCAAAAACACAGATAAATACTATAAAACATTTGACTATATAGACAAGATAGATGATAAGTTTGAGCTACTAGGACGACAGTCAAGTATATTTAAGATAGCTGGCAAACGATACTCCACAGCTTTGGTCGAAAATATACTCAAAACTATGGACGGCATACAGGAGTGTATAGTAACAGTAGATGATACAGGCAATATAAAGTGTCTCATCCAATCACAGACAATATATAGCAAAAGTGAGATAACGAAACAGATAAGACAAAATATGACAAATCTCAAACCAAAAATAGATATAGATTATGTAAATATATCACAAACCCAAACAGGCAAAAAGATAGTCACACAAAAGCACTAAAACTTATAGGCAAACCCTACTAGACCACCCGGTCCTGTCTTGGTGCTTGGATTTGTTTTCCATTCACTATATCGTTTCTCGCCAGATAGATAGAATGTATCTACAGATGCTTGGACAAAAATATTGAAGCTATTTGATATATCTACTCCTAAGTTTATGCCAGATGCCACAGCTATGCCACTTTGATAGTAGCTATGTTTGTAGGTTGGTCCTGCTGATGTTTCTATCTTTTTTTGTTTTAGTCCTATAAATGGAGCGAAATATATCTTTTCTTTTTTTGTAAATTTGTATCTAACTTCGATATTGATACCATACGATGATATGACAGTGTCTTGAAGCCAAACTTTGTTTTGTAGTATATATTTTGCACCGCTGTATCGTGATACATAAGTAGTGATATATATGCCTCTTGCGGCTTTGCTATTGAATATATTGGACAAAGAGATATTTAGCCCGACAGACCCACCCAGCGAAGCTACAGCTTGATTTAGTTCGTGTCCGGCTATTTTTTGTATCTCAAAGTAGCTAAACCCACCTGCGATATACAGTTCATGGCTGTTTGGTTTTGGTCGTTTTGTTTTCTTTTGTCTGTTTTTTGAGATAACTTTTGATTGTTTGCTATGGGCTATGACCGGTTGTATGGTTGGTGACTTTTTGATCTTTTTTGCTTTTGCCGATGGCTTTTTTGTGTTGAAGCTCCTTTGTCTCTTTGGTTGTTCTGTCCATATTGTTGTTCTATTTGGCTTTAGTCTTTTTCTCTTTTTTCTCTTTGATTTTCTCTTTTTTGTTTTGGATAGTTTTGATTTTGAGCTACTATGTTGTTTTAAAACACTCTTTTTTTGTTTTTGTAGCTTCTTTGGTCTTGATGTTTGAATATCTTTTTTTTGTTTTGCTGGGTGTTTGATCTGGGTTTGTTGTGGATTTAAGTTTGATTTTGGTATCTTTGATCTGGTGCTAGGAGATGGCGGTGTCCATAAGATAGTATTGGTTGATTTGCTATTGTTTGCGGAGTTGTTTTTGAGCTTGTTTTCGCTACATTTGGTGTATTGGGTCTTGAGCGGTTTGCACTTTTGGGCTTTGTCTTGGATTATTAGGCACTGGATATATTTTTTTTGGATTATTTGACAATTGTTGGCAAACAGACCAACAGGCAACAATACAACTACAAACAACTTTATAACACTACTCATACTAACCTTTCAGGACCATGATACTATAACTTCCTGAAAGTTAGATGAGAGTGTCAAAATATAGAGCTATCTACTCACAAATCTGCCCACCACAATTGTATGCAGGTAGTGTCTCTAGACAAAATGTTTGTGGCACAGTAACAGTGTATGTATCACTAGATGTTTTATAGTTTGGGTCATTTAAAGTTGCTGTGATATTACAACTCCCAGTGCCTACGACTGTAACTCGTCCATTTCCATCTACAGTTGCTATATTGTGGTTGTCACTAGTATAGTCATAATTTGGTCCAGACGGTGTCGCAGGTTGATCAAAACTGCCATCACCTACAGATGCTGTCATACCGTCTCCTGCTTCTGTAGTTATTGTCGCTTTTGATACAGTGATAAGATAGCTATCGCTTGATAGATACAAGTTTGTATCTGCTTCTTTTGATGCGGTGATAGTAGCTGTCCCTACTTGGTGGATAACCACATTTGGCTGAGTGTCGTCAGCTATGCTTGCAACAGATGGATTGCTAGATACATATTTCACGGCTCCAGTTCCTTCTCCACCTGTGGCTTGTTGTCTGAAGTTTTGGACACCTATAGTATAGTCTGTATTGTGATTTGCTCCTGCCTCTAGTCTAGGATTTTGTGCCATCATATGTGAAATTATATTAAATGTATCAGTCGCTGAGAAATAGCTGTCGTCGGCTGCTTTGGTAGCGGTGATAGTAGTAGATCCAGCTGTGAGTATATCTATCCAACCATCAGTTCCTATTATAGTAGCTACAGCAGGATTGCTTGATACATAAGTGATAGCTCCACTGCCACCTGTCCCTACTAGTGCTGCTTGTTCTTGAAAGTTTGGATCGCTAAAATTGACATCTGTTGCAGTATCTAGCGTGGGTGATGTAAATGCTATGGCCTGCTGAACTTTGCCAACATTTAAGAGATAACTAGCTGTCGCTTGGGCATAATTGGTCCCTGCTTTTTTGGTGACGATGATAGTAGCTGTGCCACCTTTGAGGACAGTAACTTCACCTGCGTTGTTGACTGTAGCTACAAACTGATTTGTAGAGCTGTATTCCACAGCTCCTGTGCCTATGGCTCCTGTGACATTTGCTCTTTCTGTATAAGTAGCACTTGGTGCATAGGTCATATTTTTGTTTGTGATATCAAACTTGATAGACTGTCTAGCAGTCGCAACTGTCAGGATATAGCTATCTGTCTGTGCTGATATATTGCCATCGGCTGCCTTGGTGGCTTGTATAGTTGCTACTCCTCCGCCTACTATCGTCACAGTTCCACTAACTATATCTACATTGGCTACAGCGAGATTTAGCGACAGATAACTCACTGTTCCGTTGCCTTCGCCATCTGTGGCAACTTGTGTGAAACTGCCACTGCCATATGTTACTGTCCTGTCTGCTCCAGCATCAAACAGTATCTTATCGTCTAGTCTTTCTGTGACTGCTTCTTTGACTCCCTCATCTTCATCAGATGATATTTGACAACCTGTAAACACTATCATCGCCATCAAAAATGGCACCAAATTCAATCCCAATCTTATATTTTTCATATATTTTCCTTTTATTTTATCTTATTTTCAGCCGATATTGTCGGCACTTTCTCACTGTTGTCCAAAATTATATCCATCATCTCTCCTAAAATTTATATATAGCTCCACCGAGCAAGCCCGGACCCGTGACGGTCTCGCTACTTGTCTTAAATCCGTTGTATTTTTTTTCACCAAACAGATATGCTGTGTCTATAGATAGCTGACCAAACAGGCTCCACTTTTGACCCAGAGACCAAGCTGTATTTAGTCCTATAGGTATCACAACTCCGCTTTGTTCGTAGTCGTTTACAAAAGGATTCGCTGCTTTTGCTGTGACAGATTTGTGTTGAATACCTGCAAATGGTGCTAAATATAGTTGCCTAGATATAACATAAAAACGATGCTCATAAGAGACACCAACTACTGTCACAGTTGTGTCTTTGATCCAGTCTTCTCCATCTAGCTGGTGAGTAGCTCCACTATATCTCGCTATATGCGGAGTGATAAATGAGTCGTCTCGCCCACTTAAGTTTAGCATATTTTTCAAGCTAAGATTTGCCCCTACAGAAAGCCCAATGTTTATAGGATCAGATGATATATCATAGCCAGCAATACTTTTAAATTCAAAATAGCTAATACCCACAGCTCCGTAGACTTCTTGGAGGATGTTTTTGTTGTCGCTGTCATCGCTACTATATTTGTCGCGGATTCTCTCTAGCTCTCTTTTGTGAGCTTCTTCTCTTTGTCTTTCTATATCATCTTTGTTTGCTTCATCTCTAGCTCTTTGTAGT
>JAOZTH010000067.1 GCA_029939245.1 Arcobacteraceae bacterium
TGCCTGTATTGCTTGTGATAGTCTCATACTCATAGGCACTATCACTGCTAACTATCTTTTCATCTACTACATGTATTCGCAAAGCTTTTGTGTCGCTGTGTGTGCCGTCCGTCACATCTACTTGAACCTCATATATATTGTTGGTGTCTACATCTTGTGGAGCTTCAAAGTCAAAAACTATTGTGCTGTTTAGCTCTGTGTCGTTTAGGTTAAAAAAGTTTTGGTCAGCTCCACCAGATATAGTCCATACTAGTGCATCGTTTTGTAAGTATTCATATACTATATCTTGACTTATAGCACGATTTTCTGTGATATATATATCGTTGTCCTTTATCTCCAGATACTCCAAAGTAGCACTGCTATCGCTACTACCACAACCTATCATCAAAGATACAGTTGCCAATCCTGTCAAAATTTTAAAATACATATTTCACTCCTATAGTTAGATTGTTTTGTGTTTTGTGTTCTATATAAAACTCTCCGTCGTTTATATTTGTAGCATAGTCATATCGTATATATTGAAAGTTTAGATTTAGATACAATTGTTTTGACATTGACTTGTTTGCACCTATTTGCAAACCCTTAACAGTGCTTGAAGAATAGAGCTTTTCATCTCGTGAATTCGCAAGTGGTGTTTCATCCCATTTAAAATCGCCCTGCCCTACCAATAAACCTATGTACGGCGATATATCGTTGTTGGTAAACTTGTAGTTTACAGTTCCGTATGTATTTGTCATCTTGATATTGTCATATGTTATATGGCCGTAGTTTATAGTTGCAAAAAAGTTTTTTGACTCCACTCCAACCGCTATATCAAAAGCTATGCCAGTATCAGCTAATTTATCAGCTAAAAATCTTTCATCTAAGTTTGTTTTGGCATCTATTTTAGACAACCCTCCACCAAACTGCAAAAAATATCGGAAGTCAAATACAGCCTCATCCTCTTTGTCATCTTTTGATCTCTTTTCGTTTACAAACTCGTCTGTCCTTGTTTGTGATCGTTTGACAACTTTTGTGCTTTTTTTGTATTTATTATTTGGATTGCCCTTTTTCAGAACTTTTTTGTATATGATAGCGGAGTCTTGCGTGTTCCAATAATAGTAGCTTTTAGTATATCTGTCTTTGAGAGTGTATCGTTCACCATCTTTGTCAAATTTATCGCCCTTTATGTAGTATTTTGAGTTTTGTATCTTGCAATAATTTTGCTGGTCACATCGCTCTATATACAGCACATCACCATGTCGTATCTCGTTTAGCTTGTATATATCCTTGCCTTGTTGTTTCTTTGGTTTGGGCGAAGAGGATATATTTTCAAAGTTTGTCTCATCTGGCTGGCTCATAGGTCTTTTTGACGTAGTGCGATTGTTTGTGATAGGCTCATAGCCAAAATTTTCGCCAGTAGTTGTCTGCCTATATGTCAAAGCCTCTTTGAACTGTGGCTTAAGCATAAATCCATCTGCGGTTGCTTTAAACTTGAAACCCTTTACATATCTGTCAGTGCCTGATATTTTGCACCACTTATGCTCATCGCAACTGACTATATCTATCGTCTTACCATGTCGTATAGTTTGGCTGTTTGCCACTGCTACGATAAGTATCAAAAAAATTATATATCTCATAAAAACCCTCATAATATATTTGTCCATACTGCTTGGACATCTTCGTTGTCATCTAGCTTATCCAAAAGTGCCTCTAAGTCACTCATAGCTTCATCGCTTATATTTTGTGGGTTGTTTGGAACTCTTTGCAATGTAGCCTTGCTGACTTCTATGCTATTTGCTATGAAGCCATCGCTTAGGTTGCCGAAGTCTTTAAATTCTCCTGTTATATATGTGATATCTTCATCTACTTCATAACTCTCCCACCCATAGTCTATCATATTTAGCTCTAGTTCATCTATATCATCTACCAAAGCTATCTCAAATACCGACTTTCTATCAAACATATACTCAAGTGAGCCAGTAGGCACTGTAGTGCCTTTGGACTTTTTAAATATATCTTTTATGTGGGCTACTGTCCTAGCTGTGTTGTCTGTAGCACACTCCACAAACACTAGCACACCATGGGCTGATTTACCTTCATAATTTACCTCTATGAGGTTTAAGCTATCTTTTGCTGTAGCCCTTTTGATAGCTGAAGCTATGTTTTCTTTTGGTAGATTTTGTGCCTTTGCATTTGCTATGGCGGTGCGAAGTGGTGCATTCATATCAGGGTCTGGCACACCTTGTTTTGCTGCCATCGTGATAGCGTTGGCTAGTTTAGGAAACACACGGGACATATTGCCCCATCGTTTGAGCTTTGCTGCCTTTCTGTATTCAAATGCTCTACCCATTTGACACCGCATTTGCATTTTGTTCTATCAGCCGTGCTTGATAGTCCGCTATGAGTGGCTCTATCACCTCATCTAGCAATCCATCGTTCATGATATTTTCTAGCCTATACAATGTTAGGTTAATCCTATGGTCAGAGACTCGCCCTTGTGGATAGTTGTAGGTTCGTATCCTACCACTTCTATCGCCAGTGCCGACTTGTGCTTTTCTGTCATCGCCTTGTTCTTTGGCTCTCGTGCTTTCTTGTAGGTCATATAGTCTGGCTTTTAGCACTTTCATCGCTTTGTCTTTGTTTTTGTGTTGGGATTTTTGGTCTTGGTTTGTGACTACTAGTCCAGACGGTATGTGTGTGATCCGTACCGCACTATCGGTGGTATTTACACTTTGACCGCCACAGCCAGAGGCTCTCATGGAGTCTATTTTTAAATCTTCTGGCTTTATCACTATATCTATATCATCTACTTCTGGTATGATAGCCACTGTTATAGCCGATGTATGCACTCTGCCTTGTGTCTCTGTGCTTGGAACTCGTTGAACCCTATGTGTGCCTGACTCAAACTTCATCTTGCTATATACCTTGTCGCCTTTTATCAGTAGCACCACCTCTTTGTAGCCACCTGCTTCAGATTCGTTTGTATTCATAAGCTCCGTTTTCCAGCCTTGGGTATCGCAGTATTTTAGATATGTTTTATACAGATCAGCCACAAACAGCGATGCCTCGTCTCCACCAGTGCCGGCTCTTAGCTCTACAAATATATTTTTGTCGTCATTTGGGTCTTTTGGAAGTAATAACATCTTGATATGCTCTTGTAGAGTTTGCTTCTGTGCTTCTAGCTCTTTTAGGTCATCTTTTGCCATCTGTCCTAGCTCTGGGTCGTCCAGCATAGACCGACTGTCGGCTATACCATCTATGATCTTGTCGTAGTCGTTTGATGCCTCGACTATATCTCGTATAGATGCTTGCTCTTTTGACAACGATGTCATAAGCTTGATATCAGTTAAGACACTGTCCGATACCAACTGTTTGTTGATACTTTCAAATCTGTCTTGAAATACTTGAAGCTGTTTTTGTAGCATAGTTGCCTATAAAGCGTTGACTTTGATCTGAAGTCTGCCAACTTTTCTGCTGATAGTCTCTTTTTTAAATACACCTTTGCTGACTGTGTGATGCATAAACTTGTTTGCCTTTTTCATAGCATCTAGTGCTTTTTCTTTGTCGTTGTTTTCTACCGCTTCTAGCACATCTTTTGTCATAGTTTTGACACGAGATTTGAAAAATCTGTTTTGCTTTGTCTTGATGATAGTTTGCTTCGCTCTTTTTGCCGCTGATTTATGGTTTGCCATAGTTATCCTTAAAATTTTTGTTATTATATCCAAATATTATAAAACCAACTCACAACTCTAGCTGTTTTCAAACGATTTAGCCAAAAACGCCAGTATAACCACCTGTAAAACTATCAAAACATAGTGCAAAAGATATATCTGCTCTTCGTTTGTCACTATGGAAAATATATTTGCCAGAATCTTATAAAACACCCACGATAGCACCAAACCTACTAGATAGCCGTATTGTTTGTATCTATCTATTTGCGACAGATACTGAATCTCTGCAACAAACAGTGTCTCTGCTCTGATAATATACGACCCAAACACAAATGTGAGCTGATAACCTATATACACGAGCAGAGCCGTGAGAATATTAAACGGCAAAACCAAATACAAAACCACCATCAAAAGCATGACAATCTCTACAAAAAACAGAATCTTTTTGTATCTTGTGATCTTGATGAGCCTGTCATAATTGTATGCCACCACTAGCAGACCGAACGACAGCACTATGCCACCTACAGAAAACACAGACGGCGAGAGTGGTTTGTATATAGTAAACACACTTCCTATCGCCAACCCTACAAACACAGAGTTAAAAAACCTATACCAGCTATAGGCTTGGATATTTAGCTTAATACAAACTGCTTGGATATTTTTGTGTCGCCATTTATAACTATATCTAGACTGTGTTTGCCTGTGTTATATGTTCTGGTGGATATAGGTCTAAAATGGTGCGATTTTTGTATAGACATGGCTTTTGTGTCAAACTTATTTTGCTTTATCATATATATTTTTTTGCTATATTTTCCACTTTTTAGCTTGTAGTGTATGATATATTCTATCCTTAGATTTCCAAATATCTTATCAGCAACAATATCAAAACCAAAGTTTAACTTGTCGCCTATTTTTACGACCTCATCGCATACAAAGTTTTGTATGTCGCTGTGAGTGTCGCCAAACCCAAAAAGTCCTAGCACCTCTTTGTCGCCGTATTTTAGCATAGTTCTGCTACCGTGCCTTAAAACATAGTCTAGATTGTTTGATATACCTATGTTTTGTCTTATAAAATCTATCACCACAGATGGATTGTCTTTGCTTATGTCGTTTAGATTGTTTGCTACAGACCGTAGCACATATTTTTCGCTGTCTAGTTTTAATATATTTAATATCTCAAATACCTCTGTGGGATTTTGCTTGAAGCTAGGCAAAGCAACCGCCCATGGCAATCTAGGGCGACAGCCCTCACATGATAGTCGCCGGATATCTACTATATCATTTTTCGCCCATATTTGCATCTGTTTCATAGTTTTTGTAGGATATTTTATGATAAACTGCCGTATAGCAAACTCACTGCTACTGTTTATAGTGAAAACCTCCAAAGCCCTCATAGATATATCAAAATACTCCAAACCATAAGTCTCTACAAAATCTTGGAAAATCATATTTTCTAGCGATTTGGTCTGGTCTGTAAGTTTGTAAACTTTTATCAATATATTTATTGCTTTTTCATAATCTTTTGGCAGAAAAAACCCCAACAAAAAAGATATAGCTTGCATACGACTTTTTAATTCTCTTCTGTGCCAATAATTGTCTAGCACAGTTTTTGTAAATTCTTCTTTTTCAAAACTTTTATAAACTTTTTGTATATCTAGACACAAGTTATCTATATAACTTTTGTTGTATCTATTTTTGAGTGGTTCCATATACTTTCGATATATTTGCCATCTTTGATGTGGTATTTAGTAGCAGCATATCCACAAGCACAAGTGCCACCATAGCTTCACACACTATAGAACCCCGTATGCCTACACATGGATCGTGTCGCCCTGTGATCTCACATACCACACTCTCGCCGTGTCTATCTATAGTTTGCTGTGGTTTTGATATAGATGGTGTAGGTTTGAAACAGACCTCAATATCTATATCATCGCCATTTGATATACCGCCCAATATACCGCCACTATGGTTTGTGGCAAATCCGTCTGCTGTTATGCTGTCGTTGTTTTGACTACCTGTCATAGACCCTACATCTGCCCCTGTCCCTATGCTTACTGATTTGACTGCATTTAGTCCACCCAAAGCTTCAAAAAGTTTGCCATCTAGTTTGTGATAGATAGGTTCGCCCAGTCCCACAGGACAGTTTCGCACCTTTATCTTGACTACCGCCCCAATGCTATCTTTTTGTCTCATAGTCTCTTTGATAAGTTCTATTTGTGATGGCTCTATATCTTTGTCAAGTGAGCGTATCTCGCTTTTGTCTGCATAGCTATAGTCTATATTTGCCACTTTTATATCGCCTATCTGCGATACTCCGCTTTGTATCTCTATATCAAGTGTGTTTAATATCATCTTTGCTATCGCTCCACCTGCTACTCTACATGCTGTCTCTCTAGCACTACTTCGCCCACCGCCTCTGTAGTCTCTGTGGTCGTATTTTGCCATATATGTCATATCGGCATGTCCGGGGCGAAATATATCTTTGATATTGTCATAGTCTTTTGATTTTTGATTTTCATTGTATATCACCATACCTATAGGAGTGCCTGTAGAGATACCCTCAAATACTCCACTATATATATGGACTATGTCATTTTCTTTTCGTTTGGTAGTCAAAGCGGTTTTACCCGGCTTCCTCCTATCCATCTGTGCTTGGATATATTTCTCATCTATCTTTAGACCAGCTGGCACTCCATCTACTACTACACCTAGTGCCTCGCCGTGAGACTCACCAAATGTAGTGATACCAAACACTACACCTAGACTATTGACCATGATTTATCTTGTTTAAGGCTATTTTGGCTACTGCTTGTTGGGCTATTTTTTTGCTTTTGCCTGTAGCACTGCCATAAGTTTTGCCATCTATCCATATAGATACTTCAAAGTTTTTTTGATGGTCTGGTCCTGTCTCTTTTTCTAGCTTATACTCTGGTATCTCGGCGAAAAGTGCCTGTGTGATCTCTTGGAGTGAAGTTTTATAGTCTTGTAGCAAATAGTCTAGACTTATGTTTTCATATTCTTTTTCTATCAGATCTAGTGCTATCTTTTGAACTACTATTATACCTGACTCCAAAAACACAGCCCCCATGATAGCCTCAAATGCATCGGATAGTATAGATGCCTTGTGTCGTCCTTTGTTTCGCTCTTCGGAGCTTGATAGCAGTATAAATTTACCTAGCTCTATCCTGTTTGCGAGGATTTGGAAGCTAGCTTCATTTACCAGCCCTGCTCTCATCTTGCTTAGCTCGCCTTCGTTGCTATCTGGAAACTTTTTATACAGATACTCTCCTACGACTAGGTTTAGCACCGCATCACCCAAAAACTCCAGCCTTTCGTTGCTGTATGGTTTTTTGTAACTTTTGTGTGTGAGTGCTTTGCTTAGCAGTGCTTTGTCTTTGAAACTATAGTTTATAGTTTTTTCTAGTTCTTCAAATTCTTTCATATTTTTATCCTTTTTTCTCTTGCAATTTTGTCGCTTCTTCTCTAGCTAGATAGTCGCATCGTTCGTTTTGTTCGTGTCCGTTGTGTGCTTTTACCCAGACCGCCGTCATATCGTGTTTGTGTGATATATCGAGATAGTCCAGCCACATCTGTTTGTTTTTCACTGGCTTTTTTGCAGAATTTATCCAGCCCTTTTTTTGCCAACCATCTAGCCAACTGTTTATAGCATTGACCACATATGACGAATCACTATGCAACACCACATCACATGGCTCCTTGAGCAACTTCACTGCCTCTATGACTGCTAGTAGTTCCATCTGATTGTTTGTAGCATCTGCCTGTGAGCCTTGGAGTTCTCTAGTGGTGTCGCCATACTCAAGTATAGCCGCCCAACCACCACTACCAGGGTTTCCTAGACTACTGCCATCTGTATATATCTGTATCTTTTTGATGTTAATCCTTACAACAAACTATCATTTGTGTCCTTTTTTTGTCGTATTATACCCAATATTGGCTTAAGGCTTAGCACATCATGACACACGGGGCATCTGTTTTGTGCTAGTGGCAAGACTTTTTTGCATTTTTGACAACTGTATTTGAAGCCTATAGTTGCTGTGTTGTTTTCATTTTGGACTAGATTTATAACTATATTTAGATGGAAGTTTTCACTGCTTTTTGCCATTGTGATATAGCCTTTGGCGGTATATAACTCCGCTAGAAAACTGTGCTTTTCTATAGTCGCCATATCTATGTTTGTCTTGTCTATCTGCCACAATATATCTATGATACTTTCTATATCGTATAGATGAAAATAGTTCCAAAACACCGCCGTATCGATACTGAGCAATTTTATAGCTATGGGTCTAGTTAGCTTGCTGTTTGAGCTTAATATCTCTACTAAAATATCTTGTGTAGTTTGTGGGCTGTTTGTGGGATTGGCTATGGCTCGCAAGGTCTTTATATACAACCTATCGAAACTTTTGTCATATTCCATAGCTTCAAATACATCCAATATCTCCAAAATCTTCTCATACATATACAACTTTTCATATATTACAAACAGACTATTCAATGCTACTACATTTCTAGGTGAAAACTTCAGCACCTTGAGATATATCTCTCTAGCTCTTTGGAGCATACCTGTTTTTAGATATGCATCGCCCAGTAGCTCTAGTAGTTGCTCCTTTTGTAGCTGTATCGACACTATATCCAAAAGCGACAGATATACACTGATAGCCTTGTTTGTGTTGCCGTTTCGGACAAACGAAGTTGCGAGCAACAATATAGACTCAAACGGTAGATTGTAAGTCTGATATAGGTGTATATAGTCCTCCTCTTTTAACCTGTTTAGCTTAAACCTTCGAAGTAGTTTGGCGTATTCTCTTTGGTTTTTTTTGTGTTTGTATAGATTGTAAATATGTGATAAACTTGCTATAGCAAACACTAGGACAAAAAACTCAAGTATGCCAAACAGTGGGTCTCTGTAGGACAAAAACATCTACAGCACCGCCTTTTGTAGCTTTGGGTGTGTAAATGTTTTGTCTGTTGATAGACATATAGTAGTATTGTTTTTATTTTTCATATGTTATTGTATCGTTTTAAACTTATTTTAGTATAATAATAAAAATAAAAGGCAAAAATATGCAAATAATCATAAACGGCGAGAAAAAAAAGTGCCGTCCAGACGAGAATATAGCTACGATATTGACTAGCTTGTCTATACATAGCGAGATCATGGCAGTAGCTGTCAATATGAATATAGTCAAAAAAGATTTATGGAACACATATAGACTAAAAGATGGCGACAAATTAGAGTTTTTGGAGTTTGTGGGTGGTGGATAGCTGGAGGCTAGAGACAGGAGCTTGTATTTATTTGTTTTCAATTGCAAAATATGTTCTATTAAAACTT
>JAOZTH010000068.1 GCA_029939245.1 Arcobacteraceae bacterium
CAAACACGGCTATATCAAACAACATAACTGTAGATATAAAAGATGAAGCTAAACAGACACAAGATATATCTAAAATATCAAATGACACAGAACATGCTCATTATAGGGTTCAAGAAGTTTATAAAGAGGTTTTAAATATAAGAAAAGATTGATTGACTTTGAATTTTCGGCAAATATTGACTGACTTTTGGAACCCTAAACTTGTTTAGGGCAGATCGTTGAATAGACGACAAACTGGATATGGTCCAAAGTTGTGGTTTGCTCTATGTTTGGTTCCGAATAGGTTGTCAACATTTAAAATTCAAAATTAAACATTAACCAGTCCGGGGTTCCTTTAGGGTTTTAAATCACAGCAAATATTCACTCTGTTTCTTTTCTCCGCTGTGTGGGCTCATTGTCAAAATTTATCTTCAGTATGTTTATACCTGCTACCCTCCACTTATATTTTGACACACGAGACACAAAAGATCCAAGCGACTCGTCTACTACTTTTGGTTTGCGATAGTTACTTGCGTGCCTGAAATATATTTTGCCGTGAGTTTTAAACAGCAACATCTGATGAGTGATGACTAGAAACTTATCTGCCCTATCTTCTCTAACCACATTTACCACCACACCACTGGGTATATACTCTATGTTTTTTGCTATTTTGTGTAGTGGTATATAGTCTATAACGTAACTTTTTTGCAAATCTTTTGCTAAGTATCTCATATCTTTTGGTAGTAGTTTTGGGTTTGGTTTTTTTGTGATAGTTTCGTGGTCTTTGATATCTTTGGTGATATCCACATAGACTCCCACATCTACTAGCTGTGCTTTCCACATAAGTGCTGGCAAGTGTCGCCTATGTCCAAACCCAACTTTGCCATCGTATCGTATATAGTCCAGTCGTTGCTTGGCTTTTGTGATATTTGGCGACAAACTCAATGCCGTCATAGTCTCTACAAATGTAGTGCAGTCAAATCTATCTAGCCTAAATCTAGGATCGCTATCAACTCCCCTACCCTCTCCCAAAGGCGAATAACCATACGGCAAACCTACAAAATATGCCGATATCGCCTCTAGTTTATACGTGTTTGGTGTAGTCTGTATCGTGTGGTTTAGCCGCTGTGTATCTATAGCAAACACGAAACTAACTACGACAAACAGACCCAAAACAACTCTAAAATACAAAGTCCTCTCCTAGATAATTTTCTCTCACTTTGTCATCTTTTCGTATCTCATCTGCTGTGCCACTAGCTAGTAGTTCGCCAGCTTTTATGACATAGGCTCTATCACATATCTGCAAAGTCTCTCGCACATTGTGGTCGGTTATCAACACTCCTATATCTATCTTGACTAGCTGTGATATCACCTGCTGTATATCTTTGACCGCTATAGGATCTACTCCGGCAAACGGCTCATCAAGTAGCAGAAACTTTGGGTTTGGCACAAGTGAGCGTGCTATCTCCACTCGGCGTCTCTCGCCACCGCTTAGGCTGACTCCCTTTCGTTTTCGTATCGGTTCTATGTCAAACAGTCCTAGCAGTTCTTCTATCTTGTCTTGTCGTCTTGACCTGTCTTTGATAGATATTTCCGCTGCTAGTAGTAGGTTTTCTTCTACTGTGAGGTCTTTAAATATAGAGGACTCTTGTGGTAGATACCCCACCCCTATCAAGGCTCGCTTGTGTAGTGGTAGGCTCGTGATATCTGTGTCATCGAAAAACACTTCGCCACTAGTAGGTGGCACCAACCCACACACACAATAAAATGTAGTAGTCTTGCCAGCTCCGTTTGGTCCTAGTAGTCCTACTACTTCGCCACTGGCGACCTCTAGTGATATACCTTGGAGTATGTCGTGACCTTTTATACTTTTGGTTAGATTTTGTGCTTTTAACTTGTGCATATTTTGTATCTCCTTCTGTCTTTGTGTTTTTTGATATGGACAGTGATATAGGCAAATCCATATAACTGTAGCATTTTTTTCATACTATCATTGCCCCACTCTACTAGATGAACTCCTGGTTTGTCAAGCTCAAAAAACAGCCCAAGCTCTACAAACTTTTCAAGTGTTGCATTGTATATATCGTAGTGATATATACCTCCATCATAGATATTTTGTAGGCTAAATGTAGGACTAGTAGCCTTGTCATTTATGCCTATAGCCTTGAGGTATTGTTGCACCAAAGTAGTCTTGCCTGTGGCTACTTCGCCTATCAGTAGGACAATTATATTTTTTTTACCTATCGTGTCGGCTAGCTTTTTGGCTACTATGTCTAGTTTGTTTAGACCTACAATTTTTTCAAAAACTATTTGAGACATCTATTATCTGCTCCAGTTTTTGCATAGCTTTGCGGTTGGCGATATTTGTCTGTGCTATGCTTATGCCGTGTTTTATGTTGTCCGCTTTGCCATCGGCTACTAAAGCTACGGCTGTGTTTAGTAGCACTATATCCCGTTTGGCTCCGTGTAGTTTTTCTGCTAGTATATCTTTGGTGATAGTCGCATTGTCTTGGGGGGTTCCGCCTTTTATATCTGCTTTGTCGTATAGCTTCAGCCCTGCTTTCAGCGGGTCTATAGTGAAGTCGTCTATTTGACCATCTTTTAGCCTACATGCATAGGTAATATCACTTATAGAGACCTCATCTAAGCCGTCTTTTGACGACACTACTATAGCACTACTGCTTTGGTTTAGCATCAAAGCCTTTGTCATATTTTGTATAAATCGTTTGTCAAATACTCCTATGAGATGTTTTTTTGCTCCTGCTGGGTTAGTCAGTGGTCCTAGTATGTTAAATATAGTTCTATGGTCTATACTGTGTCGCACTGGCATGATATGTTTCATGGCCGGGTGATGATGTAGGGCAAACATAAACACAAAGCCAGTGTCTCCTAGCATATCTGCTTGGTCTTGGATATTTAGGTTTAGATTTACCCCTAGAGCTTCTAACATATCGGCACTTCCGCTTTGGCTTGTGATACTTTTGTTGCCGTGTTTGGCGACAAAGCAACCACAAGCACTCAACAAAATAGAGACAGTAGTAGAGATATTGAAGCTATCACTGCCATCGCCTCCTGTGCCACAGTTGTCTATGATCTGGTTTTGTAGCTCTTGTGCTATAGGTAGCTTGATACTATGCTGGGTCATCACACGAGAGGCTACTGCTATCTGTTCGCCTGTTTCGCCTCGTTTGTATAACTCTACTAGATACTCTCTGGTCTGCTTTGGCGACCAATTGTTGCTAAAGATATTTTCGAAGTTTGTTTGTGTTTGTTGATATAAAGTTTCGTTCATAGTCGCCTTTCCCATACTGTGCCGTTGCTTGTGTCCATGATATCTATGTTTAGCTTTGTTAGTGTCTCTCGTATGCTGTCTGCTTTTGTGTAGTCTTTTGATATTTTCGCTTCGTCTCTATCTGCTATGAGACTGTTTATCTGTGTTATGAGCTTATCGTCTACACCGTATTGAAAATATATATATGGGTCTTGATAACCTATGCCTAGTATTTTTTCTATAAATTTAAGTCTGTTTGCTGTGAGTTTTTTGAGTTGTTTCTCTTTTGGGTTTTTTTGAAGCTTTTCGAAACTATCGGCTATCATATCATCTACTGCGACTAGTGCTTTGGAGCTGTTCATATCATCGTCAAGTGAGTTTTTGATATCTTGTATCACTTCTATATCATCTGGCATAGTGCCATATATGAGCTTTTTGAGGCGATACAATCTATCAAGCCGTTTTTTGCTAGAGATTAGCCCACTTTCGCTGAAGTTAAAGTCGGTCGCATAGTTGGTGCATAGCATATAATACCGCACCACTTCGCCTTGGTGTTTTTGCAAAATATCTTTGAGATAAAAGCTGTTGCCAAGTGATTTGCTCATCTTTGTGCCGTCTATATTTACAAAACCGTTGTGTATCCAGTATTTTGCTAGCTCTTGACAGTGGCAAACTCTCGTCTGTGTGGCTTCGTTTTCGTGGTGTGGAAACTTTAGATCCGCTCCACCTCCGTGTATATCTACCGCATATGGCAAACTTTTGTCCGCTAGATACTTGTCTATCATAGCACTACACTCTGTATGCCAACCAGGTCTGCCACTACCAAATGGGGCAGGATAATATATGCCAGTGTCGCTAAACTTCCACAGAGCGAAATCTTTTTGGTCCTTTTTGTCTTTGTGGTGAGCTACTCTTTGCTGGTCGTTTGTATCTGTGCTCTTGCCACTGATACAGCCGTAGTCTTTGTCTGTAGAGGTGTCAAAATATATGCCATCTGGCAGACTATAAGCTTGTGAGTTTTGTAGCATTTTACTTATCATATCTATCATGGCAGATATATTGTCTGTGGCTTTTGGCTCTATGGTATTTGGCAATATATTTAGCAGTTTCATATCGTGTTTGTAGCACTCTATATAGTATGAGGTTAGTTGTTCCAAAGTTTGGTCTGTTGTTTTGAGTTTAGCTAGTATCTTGTCGTCTATGTCTGTGAAGTTTTTGGCTATAGTTACATCGTAGCCAGAGAGGCTTAAAACCCTATGAAGTAGATCAAATACTACAGCACTACGACAATGCCCCAGATGAGTCCAGTCATATACAGTAGGTCCACACACATATATAGTCGCCTTGCTGGCTACTTGTGGCACGAAAGGGATCTTTGCTTTGGCAATATGGTTATAAAATTGTAAGATAAGTTCCCCTTTCCAGATACCCAAACACACATCAAGAAAAGTCGCCTTGCTGTGTTCCCACCCTGGGGCAGTCTCTTTAAGTGATATTGTCCGGGTCTAAAAAGAGGTATTCAATATAAAAATATATATTCAACACCTATTTTGCACTATTTTATCGTATTTATCTTAATTTTATAGCAAAATTTATAAAATTTGGATAAAATAGTCTATTATGAAACAATTCCAGCAAACATTTTTGAAAAATATAGAGCTAATAGTCGCTGTTTTTTTATTTGTCATAGCGATAGCGACAGACAGTCTCATATCTATCATCATATATCTTTTGTATTTTATCATACTAGTAGAGATAGTCAAAGCCGTATCCAACTTTATCCAAGAAAAAAAGGTCCAGCTAAGACAGCTCATAGATGCCTTTATCGTGCTAACTTTACGAGAATTTATAGTCAATGTAGTCAAGATAAACAAAGAAAACATAGACAGCCTAGATGCACTTTTGAACTCTAGCACCAACTTTCAGATACTTATATTTAGTGGTGTTTTGCTATTTTTATTTGTCTTGCGGTATCTTGCGGTCAAAACAACTCCAGACAATACTTGCAACATAGATAGTTGCGAAAGTAGGTGCTAAATATGATAAATGTAGCCATAGTAGGAGTGAGTGGTTTCACTGGACTTGAGCTAGTGCGGATACTTCTACATCATAACAAATTTCATATAAACTATGTATCAAACAGCACAGGCGGACAAAGCCTAGCACAGATACACCCCGAGCTACATGGAGTGCTAGATATGGCGGTATCAAAAACCAGTATAGAGGATATAGCAGACAAATCCCAGCTTGTATTTTTAGCCGTGCCACATCAAACTGCTATGAGTATAGTGCCGAAACTTTTGCAAAAAGGTCTCAAAATAGTCGATCTAAGTGCGGACTATAGGCTAGATGTGGCTACATACGAGACTGCCTATTGTCCACATACAGACCAAACAAACTTGCCATATGCTACATATGGTTTGCCGGAGTTTTATAGCAAAGATATAGCCGCCACATCGCTAGTGGCAAATCCCGGATGCTATCCAACCGCTTCACTACTGGGGCTTATGCCGTTTGTGCCATATATCAAGCCAAACACACCTGTGTTTATAGATGCCAAAAGTGGAGTCAGCGGAGCTGGCAAAAAGCTAAACGCCACAACATCGTATATGCATATCCAAGAAAACAGCTTCGCTTATAATCCACTAGCCCACAGACACAGCTACGAGATAACGTATATACTTAAAAACCTCACACAGCAAAGCTGGGATATAAACTTCGTGCCACATATTTTGCCAGTGTCTCGTGGTATGCTCACATCGATATATGTCCAACTAGACCAAACCATAGACCCAAACAAAATTTTAAAAGAGTATTATAAAGCAGACAGATTTATAAGGATACGAACCAGCCCACCTACTATCAAAGAGACATCACACACAAACTTTTGTGATATTTTTGTAGCTACAAAAGGTCAAAACCTGTTTATAAACACTAGCATAGACAATCTATCCCGTGGGGCAAGTAGCCAAGCCGTGGTCAATGCAAACATCATGTACGGACTAGATGAACGACTTGGAGTCTAGTCCGTATTTATTGTATCTGCTATTTTTCTAAAACTACTCAACCCAGCTTCGATATTTTCTACGATCTCATCTGCCGTCTAGTAGCACACTGGCAAAATTCCACACTTTTGATATGATTGTGTTTTCTGTCATACTATTTTTCCTTTTAAAAATATCTTTATCTCTTTGTCAAAATCGCTTTCAAAAAGCCTGTCTTGAACTAGTTTGTATTTTTCATATTCGGTTTCTGCAAACTCTTTGGCGATTTTGGCTGTCACTTTTCCAAAATTGTGCAAAATCTCTTCTTCGTTGAACTGCAAAAAAGCATCTAATTTTTTCACCCAATCTTTCATAGTCATCACAATACCTTTTTCTGCTTGATGTTCAGCATGGTCAAGATACATCGTGACAATACGGTTTAGTGGTTTTAGTTCTTTTTTCAGCAAATAATTTTTTGCTATTGAGACATCAGATTTTCGTATTTTACCATCTGGAGAATTTTTCCAAGTAGCTAGTCCCATTTTTTGTTTTTGGTGGTCGGCTCTATCTATGACAATCTCGGCTGCTGTTTGCTTGGTAATCGCCCAGTGCAATTTGTTTTGAACTGTAGCAAAAAACTCTTTTGTCGTTTGTGAACTGTATTCATAATCAACACTACACTCTGCATAAATATCTGTGATTTGTTGATACAGTCGCCTCTCACTACTGCGGATATCGCGGATCTTTTCGAGTTGCTCTTTAAAATAATCTTGTCCAAAAATTGGTCGTGGGTTTTTAAGACGCTCTACATCCATCGTATAACCTTTGATGATAAACTCTTTCAAAACCGTAGTTGCCCATATTCTAAATTGAGTTGCTCGTTTTGAGTTTACACGGTAGCCAACTGCTACGATAGCGTCAAGATTGTAAAATCTTGTTTTTATCTTTTGTATTTTTCCTATGATAGCACCGTGCTTAGTGGGTATTTCCAAATTGGAAACAACCACTTTTTCTATCAATTCTCCAGCCTCAAAAATATTTTTCAGATGCTTTGATATAGCAGGGACATTTACATCAAAAAGCTCTGCTATCTTTTTTTGTGGCATCCATATAGTTTCGTTTTGCAACAACACATCTACTTTTACATCGCCATTTGGTGTCTTATAAAGCAAAAACTCTGTGTTTGGATTGTATTTTGATATGTCCATCTTATTTCCTTTTTCTCTTTTTGGTTTTATTTCTCTTTTGCTCTTTTGCTAACTTCTCTACTTTTATCTTTTTGCTTAGTTGTAGAAATTTTATAGACTGCATCTTTATACAATATTTTATTCCAATCTTCATTTATAGTTTGCGATTTGTCGTTCATAAATGTTTGCTTTTATTTTCTGTGTTAAATTTATCATCTGCCCACTTTTGTGGATTGTCTATAATATAATTATTTATATTTTTATCATTCATGATTCACTATTTTCCATCAAAGATTCTTTTAAACTCTTCATCGCTTGGCAAACTTTCGGCAATCTCTTTTGGTAGTTCCAAATAACTGTAAGTTGCTACGCCTATCGGTTTATTTACTATTTCGAGAGCATATTCTACTATAATATCGCTTTTTGTTTTACACAAAAGTATACCAATACTTGGTTTGTCTTCAGGGTATTTTATAGTCTTGTCCAAAAGGTGCAGATACCAGTTTAGTTGCTGAGAGTATTCAGGTTTAAATTCATTTACTTTTAATTCTATGGCTATCATAGATTTTAGCTTTCTGTGATAGAAAAGCAAATCAATAAAATATTCTTTATCATCAAGTTCCAAACAAAATTGCTGTCCCATAAAGGCAAAATCGGCTCCAAATTGTCCCAGCATTTTTGTAATATTACTGACGATAGCATTTTCTAGCTGTTTTTCGCTGTGATGGTCTGACAGGTTTAAAAATGACAAATCGTATTCATCTTTAAACTGCATTGTATATTTTGCCACAGTTTGTGGCGAAAGTGCTTTGTCAAAATTATTTTGAAATTTATTATGTTGAGAGTACAAATCAATCTTGATTTTCTCTTCAAGAATACTTCTGCTCCAAGCCTCTTCTTTTGTTTTTATTAGATAAAACTCTCTTTGAGTTTTGTCTTTTATTTTACTGAAAATCATCACAGTATGACCCCAGTGCAATTTGGCAACAGCTTGTTGCCAAATTTGATTGCCTACAATCTCTTCGTACACAAAACGCATCAATCGTAGGTTTCTTTCCGAAAAACCTTTAACCCCTACAAACTCTGACTGCAAATCTGTTGAAAGCTGTTTTATCACTGATGTTCCCCAGCCTGTTTTGGTTTTTTTAGATATTGTTTTTCCAATATCCAAATACACCAAAATCATTTCAGAATTTACTGCACTATAACTTTTATATTGTGCTTGCAAAATTCTCTCTTTTAAAGAAATTAACGTTTTTAGATAGTCTTTGTTTTGCAATTTATAATTCATAAATTATGCTTCCTATACATATTTGGGAGCTAGCATAGGCTTGTCCATCTTTAGCTTATCAAGTATATCTTTCATCATCTTAAATGTAATATCTCTACGATTGTATGGTTGATTGTAAAAAATAGCCAGTCCCTCTTCTTCTCTTTTGGCTTCTATCACACCTACTGGCTTTCTGTCAACATACAGAATATAATC
>JAOZTH010000069.1 GCA_029939245.1 Arcobacteraceae bacterium
TTTCTGTGAAAAGTAGTTTTAAGTTTTAAGTGTTAAGTGTTAAGTTGCAGTAGTTTAAATGTTTGGTTGTGTTGTTTTATGTTTGAAGTGATTTGCATGATTGGCCCCAGGCAAGCCAGGGGTTCCGAATAGGTTGCCAGCATTTAAAATTTAAAATTCAACATTAACCAGTCCGGGGTTCCGAATAGGTTACCAGCATTCAAAATTTAAAATTAAACATTCAACATTAACCACTCCGGGGTTCCGGATAGGTTAATTGTCTTTGGAATTTTGCAAAAGTCTGGACTATCGTGTACTCTGCTAGCCTCTACACATACCGCCACATATATTCAAAACTTGTCCTGTGGTATAAGTAGCCTCTACTGCCATAAAATATGTAGCCACTGCTACTTCTGCTGGCTCGCCAAATCGTCCCATAGGTATATGAGATATTAGGCTTTTTTGGTTGGGTATCTCTGCCGACATAGAGGAGTTTATGACCCCCGGAGCTACTGCATTTACTCGGATATTGTATCTGGCTAACTCTAGGCTCAATGTCTTCGTCAGTGCTATTATGCCACCCTTGCTAGCACTATAGTTTGCCTGTCCTGTATTGCCACAAATACCACTGATAGAAGCTATATTTACTATAGTTCCGCTTTTTTGTTTGATCATATTTGTAGCTATCGCTTTGGTCACAAAGTAGTTGCCACCAAGGTTGGTATCTATGACATCGCTCCACTGCTCATCTGTCATAAAAAACAGCAAGTTGTCTCTAGTGATACCGCTACTGTTTATCAGTATATCTACACTTAGATTTTCTAGTGAATTTTTGATAGCGGTTTTGTCTGTCATATCAAACTGTATCAACTCGCCGTTTTTTATCTCGGCTAGCAACTTTTTGGCTTTTGTGTGGTTTGTGTGGTAGTGGATATATACAAAATACCCTCTACTAGCAAACAGCTTGGCTACTTGTGCACCTATATCTCCTGTAGCCCCTACGACTAAAACTTTTTTAAGAGTATGTGCCATCTTGGACCTTTTTGTATATCTTTTGTATATCTATATCCATCCGCCTATCTTCATACAGTGGCTCCACTGTCTGTCTCGTCTGCTTATATATATTTGCTAGATGTGGCGATACTTTGTCCGCTCCTCGTATATCCACCGCCTGAGCTAAGCCCAAAAATGCTATAGACAACATATGATATAGCTCCGGCATCATCTTTGCAAAATCAAGTGCGGCTGTTGTGCCCATAGATACTTTGTCTTGGTTGAGCGACTCTGTGGGTCGTGAGTGTATGGAAGCTGCCGTGGTGTTTTTGATAACATCGGCACTAAGAGAGCTTAAACTTATCTGCATAGCCTTGAAGCCGTGAAAATACGGCTCTGTCGTTAGCTTGAGATTTTCGCCCAATCCACGGTTGAACTTATGGTCTACAAGCAGGGCAAACTCTTTGTCTAGTAGGTCGGCTAGGTTTGCCGCACATATCTTGAGTGTATCCATAGCATGTGCCACATAACCACCAAAAAAGTTGCCAGATGTATAGATGATCTCGTTTTCTCCATCTATGAGTGGATTGTCATTTACACTGTTTATCTCTGTTTGTATCCAGTTTTTGGATATAGTCAAGTTGTCTCGTATCACTCCTAGCACTTGTGGAGCACACCGCATACTATATGTGTCTTGTATGTTTAGATGGTTGTCGGTGAAAAATTTATCGTATCGGTCATCTCGTCCATGTGTGAGTTTCGAGCCTTTTATTTTGTCTTTGATATTTTTAGCACAGCGGACTTGTCCTACAAATGGTTTGCTATTGTGCACGAAATCACTCACAGGAGTATCGTCTGCTAGTAGCACTTCAAACATACCAGCTACGAAACTCTCCGTTGAGTCCAATATAATCTCAAACTTCTCCAAAGCATCTAAAGCGATAGCACTCATGATAGTCGTGCCATTCATGATAGCTAGTGCTTCTTTGGGTTCAAATATGTATGGTTTTATCTTTAACTTTTCATACACTTTTTCTGTAGGCAATATATTCTCTTGATAATATACTTCTCTCTCGCCTGCTATCACGGCCGCTATGTATGAAAGCGGAGTTAGATCACCACTAGCTCCTACACTTCCTTGCGATGGTATCACTGGGATGATATCTTTTTCTACTAGCATCTGTAGTCGCCGTAGTAGCTCCATAGAGACACCTGACCTAGCTTTGCATAGCGATATTGTCCGCATGATGACAGCATATTTGCTGACCTTATATGATAGATTTGTCCCTATACCACAGCCGTGAAAACGATACAGATTTGTCTGAAGTTTTTTGGCATCTTCGTAGCTGACATAGTTTTTGCCACTGTCGCCATAGCCTGTCGTGATACCATATATCGGTTTGCCATCTTTTATGCTATCTATCATAAAGTTGTGGGCTTTGTCTATCTTGGCTACAAACTGCCAGTCGCTAGATATCTCTATCTGCTTTGCTTTTTGTATCTCTTCTATAGATATATTTTTGTCGTCTATCGTCAGCACATATCGTCCATGAGTTTGACTCTATTTAAGTGTCGTCCGCCCTCAAATTCGTATCTCAACCATGAGGACAATATAGACTCCACCATAGCCTCTCCACTGATACGAGCACCCATACATAGCACATTTGCATCGTTGTGTTGTCTGGCAAACCTGGCACTGGGTTCGTTGTGGCACAGTGCGGCTCTTATGTTTGTGATCTTGTTTGCAGCGATACTCATACCTATACCTGTGCCACATATCAACACACCGTTTGAGTCTGGATTTTGAGATACAGCAGATGCTACCTTTTTGGCATATATGGGGAAATCAACCCTACTATCATCAAAACAACCCAAGTCCTCTACCTCATAACCTAGATCTACTAGATAGTTTATGACAAAATCTTTAAGCACTATACCTGCATGATCCACTCCTATGAAAAATTTTTTCAATATATTCCTTTTTCATGTTCTGTGGCCTTTGCTACATCGTTTTCTATAGTGTCTATAAACTTAAACATTCTGTTCCATCGTATCTGTTTGTTTATATCCCATGAAAAATATACAAACCAAGGCTTGCCGACTATGTGTTTGTATGGCACAGTCCCCCAAAATCTACTGTCGTTGCTGTGGTCTCTGTTGTCTCCCATCATGAAAAAGTTGTCATCTGGCACCTGTATAATAGGTGTTTCAAACAGCTCTGTATGTGGCGAATTTAAAGTAGTTATACTTTTGTCGTGGTGTATACCTTTGAATCTTTTTTCATATGGAGCTACGACAAAAAGTTTCTCATCTATGGTGATCTTCTCAAAATTTTTGAACTTTTTCGCTACATAGCTGTTGCCCTCTTTTGGGTGTAGGTGTAGCTTTTTGTCTTTGACAAACAGTATATCGCCACCTGTCGCTACACATCGTTTGACATAATGCACTTTGGGTTCATGTGGATAACGAAACACTACTATATCGCCTCTTTGGGGTCTAGGTCCATCTATCAAGTGTCCGTCTCCATCAAAGTCTGGCAAAACTTTTTGTTCTACCCACGGTATAGTAGGAGTCGGCACTCCATAGCTAAACTTTTTGACAAACAACATATCGCCTACTAGCATGGTGTTTTTCATACTACCACTAGGTATCACAAAAGCTTGTGCTACAAAAAATATTATCATCAATACTATGACGACCGTGCCTGTCCAACTACTTGACCAATCATATAGCCATCTCAATTTATCCATCTGTTTTCCTTTTTTTTGCTGATTTTATCGTATTTTCCAAAAGCATAGCTATAGTCATAGGACCAACTCCACCCGGAACTGGCGATATATAGGAGCATTTTTTTGATACTGCTTCGAAATCCACATCGCCAGTGAGACGACCATCGCTATCTTTGTTTATACCTATATCCACTACTACGGCACCATCTTTTATCATATCGGCGGTTATCAGCCCTATCTTGCCTACTGCTACACATACTATATCGGCATCTATCGTGTGAGTTTTTAGGTCTTTGGTATGTATGTGGCATATCTCTACTGTGGCATATTCGTTTACAAATAGCGACATAAGTGGTTTGCCTACTATGTTCGATGCTCCTACTATACAGACATTTTGTCCTTTTAGCTTTATATTGTATTTTTTTAGCAATTTTATCACACCATAAGGAGTAGCTGGTATGTAGCCATCTGTGTTTAAGCTGATAGAGCCTATGTTAAACGGATGAAAACCATCTACATCTTTTTGTGGATTTATCGCTTGTATAATCTTGTTTTCATCTATATTGGCAGGAAGTGGAAGTTGCACCAATATCCCGTCTATGTTGTCGTTGTCGTTCATCATCTTGATCGTATCTACTATCTTTTGTTCGTTGATATTTGAGGGCATCTTGTGTATTATAGAGTATATACCCACCATATCACATGCACGACTTTTCATATCTACATAGGTTTGACTCGCTATATCATCGCCTACTATTATGACCGCTAAACCCGGAGTAATATCGTGCTTTTTCAAAATCTCTGTCTGTGTTTTGATATTTTGTTTTATCTCGTTTGCAAGTGTTGTGCCATCAAGCAGTATCATAATTGTCATCCTTTAACTTGTCTATCTCCACTAGTAGTCGTGGTAGAAGTTCTTTTGTCGGTAGCTTTGCTACTATCTCACCTTTTTTGATGATAAGTCCACTGCCCTTGCCGTATGCTATAGCCACATCTGCCGACTTCGCTTCGCCTAGGGCATTGACTACACAACCCATGACAGAAATATCTAGCGGTGTCTTGATATCTTTGGTGGCATGTTCTACTTGTGCTACTGCCGATACTAGGTCAGCCTCAAGTCTGCCACAAGTAGGGCATGATATTATATTTACACCATCTTTGACTATACCGCTGTCTTTTAATATAGCTTTGGCTACTTTTATCTCCTCTTCTAGCTCTCCTGTCATAGAGACTCTCATAGTATCGCCTATACCATCTAGTAGCAAACTACCCAAAGCTATAGATGACTTCACAGTGCTATGAAAACGGGTGCCAGCTTCCGTGACACCTATGTGAAAAGCATAATCCACAAGCGGTCGAAGTCCCCTGTAAGCCTCCACAGTCCGCTGGACATCACTGGCTTTGAGGCTTACTTTTATATCTCGAAAATCTAGGTCTTCTAGGTATTTGATATTGTACAAAGCAGACTGTATCATACCTTTGGCAGTTTGTCCATATTTGTCCTCAAACTTTGACTCAAGCGAACCACAGTTCACCCCCACTCTCACAGGTATTTTAAACTCTTTGCATCTGTCGATTATGAGCTTGATCTTGTTTTTGTCGCCTATGTTTCCAGGGTTAAACCGCACAGCTTGCACATATGGAGCTACCTCTAAAGCTAGACGATAGTTGAAGTGAATATCGGCAACTATAGGCATAGAAGTTTGGCTACATATTTCTCTCAAAGCCACAGCACTAGGCATATCTGGCACGGCTACTCGCACTATATCAGCACCGCTAAAGTGTAGCAGTCGTATCTGTGCTATGGTGCCGGGTATATCCGTGGTCTTTGTCCAGGTCATACTTTGCACTGATATAGGGCTGTCGCCACCTATAGGCACATCGCCTATGTGTAGCTTTCTGGTTTTTATTCGTTTTATCATATTTGTGGATTTTATCATAAAATTATAAAAATAGACACAAAATATGTAAATTTGTCAAATTATATCGTTTTGTGAGTTTGATTCAGCTAGTTTAGATAAAATACTAGTTCATTCTCAAACATAAAAGAAGTTTTTGTAGTCGCTTGATAGCAACTATAAAGAGTTGGTCGTAGAGATACTGCCTATTGAGATGAAAAAAACAAAAGGACAGAGATATGAAAGTGAGAGCTTCAGTGAAAAAGATGTGCGGTAAATGCAAGATCATCAAGCGGAAAGGTGTAGTCAGAGTAATCTGCGAGACCAAAAAACACAAACAGAGACAAGGATAAAATATGGCAAGAATTGCAGGGACGGATCTGCCCAACAAAAAGAGACTAGAATATGCTTTGACATATATATTTGGTATAGGGCTTCATAGCTCACGGTTGATACTAAAAGCCACAGGCATAGACCCAAACAAACGAGCTAGCGAACTAACTGCCGAAGAGACAGCATCTATACGAAACGAGATAGAGAAAAATTATATGGTAGAGGGTGATTTGCGAAAACAAACCGCTATGAATATAAAGACTCTCATGGATCTGGGATCATATAGAGGCTTACGACACAGAGCAGGACTACCATGTCGTGGTCAAAAAACCAAGACAAATGCTAGAACCAAAAAAGGCAAGAAAAAGACAGTCGGTGCGGCTGCAAAATAAGGATAAAAGATGGCAAAAAGAAAAATAACAAAGAAAAAAGCGCCCAAGAAAAATATAGCCGATGGCATAGTCCACATAGCAGCTACATTTAACAACACTATGGTCACTGTCACAGACAACAGCGGCAACGCAATTGCATGGAGTAGTGCTGGAAACTTGAGCTTCAGAGGAAGCAAAAAGTCCACACCATTTGCAGCGACAGCAGCAGTAGAAGATGCTATAGCCAAAGCAAAAGAGCACGGCATACGAAATGTAGGTATCAAGATACAAGGTCCAGGCTCTGGTAGAGATACAGCAGTCAAGGCTGTAGGAGCTATAGAAGGTATCAATGTAAAGTGGTTCAAAGATGTAACATCTATGCCACACAACGGGTGTAGACCACCAAAACGAAGAAGAGTATAAGGAGCAAATATGGCAAGATGGACAGGACCAGTAGAGAGACTAGAAAGACGACTAAATGCAGACTTAGGACTCAAAGGCGAAAGAAGACTAAGCGGTAAATCCGCTTTGGAAAAACGACCATATGCTCCAGGGCAGCATGGACAAAAACGAGGCAAACTTTCAGAATACGGTTTACAACTTCAAGAGAAACAAAAAGCGAAGTTTATGTATGGTATATCGGAAAAGCAGTTTAGAGGCTACTTCAAAGAAGCAGCGAGAAAAGACGGCAACACAGGTGAAAACCTCATATCTCTCATAGAGACAAGACTAGACAACATAGTATATCGTATGGGCTTTGCTACTACACGAGCTAGTGCTAGACAGCTTACATCACACGGACTTGTGCTAGTAGATGGCAAAAAGGTAGATATACCGTCATTTCAGGTCAAGATAGGACAGACCATAACTATAAAAGAAAAATACAAAACAAATGTCCAGATAGTTCGTGCTTTGGAGCTGACAAATCAGACCGGTATAGTGGATTGGGTAGAGGTAGATGCCACAAAAATATCTGGCAAACTTTCTCGAGTACCACAAAGGGAAGAGATAAAGATACCAGTAGAAGAGAGACTTATAGTAGAACTATACTCAAAATAAAGGAAATAAATATGAGTAAAAATAGATACTCTCTCATGACCGCAGAATATGTGGAAGTAGAGGAGTTAGATGAAAACAAAGCAAAAATATCTGTGTATCCGTTTGAAAGTGGGCATGCAATAACTCTAGCACACCCGCTAAGACGAATACTTATGAGTAGTTCAGTGGGTTTCGCGCCTATAGCTGTCAAGATAGAAAATGTAGCACACGAATTTGACTCGCTCAAAGGTATGGTGGAAGATGCTGCACTGTTTATCTTAAATCTAAAAGCATTGCGATTTAAGATAAAAGATGACAGCATAGACGAAGTAACTGTGGATTATAGCTTTGATAGGGCTGGATCGATCACTGGTAAAGAGCTAGAAAATGCAGATATAGAAGTAGTAAATGCTGATATGCCACTGGCGACTATCAACGACAAATGTGAGCTAAATTTTACGCTAGTTATACAAAAAGGCATAGCATATACTCCCAGCGAAGAGACCAAAGATATGGTAGCAGAGGACTTTATATCGCTTGATGCATTTTTCACCCCTGTGCAAAATGTAGTATATGATATACAAAAAGTGCTAGTAGATGACAATCCAAATTTTGAGAGGATTAACTTTGTTATCAAAACAGACGGTCAAATATCACCAGTAGATGCCATGAAAAAAGCAGTAGAGACTATGAACAAGCAGATGTCGGTGTTTAACAAGATATTTCATCTTGACAAGATCACGGCTATCAAAGAAAATGATGACATAACCATAGACACCAAAGTTTTTATGCAAAACATAAGTGAGCTAGAGTTATCTGCTAGAGGATACAACTCATTAGAAAAAGCAGGGCTTGAATACGTAGGACAGATAGTGCTTATGAGTGATGTAGAAGTTGAAAATATCAAAAACTTAGGCAAAAAATCATTGGATGAGTTATCTGCCAAGATGACAGAGCTAGGATATCCAATAGATAAGCCACTAGATGAGCTAGTATCGGCAACATTGAGGAAACAAATAGAAGAAACCATAGGCAAAAAGGATTAAAAATGAGACATAAGCACGGATATAGAAAACTAAGCAGGACAGCATCGCACAGAAAAGCATTGCTAGAAAATTTGACCATATCACTCATAGAGCATGAGAAGATAGAGACTACAGTCCCAAAAGCCAAAGAGCTTCGGCGATATGTAGAGCGACTAGTCACCAAAGCAAGAGTAGGCACACCAAATGCCCACAGACAAGTATTTGCAAAACTCCAATGCAAAGAAAGCACCAAAAAGCTAGTAAATGAGATAGCCACCAACTACAAAGAAAAGCCAGGTGGATACACCAAGATTATCAAGACAAGGATACGAAGGGGCGATGCCACACAGATGGCATATATCTCTTTTGTGTAGAGACTAGTTCGCTGGAGACTGAATACTGGTTTCCAGTTGCTAGCGAGTGCTAAGTTTTGATTGTTGAGCAAACTCGTTGCAAATGCAGAGCTAGGAGCAAAGGGCGGACTGGTTCGCCCAAGCGAGGCACGAGTGAGACATC
>JAOZTH010000014.1:0-3732 GCA_029939245.1 Arcobacteraceae bacterium
ATGCAAACGATAGATTTTCATACACATTTGCTAGGTCGCGGGGTTGATTTCTCACGACCATTTGACAAGATAGCTCTAGCTTTGTTTGCCAAAAAGCTAGGAGTGGATAGGCAAGAGATTTTGAAACATGGCTACAAAGCTTATGAAAAAGCGTATATAGACAACATAACAAACTCAAGATATATCAAGCGGTCTGTGCTACTGCCTGTAGATGGTGTGGTAAACGATAGCGGTGTGGAGACTTTTCGAGACAAAACTGTCTGCTCTACAAACGAAGATGTGTATAAAGTTTATATGAAATATCCAGAAACTATAGTGCCGTTTTTTTCGGTCAATCCAAACAGACACGATGCCTTGACTCTCATAGACCGCTATGTGGCTATGGGTTTCGTAGGTGCTAAGTTTTTGCAAAATTTTTGGGATATAGATATAAATGACAAAAAATATCTGCCATATTTTCAAAAGATAAAATCACACAACATACCTATCATCATCCACACAGGTAGCGAGTATGCGGTGCGTTCAAATCCTCTATATACAAGTGTTGATGTAGCTAGACAAGCTATAGAAACAGGCTGCAAGGTAGTGCTGGCACACTTTGGAGTCAGTATATTTATGCAAAAAGATATAAAAAAGTTTTTTCATAACTTTTCGTTTGATAACTCAAAGTTTGGCGATGACTATCAAAAAACTGTCCAATACTTAGAAAAATATGACAATGTCTATGCAGATATATCTGCTATCATAACTATGTTTCGTGCCAAAATCGTAGAAGATCTAGCAAAAAACCAAAAGCATATTCACCACAAGCTGATCTTTGGCACGGACTACCCTGTGCCGTTTTCTGTGCTGTTTTCATACAATTCGTTGAGTCTATCAAAGAGATTGGAGCTAGAAAAGATACAAAATCCATTTGACAGATATGTTCGCTTTGTGTTGGAGTATTTTGATAAAGATTCACCACTTTGGACAAATGGACAAAAACTTATAGATACAGGCAAATGGTGTCTGTAGAGGTAATTTTATATAAATACGATACAATATCAAAAATGAGGAGTTTAATATGTCAAGCGACAAAATAGATGAAAAACAATGCCTTATAACTCTTGCGAAAATAGAAAGTGGCGATACGGATGATTTTGTGATAATAGAGTCTGTTGAAGAACATATAAAAGAGCTTTCAAAAAGCATAAATTTTTTTTTAGACACAAGTTCAAATGATGATGAGAAATAAAAATATCTTTGATATTGCAAAAAGCCCAAAGGAGCACAATGTCATCTACAAATAAGTTTGACTATACTGCTATAAGCGATGACTGTATCAAATGTGGCAAGTGTAAAGCAGTATGTCCCATATTTAGTATTACAGGCGATGAAGCACAAAGTCCTCGTGGGTTTATAGATTTGTTAGGAGCTTATAAAAGAGACCAGCTAAAGCTAGACAAAAACAGCAAAGCTATATTTGAGAGCTGCTTTTTGTGCACTTCTTGTGTGGAAGTTTGTCCAAACAACTTGCCTACAGATATCATGATAGAGCAAGTGAGACACGATATCAAAAAAAAGTTTGGTCTATCGTGGTATAAACGACTGTTTTTTTATCTACTGCGAACCCGAAAGATGATGGATTTTGTCGCTAGGTTGGGCTATGTGTTTCAAACATGTGGCATAAAGATAGATGAGCAAAAACGAGGTGCGAAGTTTCGCCTAAACTTACCACTACAGGTGATAAAAGATAGGACGGTGCCATATGCTAGTCGTGTGTCGTTTTTGAACTCTCATGATGAACTTATACAAAACTCGACCGCTACAAACCCTGTCAAAGTAGCTGTGTTTATAGGTTGCATGGGCAACTATGCATACACAGATATAGGCAAAAGTTTGCTGGAAATTCTCAAACGACTTAGCATAGATGTGATGATACCAAAAGACCAGCTGTGCTGTGGTGCTCCTGCTTATTTCACTGGAGATTTTGACACAGTGGACTATCTTGTCAAACAAAACATAACATATTTTGAAGCCTTTATAGATGATATAGATGCTATCATAGTGCCGGAGGCTACTTGTAGTGCTATGATACGACTTGACTGGGAGCATTATCTACACGACCAGCCGTCTTGGGCAAAGCGAGCCAAAAAGATTACGACCAAAACTCACATAGCTACCAAATGGCTATATGACAACACAAAGCTAAAAGATATTTTGCGAAAAAATAGCGATATAAACATAGACAAGTCAAACATAACATACCACGATCCGTGCCACTCAAAAAAGATGCAAGATGTTTATAAAGAGCCACGAGAACTTTTAAAAAACAACTATCATATAACTGAGATGAAAGATGCCTCACAGTGCTGTGGGTTTGGTGGTGTTACTATGCAGTCGTCCAACTATGGTTATGCCACACAGATAGGCGGGACAAAAGCACAAAATATATTAAACACCAAAGTAGATATAGTCAGTGCCGAGTGTAGTGCATGTAGTATGCAGATCACAGATAGTTTGGGGCGAAGCGAAAATAGTGTAGTATTTAAAAATCCTATAGAACTTATAGCAGAAGCATTGAAGGAGAAAAAAATATGAAAACAGCGATAATAGGTGGCGGAGCTAGTGGGCTGATATGTGCCATAATCGCTAGCAGACTTGGCAAAGATGTAGTAGTGTTTGAAGCAGATGAAAGATGTGGCAAAAAGATACTAGCTACTGGCAACGGTAGATGCAACATATCCAACCAAAAGCTAGAACCTGCACAATACAACCACGAAAAATTTGTGAGAACTCTGCTTGGTAAGTTTGGGCTGGACGATACTATAGAGTTTTTTGACTCTATAGGACTACAGCTCGTAGTAGACAAAAAACCAGACAGACTATATCCTAGAAGTCTGCAAGCTAGCTCTGTAGTCGAGCTACTACTTTTTGAGCTAGAAAAGTTGGGTGTAGAGATAAAATATGACACAACTATCAAAAATATAAAACACAAAAATGGTCTATTTACTCTATCTACTTCTAGACTAGTATCATACAAGTTTGACAAAGTCGTGCTAGCTACTGGTAGTTTGGCACACAGCTTAGGCAAAGATATAGGCTACAAGATAGCTAGAAATTTATCGCACAATATCATAGAGCCGACCCCTAGTTTGGTGGGGCTTATATCACAAAATATATACTGTCCTGTGCTAGCTGGTGTCAAGATATACACCGCTGTATCTTTAGTCGTGGACGATATAGCCATACAAACTATCTATGGTGATCTGCTGTTTGCTAGATATGGGCTGTCTGGTTCGGCGGTGCTGGAGCTTAGCCGATATCTACCTAGAGACAAAAGCAAAACTATATATATATCTATAGATCTGTTTGGTGATATGACTACAGATGAGCTATCAAGGTTGTTGGAAGATCGTAGCAAGATATTTGTAGATAAACCACGAGGGCAACTGCTCGCAGGGCTAGTAAATGACAAATTTATGGAGCTAATAGGCGAAAAAGATAGCTACAGTATCATAGCAAATAAGTTGAAAAATATCACATTTGAGATACTAGACACAAGAGAGTTCAAATATGCCGAAGTATGTAGGGGCGGAGTGGATATAGACGACATAGACCACGAGACACTGCAGTCAAAAAAGACAAAAGAGCTATACTTTTGTGGTGAGATACTAGATATAGATGGCAACTGTGGCGGATACAATCTACAATTTGCATGGAGTAGTGGAGCTGTGGTCGCTCAAAGTTTAT
>JAOZTH010000014.1:3832-26420 GCA_029939245.1 Arcobacteraceae bacterium
CTCCTCGTAGTTGGCTCGTATCTCGCTAGAGCTAATATCACAAGAGACACTCAATGTTTGATAACCTTGTGTATCTATACCATCTCTGGTGGCTACTACAAATATAGTCAGCTCTTTTAACTCTTTGTAGCCTTGCCAACTGCTTATGTGTGCTAGATTGTCTGCTCCTATTATGAGATATAGCTTGTCTATATCGTAGATGTCTCGTAGGTGTCGGACTGTTTCTATTGTAGGCACGGCGCGATTTTGATCCACTTCCCAGCTAGAGACTTCACACTTGTCTATATCATCGTATAGATTTTTCATATTTTCTAGTCTGTCTCGTGGATTTTGGTAAAAATCCTTCTTAAATGGGTTTAAATATGTCGGCATGATGACTAGGCGGTCGATTTTTAAATATTTTAAACACTCTTTTATGATAGTCTCGTGTCCTTTGTGAAATGGGTCGAAACTCCCGCCGTATAAAGCTATATTGATATTTTGTCCTTTTTGTTAGTATATCGTATTTTGCTAAATTTTGCAAAAAACACGAAAATTTGGTTAATCATAAGTTAAATATGTTATAATGCGATATCGTGTTTGAGTTTTGCTCGATATCGAAATTTTTATTGAGGAGTTGTTATGAAAATAACACATATGTTGAAGGTCGTTTTGGCTTTTTTTGTTGTCGCTGTGCTTACCACTGGTTGCGTTGAAGACAAGAAAGAAAAAGTCCAAACAGAGAAGAAAGTAGAGGCTAAACCTGCCGCAACTAGCGAAGCTAGTGGTGACACAAATAGCAATCTACAAAAGATTATGAAAAAAAGAGGACTAACTGAAAACGATGTAATTCGTGCAGCAAAAACCTACTTGCCTACAGGTGGTAGAGATGAGTTTGTAGTATTTAGTTCAGGTGGCCAAAGTGGTCAGATAATTGTATATGGTGTGCCATCTATGAAAATATTGAAGTATATAGCGGTGTTTACACCAGAGCCTTGGCAAGGATATGGTTTTGATGAAGATTCAAAAGCAGTCTTAAGACAAGGAAACATAAGAGGACGAGAGATAAATTGGGGAGATACACATCACCCTGGACTTTCTGAAACAGATGGAAAATACGATGGTAAATGGCTAGCTATCAACGACAAAGCAAACCCAAGAGTTGCTATCATAGATTTAGCTGACTTTGAGACCAAACAAATAGTTGTAAACCCTGTGTTCAAAAGTGATCACGGTGGAGCATTTTTCACACAAAATAGTGAATATATTATAGAAGCAGCTCAATATGGAGCTCCTTTTGACAACAACTATCACTCAATAGAAGAGTATAAAGAGACTTATCGTGGTGGTGTAACTATGTGGAAATTTGATCCAAAAATCGGTCGAATAAATGAAAAAGCATCATATACTATAGAGATGCCTCCATATATGCAAGATCTAAGTGATGCTGGTAAATCAGTGTCTCATGGCTGGGCATTTACAAACTCATTTAATACAGAGATGTATACAGGTGGGATAGAAGTAGGTATGCCACCAAATGAAGCTGGTATGAGTAGATATGATACTGACTTTTTGCATGTATACAACTGGGAAAAGTTAGCCAAGCTAGCAAAAGATCCTAAAAATGTTAAAATCATAAATGATCACAAAGTTATCACTATGGAAGTAGCCGTAGCAAACGATGCATTGTTTTTGATACCTGAGCCAAAATCACCTCACGGAGTTGATGTATCACCAGACGGTGAATATATAACTGTATGTGGTAAGCTTGACACTCATGCTTCTGTATTCAAATGGAGCAAGATCAAAGCACTTATTGATGCAAAAGAGTATATAGGAAAAGACCCATACGGTATACCTATTTTAGATATGAAAAAATCACTTCACGGACAAGTAGAGCTGGGACTGGGTCCTTTGCACAACCAATACTCAAATGTTGACGGAGAGATATATACTTCACTTTATGTTGATAGTCAGATTGTCAAATGGAACTACAAAACACTGAAAGTGCTTGACAAAGAAAATGTTCACTACAATGTAGGACATCTAGCTGGTATGGAAGGTAAATCTGCTGACCCACAAGGAAAGTATATTATCTCATTGAACAAATTGGCTATAGATAGATTTCAAAGTGTTGGACCACTTCACCCACAAAATCACCAGTTGATAGACATAAGTGGCAAAACTATGGATTTGTTATATGATATGCCTATACCTTTGGGTGAGCCACATCAAGCTGTAGCGATACGAGCAGAGAAGTTGCATCCACATGTGAGATACCCTATGGGAACAAACAGTAAAACTGGCAAAATTCACAAAGGCAAAACTCTAGCAGGACAAGAACGAATCGAAAGAGACGGCAAGACAGTCACTGTGTATGGAACTATGGTTAGAAGTCATGTTAATCCAGAGAGAATCACAGTAAACAAAGGTGATACAGTCATCATGCATATGACAAACTTAGAGCGAGCTCAAGATGAAACTCACGGTTTCACAGTAGACAACTATGATATACATATGTCTCTTGAACCAGGCGAAACTTCGACTATCAAATTTGTAGCTGACTTAGAGGGTGTGTTCCCATACTATTGTACTGAATTTTGTTCGGCACTTCACTTAGAGATGATGGGATATTTGATGGTCAAAGACCCAAATAAAACATACAAAAGTGCTGCAAAACTCAAGATGAAAACTATGACAAAAGAGGAACTAGAAGCAGAATACAAAAAAACTGTAGCTACAAACGATGCTACAGATGCAGTTATCCAATCTGTTGTGAAATTTTTGAAAGAAAATGGATTTGACAAACATAAAGTTGTGGCTGACCTTGTGACTGATGCATTTGACCAATATGGACAGATCAAAGCACAAAAAGAGCTTGCAGACAAAGCATATGCGGCTGGTGATATAGAAAAAGCGATACTGTATGAAAATATGATATGGCAACTTATGGTCAAAACTGCAGATGTCGGTATACGAGCAAAAGATGCTCTAGTGAGACTTGTCGCTACCAAACAAAGCCCAGAAGCTATGAGAGGCGAAACTGCATTTCACGAAGGTGGCTGTAGTGGTTGTCATGTTGTAGGCAAAGTATCGTCAGGTCCTGATCTAACTGGTGTTCTAGCTAGACATGAGGATGGCGAAAAATGGGTAAAAGACTTCATACTTGACCCAGAAGCAAAATACCATGAAGAGTATATCAAGGGTATGATAGATTATTTCAATCTAAAAATGCCAAACCAAAACATGCAAGAAAAAGAGGTAGACGATATGATCCAATACTTCAAATGGATTGATGAAAATGCCAAACTTTTCTAGAAGTTAGATTTTCACACACAATTAGGGGCTACTCGCCCCTTTTTGTTTAGATATGATTATATTTTATAATCATTTTTAAATAAATAAAAAGGAAAAATATGCACAAAAGTTTCAAAAAGGCAAATATATTTGCTGTTATCGCGGTGGTGTTGCTATCTGTATCGTTTACTATACCTATGTTAGGATTTCACAGTTCGTTGAACAAAATTCACGACCAAAAACCAGAAGAGGTATCATCTATAGCTAAAACTACTTGGAATCTATACAACAAAGGTAGATATAAGTCTATTGCCACAGACAAAAATGCACACAATGATCTAGACAAGATGATAAGCACTCAAAGCGAGATAGGAGTAGCAAGCTTGCCTATATGGGCGGTGTCACTAGAAGCTCCCAACTATCCCAAAGAAGCATTTCCACAGGGCATACCTGTGTTTTTTCATTTTGATGGATTTAGCGGTGAAGTTCACGAGATGAATACTATAAATCACTATGTAGGTATGGACCCTATGTGGGTAGGTGGTATCATAGAACGAGAGATAGGCATATATGCCTTGTTGTCGCTGACTTTGGGTATGATATTTTTCATCCTATACAACAACAAACTTATGACATATGTTATGCTAGTGCCTGCTTCGTTGCCTGTGCTATTTATAGCGGATTATTCGTATTGGCTATATTGGTTTGGTCACAATCTACACGACTGGGGAGCATTTAAAATAAAGCCATTTATGCCTACGGTATTTGGCGATGGCAAGATAGCACAGTTTGTCACACACTCCTATCCTACTATAGGTTTTTATATATTAGTAGCTATAAGTTTGCTCAGTCTTTTGGCATATTTTGCAAAACAAAAAGCCATAAAAGAGACAGCAGTTAGCTAGGCTATGTTATGTTGCTAAGAGTTATATCTATATCTATATGTTTGTGTCTGTTTTCGTGGGGCAATCTGCTCCAAGAAGCCATAGACAAAGCCCCAGCTGGGTCTATCATAAAGCTACCAAAAGGTGTATATAAAGGTGGTATAACTATAAACAAACCACTGACGATAATAGGCATAGAAAGCGGAGTAGTCATAGATGGGCTAAACAAAGGCACTGTCATAGAAGCTACTGGCTCTTTTATCACCTTGAAAAACTTATCTATCATAAACAGTGGCGATCTACACCATACTTTGGACTCTGGTATCAAGATGAGCAAAGGTAAACAAAATGAGATAAGCAACTGCAACATAGACAACTGTTTGTTTGGTATAGATATGCAACAAGTTAGCAACTCTATAGTAGCAGACAACAATATATCATCAAAAGACACAGAGCTAGGACTACGAGGCGATGGATTGAGACTATGGTATAGCAACGACAATATCATCAAGAGAAATAGACTAATCAAATCCAGAGATATGGTAGTATGGTATAGCCACGGCAACGATATAATAGAAAACTACGGCGAGTGGGGGCGGTATTCTCTACACTTTATGTATGCTGGCAAAAATCTAGTGCGAGACAACAGCTACAGATACAACTCTGTGGGTATATTTTTTATGTATTCTCAAGACACCATAGCTTCAGGCAACACTATCCAAAGCTCACTGGGAGCAACTGGTATGGGACTAGGACTCAAAGATGTAACAAACTTCACTATAGAAAACAACACTATATTATACTGTGCACAAGGCATATATATAGATAGATCGCCATTTGAACCAGATACCAACAACTGGATAAACAACAACAAAATCCTATACAACAGCGAGGCATTGCATTTTCACTCACTTAGCGAAAACAATATCATAAGAGGCAACACCATATCGGGTAACATAGAAGATATAGTAAACGATAGTCGTGGGTCTAAAACAAACGACAACGATATAGTAGGCAACTACTGGGACAACTACGAGGGCTTTGATAGAAACCATGACAATATAGGCGACACACCACACAAAGTATATAAATATGCTGACCAGATGTGGATATACAATCCATCTGTGAAGTTTTTTTATGGTTCGCCTGTCATATCTATGCTGAATTTTTTGTCAAAATTAGCACCATTTTCGACTCCACTGTTTCTACTAGAAGATCAAAAACCAAAGATGAAGGAAAATATATAGATGTCAAAAGATAACATAACACCAAAAAGACGAGATTTTATAAAATACACTACCTTGGGAGCTCTGGCGGCTACTGCGACAGTGGGAGTAGGGATTAGCCCATATATTTTAAAAGCGGAACACAGATTAAGACCACCCGGAGCAGTAAAAGAAAAAGAGTTTTTAGCTCTGTGTATAAAGTGTGGGCAGTGTTTGCAAGTGTGTCCTTATCATTCTATAGAGCTAGGTGATATAGGACAAGGACACGGAGTAGGAACTCCACACATAGATGCAAATATACGAGGGTGTTATGCCTGCAAGGCGGTGCCTTGTGTATTAGCTTGTCCTAGTGGAGCTTTGGATCATAGTATAGAAAAAGCAACCGAGATAGAGATGGGCATAGCGGTGCTAGAACACCCCAAACGATGTCTAGCAGTGCGAAAAGAACCAGTGCCAGTGGGGTATGACAAGCAGATGAAAGAATTTACAGCAAATCACACACATACACACAAGCTAGAGACCGAACAGCTAGAGAAGTTTGAGGGCCTTGAAGGCAAAGCATGTGCTTTGTGTGCCGATATGTGTCCTATGCCAAATCCACTGTCATGCATAGAAGTCAAAGAGACCAAGATGGGTATAATCCGTCCTGTCGTCTATGACCAATGCACTGGCTGTGGAGTATGCCAAGAGGTGTGTCCTACTGACCCACCTGCGATAGTAATAAAACCAAGAATGGAGTATAAAGATGTATATAAAAGTTAAGATAATAGCGATAATTTGCTTGATATTGTTCACAGGATGTGACGAGAAAAAACAGGTTAAAAAGGCAGAGACAAATGCCACACAAGAGAGTTTAAATATAGAAGTAGTGGCAAATAAAAATGCCAAAGAGATAAAAGTAGTAGAAAAAGAAAAAACAGCCATGCAAACCAAAAACGGCAAAGCGTATTATTATGACTACAATATCAAAAGCGAATATGACCCAAATTCACAACCAGCAAACGAAGATGCCAGTGTGAGAGTGAAACCTAGGACACAAGCGGAAGCTGCTATGAATGTGAGAAGTCCATACGAAAAACTCGGCATATCTATGATGGTGCGAAAGTTAAGCCACAACTTCATAGTCAAGTGTTCTGCATGTCACAACGACTATGCAAATGGTGTCATAGGTCCATCACTTTTGCACAAAACAACAGACGAGATACTAGAAAATATAAAAGCATTTAAGACAGGCGAAAAACACAATCCTCTCATGACTGATCTCATCAAACTTATGAGCGACAAAGAGATGGCGGATATAGCAAACGAGATAAACAGATTTAACAAAAAAATAGAAAAATTAAAAGGAAACAAATGAAAAATATAATAGCATCAATATCTGCTGCGATAGTCGTGGGTCTTATGGGCTTGACCTTTTCACAAGGTGGAGCATTTCAAGGTGGACAAATGGCAAAAGGTATAGGTAGTTTTGATGATACAAACAGCGAAAAACTAGAAGCAGGAAGCCTAGCAAAAAAGAGCAACACGGCAAGCACAGATACACAAAAAGATGAGCTACAAGCTCTCAAAGACAAAGCAGGCAATGCAGGAGCATTTGAAGTAAGCCAAAACTACAAAAGCAAGTGTGCCTCGTGTCACGGAGTCAATGGTAGCGGCTTTCAAAACGGCAAACCTATGATGGGACCGAAACTTATAGGTCAGTCAGAAGATGTGTTATATAAAGATCTGCTTGACTTCAAAGATGGACGAAAAGAAAATGTAGTCATGAAAGGTTTATTGTTAAGTATAGAGAAACCAGAGCTAAAAGAGTTTGCCAAAGAGATAAGTGAATTTCAAAGCAAACTTGATAAGATGCAACAAAAGTAAGTATAATCATGGATAAATATAACAACAAAGAAACTATAAAGCACTCTAGCTTTTGTAGCACTTTTCTGGATATAACCAGCCAAGGCAAGAAATTTTTCAGCTATAGATCAAAAAGATGGATACTAGTAGTCGCTATTCATCTATTTTTCTTTTTGTCATTTTATATAGACCTACAACTACTTGAAGGTTCTATAAGTGGGTCTAGATTTCTAGGGTTTCATATGATAGATCCTTTTATATCGTTGCAAATGTTTGCATCTGCATACAAACTACCTATCAATATGATCATAGGTATAACTACTATCGTAATAATATATCTACTAATGGGTGGCAGAAGTTATTGTTCGTGGGTTTGTCCCTATGGTCTTATAAGTGAGATAGGTGAAAAACTACACAACAGTTTAGTGCATAAACATATCATCAAAAACAGGACTTTTGATCATAGAGTTCGACATATATTTTGGTTTTTATTTATAGGACTCGCTTTTAGCAGTGGCTATCTAGTATTTGAGACATTTAATGTAGTAGGCATACTAAGCCGTCTTTTCATATATGGATGGTCTGTAGCTGTGATATGGGTAGTGGTAGTGTTTTTGATGGAGGTGTTTTTCTCTCGCCGTGCTTGGTGTAAATATATCTGTCCTATAGGCACAACATATAGCTACATAGGCAAAGGTTCAGCTCTCAAGATACAATGGAACGACAACTGTGATCACTGCATGGTGTGCCATGATGTCTGCTTTGAAAGTCATGTATTGGAGCTAACCAAAGCCAAATACGATGATGAACGAACCAAAAAAGGTATAAAAACACAATATGTCACAGGCACGGATTGTACGCTATGCGGTAGGTGTATAGATGTATGCCATGCAGATGCTCTGGGCTTCGAGTTTAGACTCAAAAGCTTGATATAAAATATAAGCCAGATGAATATAGCACACAACATAGGTGAACTTATAGGCAATACCCCTATCATCAAGCTAAAAAGTGGTATATATGCCAAATGTGAATTTATGAACCCAACCGGTAGTGTCAAAGATAGGATAGGGCTGGGCATGATAAAACAAGCTCTAAAAGATGGCAAGATAAACAAATACACAAAGATTATAGAGCCAACAAGTGGCAACACAGGTATAGCTATAGCTAGTATTTGTGCTAGTCTTGGTCTAAACCTGACACTATGTATGCCAGAAAGTATGAGTATAGAAAGACGAGTGCTACTCAAAGCACTAGGAGCAAAGCTGGCACTAACTCCTGCGAAACTAGGCATGCAGGGTTCTATCACAAAAGCAAACGAACTTCAAAAACGAACCAAAAATAGTATATGTTTAAGACAATTTGAAAACAAAGCAAATCCGCAAGCTCATATAGAGACAACTGCTATAGAGATACTTAAAGATATGGACAAAGATATAGATATATTTGTAGCCGGAGTAGGCACTGGTGGCACTATCAGTGGAGTTGGTAAAGTTCTGAAAAAATATATTAAAAATATTTTGATAGTAGCAGTTGAACCCAAAAATAGTGCCGTGCTGTCCGGAGAAGTGCCAGCTCCTCACAAAATACAGGGTATAGGTGCAGGATTTATACCAAATAACTTTGACAATACTGTCGTAGACGAAGTAGTGAAAATAGATGAAAACGAAGCTATATCTATGGCTAGAGCATTGGCAAAAAAGGAGGGGCTACTAGTAGGTATATCATCTGGCTCAAATATAGTTGCCGCTCTAAAATTGCAGCGACGATACCCAAACAAAAACATACTCACAGTCCTATGTGATACAGGCGAGCGATATCTAGCACAAGGACTGTATGACTAAGATATTTTTCAAAACTTTTGGCTGTAGGACAAATATTGTTGATACACAGATTATGAAGACAAATATCAAAGATTTTATCGCTACTTACGATGAAAAAGATGCCGACATAGTCGTGGTAAACTCCTGCACTGTGACAAATGGTGCCGATAGTGATGTGAGAGCATATATCAACAAGATAAACAAACTACCAAACAAACCAAATATAGTATATACAGGCTGTGGAAGTTTGTCTCAAGGCAAAACACTTTTGCAAGAAGATAAGATAAACAAACTTTTCACACCAAACCACAAAGAAAACATAGATCAAATACTCAAAAACTCACGACAAAGCTACGAGGCACATGATTTTGCACATATAGATGAGACTATCATAGATGACTACCAAGACAAGACAAAAGCATTTGTCAAGATACAGGAGGGATGTGACTTTAGCTGTGGCTATTGTATCATACCACAAGTTAGAGGTCGTTCTAGGAGCTATGAGCCATCTTTTATATTAAAACAGATCAAAACTTTGGTAGATAGGGGCTTTGGCGAGTTTGTGCTAACAGGCACAAATATAGGCTCGTATGACAAAAAAGGCAGATACAGTCTGCCATCGTTGCTCAAAGATATTCACGATATAAAAGGTGTCCGTAGAGTGCGATTTGGTAGTGTAGAGCCATCACAGATAACAGATGAGTTCAAAGAGATACTAGATGAACCATGGATAGCCAAGCACTTGCACATAGCTTTGCAACATACTAGCGAAACTATGCTAAAGATTATGAATAGGCGAAACAACTTCAAAACAGACATAAAACTGCTAGAATTTTTGAGCCAAAAAGGTTTCGCCATAGGCACTGACTTTATAGTAGCACACCCAGGTGAGACAGAGGCTATATGGCAAGATGCCATGATAAACTTCAAGCGGTTGCCACTGACACATATACATTGTTTTCGATACAGTCCACGAAAAGGCACAAAAAGTGCTTTGTTAAATATAGACATAGACGGCAACAAAGCAAAAGAGAGACTAAACTATATCAAAGAGATAGTAGAGCAAAACAATTATGATTTTAGGTTAGTAAAACAACCTCTCAAAGTATTAATAGAAAAAGAAAAAGATGGAGTATATATAGGTTTTGACCAATTTTATAACAAGTTAAAGATAAAATCATCTATAGATATACGAAAAAAGTGGATAAATATAAAAGATTATGAAGTCAAAACCGACTACAATTTAGGCTCAGCTTTTATATAGATGACTTCAAATTCCAAATAATCCTTGTCATATTTTTGCCATAGGTTTTTTGCTTGTTTGTAGCTCAATCTTACACCAGCTGATACACCGCTGTTTTTTATAAATCCAAATATATCTTTTTTTTGTTTGAACTTTAACTTGTAGTTGTGTGTCTCAAAGTCACATTTGAGATATTTTTCAAACTGTTGTTTGATATTATTTTTTGTTAATATCGGCGATATATTACCTGTAATATCAAAAATAGTTTTAAATGTATTTGCCGTAAACATAGCTACTACAAATTGTGGTGATATTCCGCATACAATTTTGAGGATATTTCCTAAGTTTTGTGACCATTGTAGGGCAGATGAAGAGACTACACAATCATATCTTTCATCTATAATAGTTTCTAGAAATTTATCGTCATCAAAGTTGGCACATACTACTTCTATATTGTCTGCTTTTGGGTGTTTGTAGCACATAACTTTCGACATATCTACAGCCTTGTAATACTGCACATCCCATGGTATCTGGCTATATATTTGTCCGCTTCCACATCCCAATTCTAATATCTTTTTTGGTTTGTCCACCATATCGTGGACGACTGCTTTGCTAGCTATCTTTTGTATGATATTGAAGTCATCATAAGTAGATGCTTTTTGATCAAAACTCTGTTGTATTTGACTATATTTCGTCAAGTTTTTGTTGGACAAAGTTGTTTATATTGGTATAAAATATATTTTCTCTGAAGTCACTCATCACAGCTCCTGCGGCATTTTTGTGTCCTCCGCCTCCACTTATATCAAATGCCAGTTTAGATACATCTAGTTTATCATTTGATCTTAAACTTATGCGACCCTTTTTGCTAATATCCATGAAAAAATCCACACTATCATTTGCTTTTAGAAAACTATTTGCCAGTATAGATATGTTGCCCATACTATAGGTCAATATACCTTTATAGTTTAGATACCTTATAGTCAATTTATCTATATCATCGCTAAGTATTTTTGTGATATAAGATGCTCTTGTGTTTTCAAAAGTATCGTTTGTATCATCAAGCTTCATATACTGTTTCTTGATGAAATACAGGCTTTCATCTAGTTTGATATTTGCTTCGTGTTCGGCTACGAGTGATATACTATTTTTCAAAAGATAAAACCTATAATCCCTATTTTGTGTATCAAACATCTGTCCGTTTATCTCAAAAGATTTTGATATCATACTTAAAAGCACTTTGCCATATTCAAAATATTTGTCATTTTCTAGCCATATATCCACGGCATTGACTGCTTTTATATAAAGTTCAAAATTTGTCTCACATAGAGTTAAAAAGTTTGAAAAATTTGTTTGTAGATATTCATAGGTGATTTTGCTTGCACTTTTGGTATCGTCTAGATGATACCAGCTGAACTGTTTGGAACATTTGAGTCCTGTGATATGGTGGTCTAGGAGCTGTAGTTTGATATCATATCCTCTAGTGTTTTGTTTTGTTACAAAATTATCTATGATAGTAGCTTCTTTTATAGATAGGTTTAGGTCTGTTATAAGTAAAAATATATTTTTATTTTCACTTTTTTCTATCAAACTAAATATATAATTGATATTTTCTTTGACTTCTAGTCCGTAGTTTGCATTGAAATATTTGCCATCTTTATATAGCTTTTTTGTCATATATTGACAGCAATACCCATCTAAATCGGTATGAGATAGATGAAAAAGTTTTTTGTCTAACATCATCTACACATCTAAATGTTGCACATCTTTGGCGTGGTCTTCTATATATTTTCTTCTTGGCTCTACTTCATCACCCATAAACAGAGTAAAAGTCTCACTAGCTACATCTAAGTCATCTATATTTACTTTGAGTAGGTTTCTGTCCTCTTTTGTCATAGTAGTCTCCCAAAGTTGATCTGGGTTCATCTCTCCTAGACCTTTGTATCGTTGGATATAAGCTCCTTTTTTGGCATTTGCTTCTATCTCTTCCAATATCTCTATCAGATCTCTGTTTTCAAATAGTGTCATGTCTCTTTCGTTGATCTTTTCAAACAGATATATAGCTTCGTTGAAAAACGGCGAAGTCATCAAGCTATCGTCTATCTTTAGCTCTTCAAGTCCTACATCTGTCTGCACAAATATATGTATATATTCATCTGTGATTTTTTTGTTTAATATATTGTAACCTTTTGTGTTGAGAAATTTTTCGACATCTTCAAAAAATTTATCTATAGGTTTAGATAAAGAAAACTTGTTTTCTATCATATGTTGTATGAGGTCTATTAGGCTGTATCGTTTTTTTAAGTTGTTTAGCATAGCTCTATACGATGCAACTATTTTAAACATATCTAGCAGATCATTGTAGCCCATACCTTCAAAGTCAAACTTCTCTAGACCATTTGATATGAGATAATTGTTCAAAGCTGTATCATCTTTGAGATATATTTCGTTTTTGCCTTTTTTGTATTTATACAAAGGTGGTTGAGCTATATATAGATAACCATGGTCTATAACAGGTCGCAAAAATCTAAAGAAAAATGTCAAAAGTAAAGTCTGTATATGGCTACCATCTACATCGGCATCTGTCATGATGATAATCTTGTGATACCGTATCTTACTCTCATCAAAATCCTCTCCTATACCACAACCCAAAGCTGTGATCATATTTTTGATCTCTTCAGAGCCCAATATCTTGTCTATCCTACTTTTTTCTACATTTAGTATCTTTCCTTTGAGTGGTAATATAGCTTGATATACTCTATCTCTGCCTTGTTTGGCACTTCCTCCGGCACTGTCGCCTTCTACTAGATACAGCTCACATATCTCTGGGTCTTTGCTTTGACAGTCTGCTAGTTTGCCTGGCAATGTGCCTACAGATACTCCAGCTTTTGTCCTAGTTAAATCTCTGGCTTTTTTGGCAGCTTCTCTACCACGGTTTGCTGCTAGAGTTTTTTCCATGACATATTTTGCTTGTGTTGGATTTTCTTCAAAATATTTATCAAGTGAATCTGTGGTAATCTTCTGGCATATTGGTTTGACATATGATGAACCTAGCTTACTTTTGGTTTGACCTTCAAACTGTGGCTCTGGAACTTTTACCGATACTACTGCTATGAGACCCTCTCTAGTATCATCTCCTGTGATTTTGGCATCTTTTTCACTTTGTTTGGCATTTGCTTTGATATATTTGATGATACTTCTAGTTAAACCTGCTTTAAATCCTGTCTCATGAGTTCCACCATCATTTGTGCGAATATTATTTACAAAACTTTGTGTGCGTTCTATGTATGAGTCATTGTAAAGTAGTGCTATATCAGCTTCTATGCCCTCTTTTATCACACTAAATGCTATAGGCTTGGTGATAGCTATATTTTTGTTTATATCACTGACAAACTGAGATATACCACCTTCAAAATGATATGTCTCATCTTTGCCATCTCTTTCGTCTTTTAAGTTTATAGTGATCTTTGGATTTAGATATGCTACTTCTCTAAATCTTTTTGATAAAGTCTCAAATATAAAAATATCTGTCTCAAATATACTCATATCTGGCAAAAATTCTATAGTGGTTCCTGTTTTTTTGGATTTACCTATACTTTTCAAGATTTCTTTTGGTATACCTTTTGAAAACTCTTGATAAAACACCTCACCATCTCTATGTATAGTCATCTTTAGATCATCAGACAAAGCATTGACTACCGATACACCAACACCGTGAAGCCCACCAGATACCTTGTATGTGTCTTTGTCAAACTTACCTCCGGCATGCAAAACTGTCAGCACTACTGTAGCCGCACTTATCTTTTCTATAGGGTGAATATCGGTTGGAATTCCTCGCCCGTTGTCACTTACTATGACAGTCTTTTCTTTTGTGATAATTATGTCTATTTTATCACAATATCCAGCCATAGCTTCATCTATAGAGTTATCTACTACTTCATACACCAAGTGGTGTAATCCTCTTTCGTCTGTACTACCTATGTACATTCCAGGTCGTTTTCTCACAGCTTCTAGCCCTTTGAGAACCTTTATATTGGTAGCTTTATAATTATCTTGCATGTTTTTCCTTTAATCTAAAATGATTGGCATTATGATAGTTTTTAATTTTTCATCTTCTAGCATAAATGGTAGATTTGATTCATTGAAACATACATCTATCTCACTATTTGATGATACGGTTAGAAAGTCAAGTATATAACGACTGTTTAAAGCTATATAAAAGTTATCATCAATATCCAGTTTTATATCTAGTTTTGTTTGTGATTTGTTGTTTTCATCTATAGAGTTAAATACTATTTCATCTTGGTTGAACTCTATTTTTATCTCATAGCTGAGTATAGTTATAAGTTTGATAGATTCTATAAGCATAGCTTTGTTTAGTTTTATCCTATGTTTAAATTCATCGGGTATAATCCTCTCATAGCTAGCATAATCTCCACTTATAAGCTTGGTGTTGAACTTAGTGTCTTTAGTAGTTATAGTGAGATTACTTTCATCGCTGTATATCTCAATATCATCTAAAAATAGTTTAGTGATCTGCTCTATTGCCTTTTTTGGCACTATTATTTGGCTTTCTTTGTTTGACATATTTTCCATCTTGATAATAGACAATCTTTTTGTATCTGTAGAGACAAAGTTTATCTTGCTAGATTTGATATCTATCAATGCACCATTTAGAGTGTATTTTGGATTGTTTGTATCTATACTTGGAGTGATTTTTTGCAATGCATTTACTAGATATATCGAGTTTATATTTAAAATTTCTGGTAGATTGTCAAACATCAATATAGGAAAATCACCACTATCATACATAGGTAATATAAAATTACTTCTGTTTTGTTTGATTTTGATTTTTGAGTCTATGGTTTCTATAGATATATCGTTTTCATTTAGTCTTTTAGTTATATTTAAAATATTTTTACCATTTATAGTAGCTTGCCCATCTTCGCCTTTTGCATCTATCTCTATCTGCTTGGATAGATATATCTCGTAGTCTGTAGCTATAAATATTAGTTTGGTATCTTTCAAACTCATATATATATGTGAAGTGATATTACTATCATCTTTTTTGTCTAAAAACGGCTGCATTGTTGTCAAAATATTATCTAAAATATTTTTTTTGATTTTGAATTTCATCTTTTTCCTTTTTCTTTTTTAGTTGTAGTAGTAGGCACATTGAATATGTGAATAACTACATCTTGCCTATGTATATTGGGCAACTTGATAGTGAATACTTTTTCACTATCCTTCACTCTTTGTCTATCCTTCACTTTTTGTAAACTCTGTTCTTTTTTTGATATTTTTTATTAGTTCTTCAAAATCTTTGTCTTCGTCTATCAATTGTTCTGTTTTTTTGATATTTTTTGATATTGAGCTGTGATTTTTCATACGAAGGTGCTTTGCAATTTCTGGCATAGAATTGTGTGTTAGCTTCCTAGCTAGATATATGGCTATTCTTCTTGCTTTGACTATCTTTGCTGTTCTTTTTGTGCTTTTGAGGTCTTGTGTTTTTATGTTGAGCTCTTTTGTGATAGTATTGATAATATCTATGATAGTGATGTATTTGTTTTTTTCTGTTATTTGGTTTTTAAGTAGTTCTTTGACTAGATTTAGGTCTATGTTTTGGTTTAGTAGATTTACACTAGCATTGATACGAACCAATATACTCTCTATCTCTCTTATAGAGCTGTCTATATTTAGAGCTATGTATTGTATTATCTCATCGTTTAGGACTATATCATTTAGCTCACTTTTCTTTTTGATTATATCTATTTTTGTTTTTAGTTGAGGTGGTTTGATATCTATAAGTAAACCCCACTCAAATCTAGTTCTAAGTCTGTCCACCAAGTTGTGTATCTTTGATGGCAATCTATCACTTGTCATGATAATCTGTTTGCCTGCAGAGTGAAGAGTATTAAAAGTATGAAAAAACTCATCTTGTGTACTAGGTTTGTTTGTCAAAAATGCTACATCGTCTAGCAACAGTATGTCACACTTGCGATATTTTTCACGAAAATTATTCATAGAGTTGTTTTGCAAAGAATATGTAAAATCATTCATAAAATGCTCTGCCGATAGATATAAAATGTTTTTGTCTTGTTCTGCTAGATAGTTTCCAACTGATTGTAGCAGATGAGTTTTGCCTAGTCCTGTATCGCTATATATAAATATTGGATTATATTTATTTGTGTTTGTTTGAACTATATTTTTACATACGGTATAAGCTTCTATATTTGAAGGACCTACTATAAAGTTATCAAATGTAAATGATTTGTTAAATATTATGTTGTTTTTATTTCCTTGTTCTTGTGTTTGTTGTTTGTTTTTTGTAGCTATTTTTTCTCCAGTTACTATTATGAGAATCTTTTCTATATTTTGAAATGTTAGATTTTGTTTGAGGATGAGCAAAAGTTTATTTAAAAATTTGGTTTTTATAAAGTTAGATAGATACCTGTTTGACACTTCAAATGTGATAGTTTTGTTGTCATTGCTAAGTTTTTTGAAATTTAACTGTGATATATAGTTGCTATAATATAGTTTGTCTACCTTATCTTCAAACAGTTTAGCTACCTTATCTTTCAAATTATTCCTTTTTATACGATATTATATCTAAATTTTATAAAATTATTATAAAATAACAAAAATAACAAAACAAAAAACAAGTGAAAAGTTTTTCACTATGTGAATAAAGATGTGAATATATGAAAAATCGTATTGTTTTAGGCATAGATCCTGGCACTATAAATTGTGCTTGGGCGATATTGGATGTGAATAAAAACAAAAAAACTTTGCTAGGGGCTGGACTGTTTGCTATCACATCAAAAGATTTGCAAACACAGATGCTAGAACTTTCATCTGGAGTTGATATATTGTTTGACAAATACGATATAGATGAGGTAGCTATAGAGGATATATTTTTTGCATTCAATCCAAAAACAGTGCTAAAACTAGCACAATTTCGTGGAGCAATATCGCTCAAAATACTACAAAAAGTAGGCAAATTTTATCCTTATACAGCACTACAAGTCAAAAAGGCCGTCACAGGCAAAGCAAAAGCTAGCAAAGAGCAGGTCAACTATATGGTGAAAATATTGTTAAATATCAAAAAAGAGATCAAGCCACTAGATATAAGCGATGCTATAGCTATAGCTTTGACTCATGCAAACAGCACGAGAGCGATATAGTGTATGTGGAGGTTGCCTTTATAAATATGCTTTTATCTTGAAACTTTTTCTGTGTATAGCGGTCAAACCATATCTATATATAGCTTCATAGTGTGCTTTGGTGCCGTAACCTTTGTGTTTTTCGAAACCATAGTTTGGATATATTTGGGCTTGTTTTGTCATATACCTATCTCGTGAAACTTTAGCTAGTATAGAAGATGCCATCACTTCATCGTATTTCTGGTCCGCTTTTATCTCACATACTACACCATCTACACCAAAAGTAGTGTTGCCATCTATCAAGTAGCTATCTGCTTTTATATTTTTGATTATCTCTTTTATAGAGCGGTTTAGACAGTAGCTCAAACCGTGGTCGTCTATGTCGCTATTTGAGCTAAATGATATAAAATACTCTGCATCTGATATTATTTTGTCATATAAAATCTCTCTTTTTTTTGCTGTCAGTTTTTTTGAGTCGTTTAGTCCTACTATCTTGGAGTTTAAAACCACACCAGCGACTACCAAAGGACCACAAAGAGGACCACGACCAGCTTCATCTATACCACAAAATATCATGACACAGCCCACTTGTAAAATGGCAATACTTCACACGATACGTCATCTATGAAAAACTGCTCTTCTTTGTTGATAGTGATTATCTTGATATATTTCACGACATTTGTCTGCAGAAAATCAAATGCCCCATGAGATATATCAAACATAGAAAAAAACGGCACACAAAGATATATTGTCTTTTGTTGTGGTATATAAAAGCTTATATGGTCGCTATAATATATAGGATATTTGCTAGCAAACTCTAGATAAATCATATTTTCAAACATATTGTTAAATTTATTTATACTGTTCAATCCTGATACATATACAAAATCATATATATATAATTTTTTGACTGAATTTTTGTGACCATATTTTGGCACGAAAGATATCATATTTTTCTTTTCTAAAATTTTTATAAATTCAAAAAACTTATCCTTGGATATATTTTCATGTTTTTTCATATTTTGATATATTTGACTTTTGGATACTGCTTGACTGCCATACTTAAATATCTGCTTTATCATAGCATATTGCTTTGGGTTTTCACATATACTTTGCAAGTGCTGTTTGAGTTGGGTTTTTTTGTATATAGTAGTCGTCTTAGCCGTGTGTGGCAGATTGCCGTGCTTTAAAAAAAAGTCAAATGATGTAGTGATACTCTGGTGTTTGTCAAAGAGCAAAAACTCTCTAAACTTGAGAGCTGGTAAGTTAATAGTCTCAAAATCCTTTATCTCTAAGTAAATATTTGATATGAGGACAATATTTCTAGCTTGTGGCACAGGCACTTGTGGCTCATAACTATCTATGACTACTGTTTTGATACTGTTTGTATCTATAAAATCGTCCAAAAACTTGAGAAAATCGAGAGACACTAGCTTGATATCCTCTAGGTCAATATATATATAATCACGAGTTTTTAGCCTACTTAGCATATCATATGTTATAGTGCTTTTGCCACTGCCTTTTGGACCACAGACAACGGTCTTGTCTGTGGTTATATCTATATCTCTTTCTACAAAATCAAACTTATTGAAGTTTGAGTTGTAGAAATACTCTAATATACTGTCTATTTAAAAGTCACAAATGCAGGAGCTGTGAGGTTTTGAGTATCTACTACATACGGTATGAGTGCCATATGTCTAGCTCTCTTTATAGCTACTTCTACCATCTCTTGATGTTTTTTGCTAGTTCCTGTCAGTCGTCTAGGCATGATCTTGCCTCTCTCGCTTAGAGATGTTTTTATAAGTGTTGTGTTTTTGTAGTCAATATATTCTATCTTCATCTGGCTGTATTTGCAGTATTTTTTTGCAAACTTTTTTACTGGTCTTGTCATGTTGTTTCCTTAAAATGGTATTTCGTCATCTGATATATCTATCTGCTTGACTGGTTGTGTTTGTGTCGCTTGTGGCTGTGTTTGTTGTGGATGTGTTTGTTGTGGCTGTTGTGGAGCATTGTTGTAGCTGTTTGGCTGACCTTGGTTTTCACCTTTGTTGTCCATAAACTTGAAGTTTTCTACATTGAGACTATGTTTGCTTCGTTTGCTACCATCTTGAGCTGTCCATTGTTGTAGCACTAGTCGTCCCTCTAGCAAAACTTTGTTGCCCTTTTTTACATATTGGTTGATAATCTCAGCAGACTTGCCAAATACATCAAACTCCAAAAAGCAAGTCTCATCCTTTTTTTCACCTGTAGATGTCTTGTAGCTATGGTTTGTAGCTATACTACTTTTGCCTAGAGCTGTGCCACTTGAGAGATATCTTAGCTCTATGTCTCTTGTCAGGTGTCCTATCATCACTACTTTGTTGTACATCTATACCTCCTCCTCTTTTTGGGGAGTGGCAGGTGTCGGCTCTGTGGTTTTGGTCGCTTTTGGGCTCTCATCGGTAGTCTCTACGGCTTTTGGGCTCTCATCTGTAGTAGTCGCCCCAGGTTCGTTGGCTTGGACTGGCTCACTTGAGACAGGCTGGGCTGATACTTCTGTATCTGTAGCTTCTATCTGTTCCTCTTTTGACTCCTCTTTTTGCTCTTCTGTTTTTTTGTTTTTGGTCTGGGCTACCATATCGTCCCAGTTTTTGATCTCTTTGTTGGTATCAAACTTGATAAATATAAATCTAAGTATATTTTCGTTGATATTGTTTAGTCTCTCTAGCTCCAATATACTGCCTGTAGGGGCTTTGAAGTATATTACAAAGTAGTATCCTCTTTTGTTTTTGTCTATCTCGTAGGCAAGTGCCTTTGATCCTATATCATCTACAGCTTCTATTTCTCCACCGTTTGTGGTGATATTTGCTTTGATAGTCTCTATCTGCTTGGCACAAATCTCTGGTTCTATTGTGGTTTTCAATATAAACATAGTTTCGTATCTTCTAACTCTGGTCATGTTTTCTCCTTTTGGTTTTCGCCGATAATTTATCAGCAAGGCTCGTATCAGAACTATTTCTGACAAAAGTTTGCTATTTTACCCAAAAATTATAAAACAAACTATTTGGAGGTGGCTTATGGCATATTTTTCTTGTATTTTGTCTAAACACAGATACAAAAACCCAAAAGATATAGGCTATGAAAAGGTAGTTTGTCCCGTAGCAAATACAATCTAAAAGATACTGCTATTGGCACACAAATACAAACAAGACTACAAAATTTGATTTGGTAGTCTTGTTTTAAAGGTTCAAAATATCACGGATCCCAAGTAGGCTCTGTATTGCCAGAACCTGCTTCATCCATAAAACCACCATGTCCTTCCACTTTTTGGACATTCCATGTTGATAAATCTTGGTCTTTAAAAGCGGTCGCTTTTTGAAACATAATCGACATATCTTGAACATTGGAAGTGTTCCAGTCGCTTATGTTTTGGTCAAAAGAACTAGCTTCGTGAAACATAGCTCCCATATTTATAACCTTTGAAGTGTTCCATTTGCCTATGTCTTGATTGAAATCAGTAGCACGTTGAAACATATTGTCCATTGATTCAACATTTGAAGTGTTCCAGTCGCCTATGTCGTAGTTAAATGCGGTCGCATTTGCAAACATATAGTACATACTTTCAACATCTGATGTGTCCCAACTGCTTATGTTTTGGTCGAAAGAACTAGCTCCTTGAAACATATATTGCATCTCTTTTACATTTGATACATCCCAACCACTTATATCTTGGTTGAAAGCAGTAGCACCTTGAAACATACCTTCCATTCCGCCCATTACTGCAAACCAACCATTTGTGCCTGTGTCCCATGCCAAGCTGCTGTTAAATGCTGTAGCACCTTTGAACATCTCTTTTGCGGTGAGAATACGATTTACATTCCATTTGTTGAGAGGCTGGTTGAAAACCGTATTGTCTTCAAACATATTATTCATATACTCAATATATGTTGTATTCCAGTCCGATATAGACGGAGCATTAAATTTGGTTCCTGCAAACATAGCACCCATGTGCTTAACTTTGTAGCTTAGCTCTGGCACATCGGCAGGAGTGCCTGCTAGGTTAGAGCATCCATAAAATGCACCTGCAAAAGTTTCCCATGCTATACTGCCCCACTGATCTATGGTTTTGATCTTCTCTTTGTCGCCTGTGTTTGCAAACTTGATAGATGGAAACTTGCCATGGATTTTGACTGTGTGTGTGCCTGCTGTCGCATATGTGTGAGTTGCATCACCTGTGGCGATTTGAGATGAGCCATCACCCCAGTCTATAGTATAGTTATATCTATATATATTTACTTGTTCGCCTCCACTTTCTCCTTTGCTTTTGTTTGTAGGTATAGTGATATTTTCGTCAGCTGTAGCTGTCGTCCATGTCGTGACAAAAGGTCTAAATACACCTAGTTCATACTTGTCATCAGCAGTGTCAATAGCACTTGACGGACGATCTCCTACACCTATAAGCACTACTCCCACTCCTACTATAGTTACTTCACCAGTGGTCTCGTGGACAGTCGCTACACTTGTATCACTAGAAAAATATCTTGTGCCTGGGTTTATGGGTGTTGGTGTCACGGTAAACTTAGAGCCTATATCTGTGTCTAGCTTTTTGACATAATAGTCATCGCCAAAAGACATACGAGGGGATGTTGGGTTTGGTTCGCTTTTGTCGCTACTGCCACCCCCACATGCGGTCAAAAATATAGCGAAAGATATTATCGAGATATATGTTATAAATCTATTTTGCTTCATGATAAGCCTCCATAAGTATTTGAGATATTGTCATACGAGTGAGTGCTACAGTGAGTGACCCCCCCCATACTATCAAGACCTTGATAGCTTTTGTCTGTTTGTCTGTCTATTTTCATATTTGCTCCTTTGCGCTAGTTTTTGTATAAATTTTCTATAGATGTCCTATAGTAGCAAAAACCAATAACTAAATAAATAATTATCTCGTATTATAGCATAAAAATATAAAAGTTTTCTTAAGCGACAACAATAATTATTTTGTATGTGATTTTATATTGATAAGTCCAGATATTATCACCAAACCTAGACTAAACAGATATGATATATAAAGCGGTTCATCAAATATGATTATCAACAAAAATGCCGACAACACAGGAGTAGCATAGATATATGGTGCTATATATGAAGC
>JAOZTH010000108.1 GCA_029939245.1 Arcobacteraceae bacterium
ATACATTCCCCAATAAATTTATATCAATTTTATTAAATGCAAATACTTTTTTGCCCAGATCTTTCAAGCTAGCACCTATATGATATGCTTCTTTTGTATCTATGATCAAAAATCTATCATGATATTTATTTGATGTTTTGATTGTCAAATTTTTATATTGTTTGTTGTATTTATCTATATCTAGTTTTGATTGTCTACAGATAGATCTTGTGATGATTTTAAATTTAATATTTGGATATTTGCTAAATAATATCAGCACTGTATCATCTGTGTAGTTATCTACCAAAATCACATCTTTTTTAGCTGACTTTATCAAATCATTTACAAAGATATAAGCATCAAATATCTGTCCGTCGTGAAATATACCTTGAGTTATATCTAATCGATCTGATGTTATCAAGCTATCAATTTTATTAACTCTTTTTCCTAAAGTGCATATACTATTTTCAAGATTTAAAAATCTATCTACTGTAATTTTTTCACTGTTGATTGCATAACCATTAAAAATATAATCTTTCAAAATTTTCGTAGCCCATTGTCTGAAATTGGTAGCTTTTATAGAATTTACTCTATATCCAATCGATATTATCATGTCAAGATTATAATAATTTATTTTTCTTTTTTTACCATCTTTTGCAACTTGTTCCAAAATGGAACAAGTTAGCATACTGCTTAATTCATTTGTTTTATATATATTTCCTATATGCTTTACGATAGCTGGTCTTTGAACATCAAAAAGCAATGCTATATCATTTGCATTCAACAAAACAGTTTTATTTTTAACTGAAACTTTAAGTTCTATCTCTCCGTTGTCATAAACTAATATTTGATTATCTATCATAATACATTCCCCAATAAATTTATATCAATTTTATTGAAGCCAAATACTTTTTTGCCTAGATCTTTCAAGCTAGCACCTATATGATATGCTTCTTTTGTATCTATGATCAAAAATCTATCATGATATTTATTTGATGTTTTGATTGTCAAATTATTATACTGTTTGTTGTATTTATCTATATCTAGCTTTGATTGTCTGCAGATAGATCTTGTGATGATCGTTAGCTTTATATTTGGATACTTAGAAAACAGAGTCAAAACAGTATCGTCTATGTAGTTATCTATCAGGACAAGCTCTTTTTTAGCAGTTCTGAGCAAATCGTTTGCGAAGTTATAAGCATCAAATATCTGTCCATCATGGAAAATTCCTTGTTTGATTTTTGATTTATCATTGTTGATCTTAGACTTTACAATTTGCATATCATTTTCTAAACTCAACAATCTATACTCTGTAATTTTATGAGTATTTATAGCATACCCAGTTGCAATATACTGTTTGAGTATTTTTGTTGCCCATTGGCGAAATGTTGTAGCTTTGGTGGAGTTTACTCTGTATCCAAGAGAGATAATAGCATCTAAATTATAATGCTTCAACTTTCTTTTAATTTTTCTATTTCCTTCGTTTTGAACTACCGAGAAATACTCTATAGTTAAATTTTCATCCAATTCTTTCTCTTTGTAAATATTTTTTAGGTGTAAGCTTATGTTGTCCACACTTGTTTCGAGCAATTTTGAAAGCTGAACTTGACTGAGCCAAATAGTCTCGTTTCCACTATCAATCGAAACTTTAAGTTCTATCTCTCCATTGTCATAAACTAATATTTGATTATCTATCATAATACATTCCCCAATAAATTTATATCAATTTTATTGAAGCCAAATACTTTTTTGCCTAGATCTTTCAAGCTAGCACCTATATGATATGCTTCTTTTGTATCTATGATCAAAAATCTATCATGATATTTATTTGATGTTTTGATTGTCAAATTTTTATATTGTTTGTTGTATTTATCTATATCTAGTTTTGATTGTCTACAGATAGATCTTGTGATGATTTTAAATTTAATATTTGGATATTTGCTAAATAATATCAGCACTGTATCATCTGTGTAGTTATCTACCAAAATCACATCTTTTTTAGCTGACTTTATCAAATCATTTACAAAGATATAAGCATCAAATATCTGACCGTCGTGAAATATACCTTCTGTTGGCTTGATAGACTTATCTTCTATAGCTTTGAAAATTTTATTAAAATTTTCATCATATTTGAAAAATTTATACTCAAAATCATCCAATCTTTGAAAGATGCTAGCATTTGAAAGCAAAAAACTTCTCATACTGACAAAGGCTCTTATGATCTCAATACTCATCTGTATGGCTATATCGGTTTTCAATACAGCACCAAGCATAGAGACACCTTGTTCTGTAAAAACATGAGGCTTAGCCCCTCCTAAATGTTGTTTTGATGGTATCGCATTTTGCGATACCATCAAAACAATCTCTTCATTATCGAGTTGAAACATAAAATCTTTTGGAAATCTTTTTGTATTTCTTTTGACCTGTTCTCTTAGTCTAATAGGCTTAACCCCATAAAGTTCAGCTAAATCTTTGTCAAGCATGACTTGTAAGTTGCGAATATTATATATCTTATTTTGAATGTTTTTGTCATCTATAGTTATATTGTTGCCTATCATAGCACATCCGCAAAGTGTGGTCTGAGCTTCTTAAATGTA
>JAOZTH010000070.1 GCA_029939245.1 Arcobacteraceae bacterium
GTAAATATGGACTAAGTTTGACTAAAATATCATAAGTGATAGTGCCGTGTAGTTTTGCTAGTTCTCTAGCATCGTCAAACAGCACCACTGTATCGCTATCGCCTTGGACGCTTATGTTGTCCATAGAGACTCGTCCTAGCACTCTTTTGCCATCTGGTGTATGATATATCTGTCTGCCGTTTATACGAAAAAACCCATCGGCATATCCTATATCGTAGTTTGATACTACAAAATTATCAGTAGGAGAGACGAAACTACAGCTTCCATATCCTACAGACTCGCCTTTGTTTATGACTCTTGTGGAGTTTTTGCCCGCTTCCAAGCTCATCACTGGTTTGAGCTGTTTTTGGTGTTGTGTTATATCACTGTAGCCATATATACCTATGCCTACTCTTGCATGGTCGTATATAGAGTTATCTACTCTAGACACTCCGTTTGTATTTGATATGTGTTTATAGAAGTGTGTTTTGTGTTTGATAGTGCTGACGGTATCTAAATAGAGTTTTTCTTGGATTTTTGTGTTGTTGCCATCTTCATCGGCACAACAAAAGTGCGAAAACACTCCTGCTAGCACAAGGTTGTTTGTGACAATCTTCTCTATCGCTTTTAAGAGATCTTTTGTAGCTATACCATTTCTGTGCATACCTGTATCTAGTTTTAGCTGAACTTTTGTGCCTCGTGGTGCCTTGTCTATATCGTCCAAACTGTTTATTGTAATATGATATGGTGTCATAGCTTGTGGTATATCGCTCAATATATGCACCATATCAAAGCCTATATGGTCTATCGCCTTTGCTTCATGTAAATTTCTCACAAATACTTTTGATATACCAAAATCGTAGCAAAGTTTTGCTATAAGCTCTATGCCATGTCCGTAGGCATTGTCTTTTAGCCCTACACACAGCTTGTCTATACTGCCTAGCTTTTTGACAAAAAACTCCAAATTGTGATATAGGTTTTGTTTGTTTATGGTTATTTTTGACACTATTTTTTCTCTAGTATCACTACAGATTCTATATGCAAACTCCATACAAACTGATCAAAAAAGGCAAACTTTTTTATATCATGTGTGAGTGTCAGTGTGTCTAAATTGTCACACAAACTATCTATACTGCACGATATATAAACTATCTGTTTGTATTTTTTAAGTATCTCTAAAGTTGCCTCATCTACTCCGGCACGAGGCGGATCTATCAATATCGTATCAAAACCGTAGTCATCTATATCAATATTTTGCTCTGCTAATCTTCTAAACTCTCGTTTGCCCTCTATCGCTTGAGCAAATTCACTACTACTTAGTCGCACAAAGCTTATGTTGTCTATGTTGTTTTTTGTGGCATTTTGTTTTGCTAGTCTTATAGAGGCTTTGCCTATCTCTGTGGCAAACAGTTTGTCAAACTTCGAAGCTAGTGCTATTGTGAAGTTGCCAGCTCCACAATATAGCTCACACATATCGCCACCGGGTGTGATGTTGTCGTAGATATAGTTTATCATCTTTTGGTTTATCTCATGATTTGGCTGGACAAATGTAGTGTCTTGATAGTGATAGCTATATGTGCGGTCTTGGATGGTTATTTTATTTTGTATCGTGTCGCTTTTTAGCACTACTTTTTGTCCTCTACTTCTACCTATGATATTTATATTTAACATATCTTGAAGCCGTGTCGCTTTTTCGTTCCATATATCCTCTAGCTTTTTGTGATATATTAGCACTACTATCATATTATTTTGAGTGGAGTTTAGAAACTCTACTGCAAAAAGTTTTTTAGTTAGTGTCTCGTCTGTTTTTATAAGCTCAAGAAGTTTTGACATAATATCTTGTATATTTTCATCCACGATGACACAACTATCCAGAGTAAATAACTTTTTGTTTGCCCCCGTCATAGCATAATCTATACCGCCTTTTTTGTGAAAAATACGAAACTCAGCACGACTACGAAAGCCTACAGTCGTAGTATCAAACGACTCGAAACTTGGTATATCAAACTTTTCTAGACTCTCTTGGGCTTTCATCATCTTGTAGCCTATTTGTGAAACAGAACTCAAAAATCCAAGAGCGCAGCCACCACATACTCCTACATGCTCACAATCATTTTGCATTTTTTTCTACTCTTTTGGCAAACTCTTGGTTCATATTTTGCTCCATCTCTTCATACCACTTTTCACCCTTTTTTGGCATAACTGTCGGCAGATATACCACAGTCACGGTGGATTTGTGGGCTTTCATATTTTGTGAGTCTATACATTTTCTTGATCCTATTATCAGTATAGGTTGTATCTTTGTGTCGTGTCGTTCTGCTATGATTTTAGCACCAGCTTTAAACTTCAACATTTCATCACCACTACTTCTAGTGCCTTCTGGAAATATCGCTATAGGTCTGCCGTTTGTTAGGTGTCGTTTGGTCTCTTTGAGGAGCTTCACTAGTCCTGCTTTATTTTCTCTGTCTATGATTATCATATCAGGTAGCTTCAAAACTTGTCCCAGATATGGCAAATCTGCTATCTGTTTTTTGGCTATCCATGCTAGATTTTTGGGATGGATAGCTTCAAATATGATGATATCCAATATACTTTGGTGATTAAGCACTAGCATATCGGCTGATTCGTCTAGCTCTCCTTTGTATTCTAGCTTTACACCCATTATGGCAAGTTGAGTATAGCCCCAAACTCGCCTTATCTTATGATTGTGTTTTTTAAATAGAAACATTATAATTATGGTCACAAACACAGTCAGCAAAAACTGCAGCATTATAAAAAAATATCGTGTTTTACTTTTCATCTTTGATCCACCCTATAGTTTTGTCTTCAAACATCACTTTTACAAAACCATTTTGTGTTTTTAGCACGCTTACTGTTTGTATTTTTTTTGTTGTTCTAAACACTGTAGATTGTTTTAGTGGCTGTATATATACATTTTTGCCAGCTTTTAGCTCTATTGTTTTGTTTGGAAAAAGTAGATATATTATCACTATACCGACAAGACCTATGACTATAAATATAAACCTCTTTTTATATACAAAATACAACCCCACCAATGCCGCTATCACAAACAAAAGTGCCAGTATCCTGTATATATGGAAGTTTGACTTTTGGGGATTTAGATCTGTTTGAGTGCTGACTAGGTCCTCTTCTAGCTTGATATCTAGCTTTATAAACTTTAGCTTTTTTTCCTGTGTGTTAAAGTAGCTAAACTTTATCTGCTTTGTGTCTATTGACGAAAATATATCATAATATATTACAGCTTTGCCATCTTTTTTTGATATATCATTTATACCTTGTTGGGAGTTAAAATTTTGTAGATGAAACTGCTCTATATTTGAATTTATAGCCTCTAGCTTGATGATAGTGTGGAGTTGGTTGTTGTCGTATTGTTTGGTCTTGTGTCCTAGCAGTCGCATACTATCGGCTACGACTTTACTATATGTTTTGTCTTTTATCTCTATCGTCTTGATATTGACAGCAAACTCCTGTATAGTCTGTGTATCCAACAGCTCGCCGTGAGTATCTAGCAGATCTACAGTGATCTGTGGCATAACAAACTCTTTTTTATTTATATTTATTATGTAACTATTCATAAATATATTAGGGCCCTTTTTTATCCAAAGTGAGTTTTTGTTTAATATATCTATATTTTTGTTTTCACTAAAAGTTGTTTTGATATTGTGATAATCTTTTGAAAATATGGTAGCTTTGATCACCATCTCAAATGTCTCGTCTATATACACCTCTTGAGGACTGTTTTCATAAGACAAATATAGCTCGTCAGCAACACCAAAGCTAAACACCAAAAGCAAACTTAAAAGTTTTTTCACGACACAAGTCCTTTTAGCATATTTTTGCCATCGTCACTACCTAGCAACATCTCCATAGCTCTCTCTGGATGAGGCATGAGACCAAATATATTTTTGTCTTTGTTGCAAATCCCTGCTATATGTTCTACACTGCCGTTTAGATATGACACATCGCCGTGCTTGTCGCTATATTGCAACACTATTTGCCCATTTGTTTTTAGGCTTTGTAGTCCTGCTTTGTCTATATAATATGCTCCATCGTGATTTGCTATAGGTATGTTTAGCACCTCATCTTTGCTACAACACTCCAAAAATTTGTTGTCATTGTTTACCACTTTTAAGTATTGGTGCTTTGATATGAAGTGTCCGTTGTCGTTTCGTCTTAAAGCTCCTTGCAGAAGTCCGGCCTCACAAAGTATCTGAAAACCATTGCAAATACCTAGCACATATCCGCCACTACTAGCATATATTTTGACAGCTTTCATGATATTTGCCATCTTTGCCATAGCTCCTGTCCGCAAATAGTCTCCATATGAAAATCCACCCGGAAGCACCACGAGACCAGTATCCGCTGGTAGTTTATCGTCGGTATAATCCACTATAGAGGTCGAAGCTCCTAGCATATCAAAAGCATATTTGGTATCATACTCACAGTTTGTACCAGGAAATCGTATTATACTTACCGTCATACTATATCTATATTATAATCTTCTATGACTGTATTTACCAGCATATCTTGACACATCTTATCTACTTTTGTCATAGCATCTGCTTTGTCTATATCGCCTAGCTCTATGTTTATAAGCTTGTCTATCTTTATATCTTTGACTATATCTTCATATCCCATAGTGCATATAGTATGGTAAGTCGCCTTGCCTTGACTATCTAGCACACCGTTTTTGAGACCTATTTTTACTACTGCTTTCATCTTAATATCCTTTTTAGCACCTCTTCATATGCTACTTTTACTCCACCTATACCTTGTCTAAACCTATCTTTGTCTAGACTTTCGCCTGTCTTTGTGTCCCAAAACCTACAGTTGTCTGGGCTTAGCTCATCTATGAGGATAATATTGCCATCTTTGTCTTTGCCAAACTCTAGTTTAAAATCAACCAGCTTGAGACCTATGTCCAAAAAATATGGCACCAAAATATCGTTGATAGCTCTGGCTTTTGTTCGCAATATATCTAGCTCGGCTTTGTTGTCTACTAGATTTAGTATCAATGCATGTTGGTCATTTAGCTTTGGGTCTCCTAGCTCATCGTTTTTGTAGTCAAACTCTACAAGAGTAAACGGTAGCACGGTGCCGTTTTTTATACCTAGATTTTTGCTTAAACTTCCTGTGGCTATATTTCGCACGATGACCTCTATATATATGACGCCACATCTTTTGTGTAGCATATGATTGTCGTCTATCATATCCACAAAGTGAGTATCTACTCCATGTGAGTTTAACAGTTTAAATAGCTGTGTAGATATCTTGTTGTTTAAAGCTCCCTTGCCTAGTTCTGTGTGCTTTTTTTTGCCATCAAATGCTGTCATACTATCCTTAAACTCCGATATCAATAGTTCTTTGTCTTGTGTGTGGAAAACTTTTTTTGCTTTGCCTTCGTGCAAAACTGTGGTTTTTTTCATCTATTTACCTTTTGTTATTATGAGTGCTTTTAGCACATTTATACCAGTTTGAAGTTGGTTGTCATTTTCTATATCTTGCTGGGTTATGATATCTTTGTTTTTCTCTTTTTCTTTTTCTTTTTCTTTTTCTTTTTTGGCTTTTGTTTTCTCTTTGTCGTCTATCTTTTCTAGCTCGCCTTTGAGGTGTTTTTTGAGATCTACCTCTTTTAGGTCAAATCCATCTTCATCTTTCGATACCGCTTTGCCTTTGTAGCTTTGGATATCTGGCGATACTCCTACGGCTTGTATTGTCCTACCGCTTGGCAGATAATATCTCGATATAGTTATCTTCACCGCTTCATCTCTGTCGTATGTTATAGGCAAAATCTGTTGCACCGAGCCTTTGCCAAATGTTTTTTCACCTACTAGTATGGCTCTGCTGTGGTCTTGCAATGCTCCTGCTACTATCTCACTAGCACTAGCACTTCCGCCGTTTATCAGCACTACCATGGGTTTGTGGGTTTTTGTGGCTCTTTGACTAGCTTTGTATATCTTGTCTTCCTCTTTGTCTCTGCTTTTTTGTGATACGATGATACCTTTATCTACAAATATATCCACCACATCTATAGCTTGGTTTAAAAGTCCTCCGGGATTGTCTCGCAAGTCCAGCACTATGCCTTTGTAGTCACTATATTTGGCAAACTTTTCTTTCAAGCCACTGGCTACTTTTGAGTCAAATGATGATATACGAAGATATAGCATATCGTGGTTTTCTATATTTTTTGCAAACACTGACTTAACTTTGATAATATCTCTAGTTATCGGTATTATTATAGGTTTTCTCTCGCCTTTTCGCACGATGGTGAGCTCTATATCGGTACCGGGTTTGCCTCTCATTAGTCCTACTGCTTCATCTAGTTTCATACCTATGGTTGATTTGTCGTCTATTTTGAGTATAATATCACTTGACTGGACTCCTGCTTTTTTGGCAGGTGTGTCATCTATAGGCGATATCACGGTCAATGCACCATCTCGCATACCTACAACTATGCCCAGCCCCCCAAACTCTCCTTTGGTGCTTTGTTGCATCCCTTTGTAGCCTTTTTTGTCCAGATAGCTAGAGTGTGCATCTAGCTCACTCATCAGTCCTGCTATAGCTTTGTCTACTATGTCGCTCATATTTTGGTCATCTACATAATATTTTTCAACTATCTCTAGCACATACGACAGCTTCGCTATCGCCTCTTCTCTTGTCTGTGTTTTTTGTCGTTTGTCTGTGTTTGAGTTAGCCGATATATACAGCACAAAGCTCATAGATACTATTATAAACAATAGTTTTTTATACATTATAATCCTTTTTTGTCTATTGTATCCAAACAAGTTTAAACTTTCGCCCTGCTTAGATAAACCATGATACCTTTTTGAGCATGTAGTCTGTTTTCGGCCTCTTGATATATCACTTTTTTGTTTGCTTCAAACACATCTGCTGACACTTCATAACCCCTATATGCCGGCAAACAATGCAAAAACACAGCCGTGCCGTGTGCCTTTGTCATCATATGCGTATCTACCGTGAAACCTGCGAAATCTTTTTGTCTTTGTGCTTTTTGCTTCTCTTGACCCATAGATACCCAAGTATCTGTAGTGACTACCGTGCTATGCTTGAGTGCTGTTTGTGGGTCATCTGTATATGTTATTTTAGCACCGCTTTTTGCTATAAGTTTAGCAGATATTTGCTTGATATTTTCATCTACTTCATAACCCTTGGGAGTAGCTACACACAGTTCAAATCCCAAGACAGATGCTAACATAACCCACGAAGATGCCATGTTGTTGCCATCGCCTATATATGCTACTTTTAGATTTTTGTCCAAACCTAGCTCTACTATAGTGAGATAATCCGCCATAAGTTGCACAGGATGAAACTTCTCTGTCAAGCCGTTTATCACTGGCACAGCAGAATTTTGTGCAAATACCTCTAGCTGTGCTTGACTATCGTTTCGTATCATGACCATATCTACCATACTGCTTATCACTTGAGCTGTATCGCTTATAGGTTCGCCATCTCCCATATGAATATCGTTTGAATTTAGAAATATCCCCGTGCCACCTAGCTGATATATACCTGTCTCGAAGCTCACTCTGGTTCTAGTGGAGCTTTTTTCAAATATCATGGCAAGTGTTTTTTTAGGCATATAGTCTCTAAATACACCTATTTTTGTCTCTTTTTTTATCTTTATCGCTAGGTTTATGATCTCTAGTATCTCCTCTTTTGTCCAGTCCGCTATAGTTAAAAAATGCTTCATATTTGTCCTTTATATTCTTTTGAGCGATGATTATACCCAAATTAAATAAAATATGGATACAATAGATCCAAAGGATAAATATCAAACAGATAAAATGTGCCAGTATAGACGGCTTCGATGCTATCAGTGTAGATGTAGAATCCACTTTCACAAGTGGTTTGCCATCGTTTAGTATAGTTGGACTAGGCAGTAGTGCCATACAAGAGTCCAAAGACAGGATCAAGTCCGCCTTGCTGTTCAACGAATTCAAATTTCCACCAAAGAAAATCACCATAAACCTAAGCCCCAGTGAGATATCAAAGACAGGCAGTCAGTTTGATGCTCCTATAGCTTTGCTCATAGCTATGCAAGAAACCAGAGCAAACTTCGCAGACTTTTATATGTTTGGTGAGCTAGGGCTAGATGGCGGACTCAAAGATACCAAGTCTATATTTGTGCTGGTGCTTTCACTCGCACGAAACAAACTTATCCAAAATGTTCTAGTCCCTACACAATCAGCCCAAAAACTCTCTATAATCCCAAATGTCAACATATATGCAGTCAATAGTCTAGCAGATGCTATAGGATTTTTCAAAACAGACAACAAAGAACAAAAAAGAGTCCAAAACATAGGATTTGAGTTTGATTTTCTAGAGATTTTG
>JAOZTH010000071.1 GCA_029939245.1 Arcobacteraceae bacterium
TTTATGAAGTTTAATATAGATGCCACAGATGGCAAAGCTCGTGCTACGACCATAAAAACAGCACACAGCACCATAAAGACACCTGTGTTTATGCCTGTAGGAACTCAAGCATCTATCAAAGCATTAGACAGTGTCGATATGCTAAACTTAGGCACCCAGATAATACTAGCAAACACATATCACCTATATCTTCGCCCTGGTGATAAACTTATCAAAAAGCTAAGCGGACTGCATAAGTTTACCAACTACCCTAGAAGTTTTTTGACAGATAGTGGTGGTTTTCAAGCGTTTAGTCTAGCAAAACTAGGCAAAGACAAAGTCAAAGTAGATGATAGCGGTATCAAATTTAGGTCTCACATAGACGGAAGCACTCACTACTTTACTCCTACATCAGTTGTAGATGCCCAACACAACTTTGGTAGTGATATTATGATGGTGTTAGATGATTTGGTATCGTTGCCAAACACACCCCAGAGGATAGAAACTTCTATAAATCGCACCACACTATGGGCAGAACAGTCGCTCAAATACCACAAACTTCAACAATCCAAAGGCACAGGAACGACACAAAATATATTTGCCATAATCCAAGGTGGCACAGACAAAGATAAACGAACCAAAAGTGCTAGAGCCTTGTGCGATATGGACTTCGATGGCTTCGCTATAGGTGGTCTAAGTGTCGGTGAGTCAAATGAGATCATGTATGATATAGTCCAGCATACCACAGCATATATGCCTGTAGAAAAGCCACGATACTTGATGGGAGTCGGCACTCCTGCTGACTTGATATCGTGTATAGACCGTGGGGTGGATATGTTTGACTGTGTTATGCCTACGAGAAATGCCAGAAACGGCACGATATTTACAAAACAGGGTCGGCTAAATATACGAAACAAAGAGTTTGTAGACGACAACAGACCGCTTGAGGACGGATGTCTATGCCACTGCTGTCAAAACTATACAAGAGCATATCTAAACCACCTATACAAAGCAAAAGAGATGAGCTATTTTCGCCTAGCTTCTATACACAACACTCACTATTATCTACAACTTATGGCAGATGCTAGAGAGGCGATATTGTCAAAAAGATGGAGTGAGTTTAGATTTAACTTTTTTCGGTATAATACTATATGAAAAATATATTAACTATACTTAGTGGCGATGTAGCAGTAGCTTTGCTAGACAAAATCCTAGAACTAGACAAAAATGACAACTACTACTACATAATCGCCAGCAAAGAAATATACGACAAATACCAAAAAAATATAGACAAGTTATATAGCAACATAGATATAAAAACATTTGATGCTACAAGCTATTCAAAGTTATCACACACCATGAGCTTAAACAAATTTTCCAAAGTTATAATATCTAGCTACGAAAAAAACGAGTCCAAAGAGATAGTCAAAAATATACGAAAAATCAACTCCAAGATACCCATAGTGTATCTTGATATCTGGAATACAGTTATAAAAAATGACGACAATGTAGAATACATAAGAGCATTGAACATAGTAGCAAACAGTCTGTTTCAAAAGCTACCAAATGTGCCAAAAGTAGCACAAAACATAGGTTTGGGTGCTGGTGAGATCATGGAGATAACTATACCATTTGGCAGTAAGTTTGCCTACAGATATATAGGGAGTATCACTCAAACAAGGTGGAAAATCTTTGGGCTATATAGAGACGAGAAGCTTATACAAGTGCGACCATCTACTATCATAAAGCCAAACGACACAGCAGTGCTGATAGGCGAGCCTGTAGTGTTGAGACAGATAGCCAACATAATCCAGCGAGACAAAGGACAGTTTCCTATACCATACGGCAAAAATATTTTTGTATATCTAGATATGCTAACGACTGATATAGAGCAGTGCTTGGATATATTGGGCAAAGCTATCACGATAAACAGAGTTTTAAAAGAAGCGAAACTATCTATAAAACTAGACAATCCCACAAGCTTTGAAGATATAGAAATACTTAAAACTATTTTTGACAAAACAGATATATATGATATAAATATATCATATCAAACCAATAGTGGATTGCAAGATATCAAAGAGGATATCATAAATACAGAAGCAGGACTGTTTATCACCAAAAAAGAGTTCTACACAAACAAACAAAATCTAAATATGATATTGGCTCAAAATATACCTGTCTTTATACCATCATCTCAAGCTCTAGCGACCATAGACAGATGTGTAGTCGTGCCAAATGGCGAAGAGTCATACGAGCAGATAGCATCACTACTATTTGATATATCAAGTCAATTTCAAAAACAGCTAAATATATATGATATGAATCCATCTGGCTTTTCAAAGCACAAAAAACTTCTAGACTATCTAAGTGAGCTAAGTATTACATATAACCAAGATATTAAAATTATCAAAAATGAAGAAAACCCCATAAGACACCTACAAAACGAGAAAAATGTCCTACAGATTATGCCCATGAAAACAGAGATATTTAAAAAACGACTTTTAAATATATTTTCTATGGACACAGATATTTTGTCATACAACCTAAACAAACACAACAAGATATTGTTGCCAATACTAGAAAAGGAGGGTTAGCAGATGAATTTTGAGCCGTATCCTTTTGAAAAGTTAAACACTCTGTTAAACGGTATCAAACCAAACACAGACTATGCTCCTGCTATATTGACTATAGGCGAACCACAGTTCGACACACCACCAAACATAGTCCAAACACTCCAAGATAGTAGCCATCTTTTAAACAAATATCCCAAAAGTTCTGGTGAAATTTATCTAAAAACTTCTATGATAAACTTCATCAAAAGACGGTTTACTATAGATATATCGCCACAGCAAATCATCCCAACTTTTGGCACTAGAGAGGTGCTGTTTAATCTACCTGGGTTTTTGCTTTTTGATAAACCAGACAGCACCATGGCATATACAAATCCATACTACAAGATATATGAAGGTGCCAGCACCGCTACAAAAAGTCAAGTCATACATATAGACTTAAAGCAAGAAAACAATTTCAAACCACAGCTACTAAGCGACGAGCAGTTTAACAGATGTGATATAGTCATATTGAACTTTCCAAACAACCCCACAGGAGCCGTCATCACTATAGACGAGCTATCACTTTGGGTAGCAAAAGCACTTGAGTTTGACTTTAAACTTATAAGTGACGAGTGTTATAGTGAGATATATGACGACACCAAGCCGCCGTCAGTGTTGCAAGCTTGCAAACAAATAGGCAACGATAGTTTCAAAAACTGCCTAGCTCTAAACTCTATATCCAAACGAAACTCCGCCCCCGGACTTCGTAGCGGATTTGTATGTGGCGATGAAAATATCATCCAGCCATACGGGATATATAGGACATATGTAGGCTGTGCGATACCGCTACCACTACAAGCAGCTCAAGCAGTAGCTTGGGACGATGATCTGTCAGCCGAAAATTTCAGGCAAATATATCGACAAAATATGACGATAGCTAGTGAGATATTGGATATAGAAGTTGTGAGTGCTACATTTTACATATGGCTAAAAGTAGCAGATGAGCTAGAATTTACGAAAAATCTTTACGAGACCAAAAATATAAAAGTCCTACCCGGTTCGTATCTAGGCAAAGCGGATACCGCATCCCAATATGTCCGTATAGCACTTGTAGAAAATCCACAAAAAACCAAAGAGATATTGACAAGACTGAAGTCATATATACAAGGACAAAGCAAAACATGAACACAAACTTATCAAAATACATCTTTTTGATAAATAAATTAAGAACAAATTCAGATAGGATTTTCACCGCATATGATGACGATATCAAAAGTGAGCTAGGATTGCAGACCAAACAAATAGGCAGAATGCTTGAGACGATAGAGTCAGAGTTTGAGGACATAACCCAAAAAAAGCTTGGCAAAAAGATAGGCTACTGCTACAAGAGCAAAAAAGCCCTACTCAAAACATCGCTGCAATATCAAGGCGAGATATCGGCAGTGATACAGACTATCAAGGATTATGACGAAGATATAGTGCAAAGTTTAGAACAATTTACGACAAATAGCTTTGATATATATCACACTATAGACCAGCCGTTGGCTTTTTTGAAACAGATAGAAAACTCTGTTGTATTTAAAACTCTCAAAAACTCTATCATCAAAAAACAACTTATAAACATAAAGCTCCAAGACGACAAAACTATAGACGATCTGCTTTGTGTCAAGTTTATCTATACCGACTACAACTGGTTTGTGGCAGTTGTAGATGGTTTGGAACATATAAGCCTACATCTCATCACACATATAAAAAAAGCAACAACATCACATACAAAAAAAACTATAAGCAGACAAAAGCTACAAAATATCATGCAAAAACTACAAAATATCCAAAACTCTAGCACAGATATGAGCAAATCGACACAAACTGCCAAGATAAAAGCTCTGCCAAATATAGCAAGTTTTTTCGACAAAGATGCCAAGAAATATTTCAAAACACAAAAATTTATCAAAAAACAAAAAGACAACTCTGTGATATTTACTGTTGATTATAGTTCGGACGATGAGATATTGACTTTTATACAAAGTTGGATGCCAAATCTTATTGTCCAAGATCCGCTTAGTCTAAGACAAGAGAACGACAAGAGGATCAACAAATATATAGCAAACCAAATCTATGAAGCTACATAAGCTTATCTAAAGCCCCATAAAAATCTTGCCTAAAAATGTCTCCAAAAATATCAATATAAATATGACTATGATGGGTGCTAAGTCAATACCGCCAAACACCGTAGGCACAACTCTTCGCACCATCGCATAGACAGGAGTGGTGAGCCTATCTAGTAGCTGGACTATGGGATTGTGTGGGTCTGGTCGCACCCACGAAAGTAGAGCAGATATGATTATCACCCATTTATACAAGGTTATCACACCCAACACTACTACAAATATGCTTGTCAAAAATGCATTTGTCATACTATCTCTCCTAAATAATTTTTTATAAGCGGGTATATTTCGCTGATATTTGGACCGCTAAAAGCCCCTGTCAAAGCAAATCTCAAAGAGCTGAAAAACTCTTTGCCTTTTAGCTTGCTTTTGTCCAAAAGATATTTTTTGAACTGGCTAAACTCATCAAAATATGGAGCTGACCTTATGCAGTTTTGTATTGTATTCAAATTCTCGCCTATATCATCGTTTGTTTTATTTCTCTTAAATATCTTGTCTATCTTTCGCCCTATCTCCACAGTAGTATCGCACTCTTCTAGATACAGTTTGGCTAATTTACCTATATCGGTGTCGGCATAGCCTATTATCTTTGATAGTCTCATATCGTCAAGCTGTTTGATGTGCTGTTTGTTTATAAACTTTAACTTATCTATATCAAACTTCGCAGGAGCTTTGGATATTTTGCCTATATCATACCACGATATGGCTTCTTCTATAGTAAATATCTCTTTGGGTGGATTGTATCCTAGTAGCACCAGATAATTAGCGATAGCTACAGGCAAAAACCCCATATCTAGCAAACTTTGCACAGTAGAAGTTTCGTCTCGTTTTGACATCTTTTTGCCTGTGTTTATATCCAATATCATAGGCAAATGTGTATATGCTATAACCTTGTCGTAGCCTAGCTGTCGTTGTATATGTATCTGTTTGGGTGTGTTTGATAGATGGTCTTCGCCTCGGACAATATGTGATATATCACCTATCATATCATCTACGGCACATGCAAAGTTATATGTAGGGGTTTTGTCTTCTCTTAAGATGATGAAACTATCGACATCATATGGCTCAAACTCAAAATCGGCTTTGATATTGTCTGTGAATTTTATATTTTCTGTGGGTCGTTTGATCCTCACTGAAAACGGAGCATCGCACTGAAGTTTAGTTTCACTGCTTAAGTTTAGACAAAAGTCCGTATAGCGATATGGTTTTTTGTCTGCTTTTGCTTTGTCTCTATCACCCTCTATAGTCTCACTACTACAAAAGCAGTTAAAAGCCCGGTCTTTGACTAGCAAGTTCAAACCTAGCTTTGTATGAAACTTCAAGCTGTCGCTTTGAAATATAACTTTGTCATAATCTATAGCAAAAAGATTGAGTATCTCAACTATTTGCTTGTCTTTGTCGGGTATATTTCTGCTACTATCTGTGTCTTCAATCCTCACAGTGAGAGGTTGTCCGGTTTGTTTGGACAATATATGGTTTAGCAAGGCAACTCGCAAGTTGCCTATGTGCATATCTCCAGTAGGACTAGGAGCAAATCTTAGCATACTATCCTAACAAGAATAAGTAGTCTTGAACTCAAAAGCAGTAGGCCGTGATTCATAAGGCCATATTTGTCTCTCGTATTGATAGTGTTTGTATGTATCTATCATATCATCTGTAAATACAGGTTTCAAAAACTCGTTGTCTTTTATCAGTCCCTCTATAGCCATACGAAGTGTATTTGGCATCTGTGGTATCTTTTTTTCTCGTATTTCGTCCAAAGATAGCTCAAATAGATCTTCATCCATAGGTCCTACTGGCTCTGTCTTGTTTTTGATACCATCAATCCCTGCCATCATCATGGCTGCAAAGCCCAGGTATGGGTTTGCTGTGCTATCTGGAAATCTCATCTCAAGTCGTGTTGCTCCCTCGCCAGCTCCCCACGGCACTCTACAAGCTGCCGAACGGTTTTGTGCTGAGTAGGTCAATATGCTAGGAGCTTCAAATCCTGGCACCAATCTTTTGTATGAGTTTGTAGAGGCATTTGTAAATGCAGATACAGCAAAGGCATGTTTAAACACACCTCCAGCATACCATCTAGCTTCATCTGACAAGTTGCCGTAGTTGCCCTTTTTATAAAATGTATTTTTGCCATCTTTCCATATACTTTGATGCACATGCATACCGTTGCCGTTGTCACCGTGTATAGGTTTGGGTATAAATGTAGCGGTCTTGCCGTTTAGGTGAGCTACCATCTTGACTACATATTTGAGTTTCTGGACATTGTCCGCGGCTTCTACTAAAGTATCGTATACTATACCTATCTCGTGCTGACCTTGTGCTACTTCGTGGTGACCTAGCATGACAGTTAGCCCTACCTCTTCTAGCACTAGCATCATCTCCGCACGAAGATCCACACCCTTGTCCACAGGAGCTACTGGAAAATAGCCACCTTTTGTGCCAGATATATGAGACATATTGCCACCTTCTATATCTGCTTTTTTGTTCCAGCCTCCATCTTCTGTGTTTACATAATAAAACGACTCGTTTGGTCTGTCTTTGATCTTGACATCTTCAAATATAAAAAACTCATTTTCAGGACCAAAATAAGCCACATCTCCTATGTTTGCCTGCTCCAAATACTCCAGCGACTTGGCTGCAATACTACGAGGGCATTTGGCATACATCTCCTCTTTGTATATATCATATACACTACATATGACTATGATAGTTACATCTGCTGTAAATGGGTCCAAAAATGCACTTTGAACATCTGGCTTCAGCACCATATCAGAGCGGTTGATAGGTTGCCAAGCATCTATACTACTACCATCAAATGGCATACCATTTTCAAACAGTTGCTCATTTACTGCACTATATCTATAGCTTATATGATGCCAAGCACCTTTGATATCTGTAAATCTAAAATCCACAAACTCTACTTCCTTTTCCTCACAAAACTTAAAAAACTCTTCGTTGTTGTTTACAAACTTTCCCATATATTATCCTTTTCAAAAATTTACATATAATATCTAAATAAAATAAAACAAAGAACCAAAAAACAAAATTTTTGTTTCTTTTAAGTATAATCATAGAGTTTTGTAGTCCAAAGTGTCGCACAAAACCTATGTTTGGGTGGCCTATATCGTCCACTTATCGTGAGTGATAGCTTCAAGATATAGTTTGCCGTCTTGGTATCCCCATAGCAACTTTTTGTCTGTTTTTATATAGTCTAAAAATTGGTCTGCTGTGAGTTTCATATGTGTAGCTTCTATGTATGCATACGGCGAAAATCGCACACCATTTGGACTAAAATAACTGCTAAGTTTGTAGTCAGTTCAATGTTTGGCCCCAGGCAAGCCAGGGGTTTCGAAAAACAATCAACCTTTGTAGAAAATTCAAAGTCATTCAATCTTTGCTGTGTTTTAAACCATACAGGAACCCCGGACTTATTAATTTTGAATTTTGAATGTTTGGCAATCTATTCGGAACCCCTGGCTTGCCTGGGGCCAAACATGCAAATCACTTCAAACATA
>JAOZTH010000072.1:0-2548 GCA_029939245.1 Arcobacteraceae bacterium
AGTTGTGTTCAGGTAAATATGTTATAATATGATGATAAATTGAAAAAAGGAAATTAGTATGATACAAGCGAAGGTAAAAGCCAAAAATATTATAGACAATCTGCCAGATGATATATCTACAGACGAGATAATCCATGAGCTGTTGCTTGACAAGATGATAGACGCAGGCATCAAAGATTCGCAAAGTGGCAAAACTATCTCAAATCAAGAGATGTCTGATATTATCAAGAAATGGTAAGTATAAATTGGACAAACGAAGCACAATTTTGGCTCAAAGAAATACGAGACTATATAGCACTAGATAGTCCAAAAATTGCGAGCAAAATCATAAATACCATATACAAAAAGACTCAAATACTAAAGTCATATCCAAGAGTCGGATATCGCTACAAAAATAACACTGACCTTGATATTAGAATATTGTTATACAAGCACTACAGGATAGTTTACTTGATAAAAAATCCAAACACTATAGATATATTGGGTATATTTCATGGGTCATTGATGATAGAAAAATATCTAAATATACCAAGAACTACAAATAAAATACAATAATATTTTATTTCCCACTTCTGTGAGCTATAGAGGTTTTAGAGGTGTCCTACACACTCCTATCCTCTACACATACCGCCACATATATTCAATACTTGTCCTGTAGTATATGTGGCATCTACTGGCATAAAATAAGTCGCCACGGCTACCTCTTTTGGTTCGCCAAATCGTCCCATAGGTATGAAAATCAGGGGACATAAAAAATCAGGGGACAGGATACCTATTACAAATCAGGGGACAGGATACCTATTAAATTTAAAACGGTACAATACAACAACATATACCAAATTATTCGTCCCTTATTTTCCAGTCATTGCCATAGCCTCCGTGGCTATCATAGTCCAAGAGATATACAGACGATACAAGGCAGGGGAGATATCATATAGCAAGTTCAAACTGCTCGTAGGTATAGCAGTAAGCAAAAGAGTATCAAGATAGGCGTGTTGATGTTGCTCCTGGCTATACCCGGTATCAATGTCATAGTAGGAGCTGGACTCGTGGCAGGACTCATATATAGTGCCAGAAAGTTTGCTGCAGATAGTCTGTAGATATGTCGATATATTTTGACTTTTTGTGGTATCAAAAGTTGTGTTCAGGTAAATATGTTATAATATGATTATAAAAAAAGGATAAATATGATACTTAAATACAAAGATATGTTTCCACACATAGACCCCAGAGCATGGGTCGCTCCTAGTGCGGATATCATAGGAGATGTGACTATAGGAGCAGATAGTTCTGTATGGTTTGGTGCTGTCGTGCGAGGCGATGTGCATCGTATCACTATAGGTGAGCGAACTTCGGTGCAAGATCTATCTATGGTGCATGTAACTCACTACAAAAAAGAGGACAAAACAGACGGCAACCCTACAATCATAGGCGATGATGTAACTATAGGACACAAAGTTATGCTTCATGGTTGCACTATTGAAAATGGATGCTTGATAGGTATGAGTGCAACTATTTTGGACGGTGCTGTCATAGGAGAGGGTAGTATAGTGGGGGCAAATTCGCTAGTAACATCTGGCAAGATATTTCCACCACATAGCCTAATCATGGGAAGTCCTGCCAAAGTAGTCAAGCAGTTAAGTGATATAAAATGCGAAGAGTTGATAAAACATGCCGCTATGTATGTGAAGTTTAAAGAGGAGTATAGTTAGGATTATTTTTGTCTTTTGTATTCAAAATGCTGATAGTCCTTGATACTTCGCCAGTCGCCTCCCCATTTAAATCCGTGTCTCTTAAATAGCTTGACTATGTAGCTATCTGGCTGTATCATGGCGGTGCTGTGCTTTTGTTTGCTTGATCTATCTACAAAAGGTCGTGACTCTTTGTGTGTCGTCTGTCCGCTTCGTGAGATATATGGGTTTTGTATGGGGTTTATATCTATAGCTAGTCCGTATGCATGGTTTGACCACTTTGTTGTGCCTGCTATCTTGCGACAATTGTATGCTGAAGTGTTGTTGGCAGATATAGAGTCGTGGTCGTTTGCTCCATATCGCCATATAGGTCGTATTCGCTCTATACGATACCTTTTTTGATACAGTTTGTCAAATATCTTTTCTACTTTTTTGGCTATATGTTTGTGGACTATCAGTTTGCCTGTTTTGCTTTGTCCTTTGAAGTCTATATACGGCACAGATACTACTCGTAGCTGTTTGCTAGAGATAGGGCATGTGCTTTTGTGGCTACCGTTTGCTGTCATATTTTGTAGCAACTCGGATGATATTGGGCGAATGCTAGCAAATATCGGCAGGTAAAACAGTATTGAAAATATATATAAATATCTAAACATATCGTATTGTATCATAAATTTATAATTTTTGGCTAAAATATTCCTATGAATATAAAATCAAACATAAAAGCAGAGCTAATGCTAGCATCTGTGGCGATATTTTGGGGTGTTACATTTTTGATGATGCAAGATGCCATAGCTACTGTGCCTGTGTATGCATTTTTGTTTTATAGGTTTGGTTTGGCATTTGTCATTATGCTA
>JAOZTH010000072.1:2648-8171 GCA_029939245.1 Arcobacteraceae bacterium
AAAAAATGCGACATATTTACAGTCGTGACGACACAGCTACTGGTCGTGGCTTTGTTGTCTATGATATTTTCTTTTGTATTTGAGCCAAAGACATTTGATATAGAGTTTAGCCAGACATTTTTCATAGCTTTGATAGTCACAGCGGTATTTGCCACGGCTTATGCATTTTTGGTGCAAACATATATGCAAAAGTTTGTGACAGCATCTAAAACTGTGATTATCTTTATACTAGAGCCTCTTAGTGCTGCATTTTATGGAGTGTTTGTAGGTGGCGAGGTGCTACTGTTTTGGCAGCTTGTGGGGGCAGGTCTCATCATATTTGCTACGATTATATCACAAATCTAGGTTAACTTAATAGATATATGATAAAATACTCACAAAATAGATAAAGGCGACAAAATGGCAAAAAATGATGATATATATGAGCTACTGATTGTAGGCGGTGGAGTGTCTGGTTCGGCACTTTTTTATGAAGTAGCGACATACACAGATATTAGCTCTGTGTGTTTGCTCGAAAAATACGATGAGCTTTCGCTTTTGAACTCAAATGCCACAGCAAACTCACAGACGATACATTGTGGTGATATAGAGACCAACTATACTCTAGAAAAAGCAAAAAAGGTCAAAATCACAGCAAAGATGGTAGAAAAGTATTGTTTGCAACACGGATACGAAGACGAAATAATGTTCAAACACCAAAAGATGGCTATAGGTATAGGCTACGAGGAATGTCGATTTATGCTCAAGCGATACGAGGAGTTCAAAGAGTTGTATCCTTATCTAGAAGTATATGACAAGCAAAAACTAGAACAGATAGAACCAGCCCTCATATTTGACAAAGACGGCAACGGTAGAGACGAAGAGATAGTAGGAGTGGGAGCTACAGACGAATATGCCACAGCAAACTTCAAGACACTAAGCCAGTCCTTTATAGACAATGCAAAGAAAAACAAAAAGATAAAGACAGATATATTTCTCAACTCACAAGTCAAAAATATAGAGAAAATAGATGGCATCTATCAAGTCAAGACAAAAAAAGCTACATACAAAGCAAAGATGGTCATAGTCAACGCTGGAGCTCACAGCTTGTATATAGCACACAGTATGGGATATGGCAAACACTACGGACAGATACCTATAGCTGGTAGCTTCTACAAAGCACACAAACATATACTTAAAGGCAAAGTATATATGGTGCAAAATCCCAAGCTACCGTTTGCAGCACTTCACGGCGACCCTGATGTCACATTAGATGACAACACTAGATTTGGTCCTACTGCTTTGGTGCTTCCAAAGCTAGAGAGATTTAGAAGTGGCACATATATCGACTTTTTCAAGACTTTGCAACTAGATATAAATGTCCTGAAAATATTTTTCAATCTATTTAAAGATAGCCAGATACGAAACTATATTTTGAGGAACTTTCTTTTTGAAGTGCCGTATTTTGGAAAGTTGGCATTTTTGAAAGATGCTAGAAAGATAGTGCCGTCATTGAGTGCAAAAGATATAGAATATGCAGATGGTTTCGGTGGAGTGAGAGGTCAAATACTCGACAAAAAAAATCAAAAGCTCATGCTAGGAGAAGCATCTATAAACACAGGAGAGGGTATAGTGTTTAACATGACACCATCTCCGGGGGCTACTTCGTGTCTAGGCAATGCCAAACGAGATGTGCAAATAGCATGTATATATCTGGATAGAAAATTTGACAAAAAACGATTTGAAAAAGAGCTAGAAGAGGAGCAAATATGAAAAAATTATTACTGATCACAAACCAAGAAGAATACAGCGAACACGGGACCATCACATCGCTATTTGACAATTATTTGAAAAAATATTATGAAGTAGATATAGTGTTTATCACAAACTTCAAAGACAGTTTCCAAGAAAAGGGCAACCACTTCATAGTGCCACAGCTGTATGAAAACAATATCATAGAATATCTAGCTAGAAAAAGCATAGACATAGGTGCATATAGTTTTGTATTGGCACGAAATAGACGGCGATTTTTGCAAAATGCTTTAGACAACAGGGCAAAATATGGCTACAAAGTAGGGTTTAGAATATCGTTTGCATACAAACATTACAATCAAGAGTTTGAAAATAGTTTTTTTCCTTTGTCAGCGGTGCGAAAATTTGCCTACCAACAAAAGATAAAAAGCAGAGACAATATGCTAAACAGATGCGACCTGTTTTTGCCAACTTCTACAGAGATGAAAGATGAATTTTATAGTCATATAGATATAGATACATTTCCTATATTTACAGGACTTGACCCAGAAAAGTTAAACAAACACATAGTATCAAAAGATGATATTACCAAGTTTATATATGTAGGAACTATAGACAAAAACAGACAATCACAGACTATTTTAGACGGATTTGATGCCCTAAAAGAGGACAAATGGTCGCTGACTATCTCTACTACAGACAAGACATATATCACGGATTTGCTCAAAAATTATCCAAAACTCAAAAGCCATATAACTATAGTCAATGCTATGTCGCTAGAAGATTTGCGAGCACAAGTCAACAAACACGACATAGGTCTAGCTCTCATGCCACGAAACAGATATTTTGATACTATGGTGCTAAAAAAGGTGATGGACTACTATGCTTGTTCTATACCAGCGGTGCTTACAAATACACCAAAAAACCACACTGTATTTGATGAAGACGAGGCATTTTTCTGTGATTTTGACAGACAAAGTATCACAGACAAACTCCAAGAGCTTATAGATAGTCCTAGCACTCAAGATGCCAAAGTTGGCAACAAAGGACAAGAGAAGCTATTGAGTTTAAAACGAAACTACAAGATACTAGCCAAAGATTTAGCAGACAAGCTAGATAGCATAACCAAAGGAGCATAAGATGTCAAAAACTATCTATTGTATAGCACAATTTACGCCAAAAAAAGGAAAGTTCGATGAACTTTTCGCCAGACTAAAAGCACTAGAGCCGAAAACAAGAGCAGAAATAGGTTGTATTAGCTACATATTGACCAAGCATATCAAGACTCCTTTTGGAACAGGCGATAGTATGCCTATAGTTTTCAATGAAAGCTGGGACAACATAGAGTCGTTTGAAAAACATTGTCAAGCAGATGATATAGTGGAGTTTTTCGAAACTGAGTGTATAGCTGCTGGTGGGCTAGTCCAAGCCTACAATGTTGTCACATATACAGATGAATAATATATACAAAAAAGTATTTATAGGCTTGTTTGTGGTATTGGCTATGGTATCGTGTGCTAGACTCGAAACTACAAGCAAAGCAACAAAGACAGCTGAGCTTGATATGGATGAATATAGCACAGATGACGAGATGACAGAAGCCACTGCACCTATGGACAAGAAAGTCAAATCTACCAAAAAGTATAAGCTCCGCACCAAGTCTTATAAAAAACAAAACAAATCTGCCCTCAAAGCAGGTTTCGCAGATGACAACAAGCAGTTTAACTACTTTTTGAACTTTTTGCAAAAATATGAAAACAACACCACTAGAGTCCAGACAAATATCAAAGACAGGGTCGTGCTAACTGTCAAAGACAGCCAAGGCAACACTATACCAAATGCCACTATCACAGACACAAGCACAGAGATACAGAGTCAAACATACAGCGATGGCACATTTTTGTCGTTTGTTGGATCTAGATACAAAGTATCGCACCAGCAAACGACCAGCACCATAGCTATAGACAAAAACAGCAAGACACATATAGATATCAAGCTAGATACCATATACAAACCAAAGTCTCCTATGCCTGTGGATATTGTTTTCACATTTGATACGACAGGTAGTATGAGTGAAGAGATACGAAGACTCAAAAAAACCATAGAGCTAATATATCTCAATCTATCATCGGTCAAAACCAAAGTAGATGTCCGGTTTGGTATGGTTCTATACAAAGATAAGTATGATAAATATATCACCAAGACCATACCACTGACAAACGATTTGCAACATTTTCAAACAGAGTTAAACAAAGTATCAGCAGGTGGCGGAGGCGATACTCCAGAGGATTTGGTATCGGCTTTGCGAGACACGACTACACAGATGAGATGGCGACAAGATGGGCTCAAACTGGTATTTGTCATCACCGATGCACCGCCACACACAGACTACAAAGATGCCAAACCGTATATCTATTATGCAAATATAGCCAAACAAAAAGCGATAAAGATACACACCATAGGCACAGGGGGTCTCAATATTGACGGTGAGTATGTCCTAAGACAGCTTTCACAATACACAAATGGCAAATATGTATTTCTAACATACGGCGAAAAAGGCGAGAGCGATGGCACAGCGGTAGGTAGTGTCAGCCACCATACAGGGGCAAACTTCACGACCGATAAACTAGAGAAAATAGTCATAAAATTTGTCAAAGAAGATATAGCAAATGCTACAAATAGTAGTGCTATAGACGATGACTATTTTGAAGCAAACAAGATAAAAGAGGAGACCAAAGAGCAAACCATGAGCAAACTATTTGACAAAGCATTTTCACAGATAGTGGACTACTCGTCTACCAAACTAGACCAAAACACTTTGTCTGTCTTGCCAACAGCCACGACAAATATAAACAAAAATCTCAAACTAAATGCAGAGTATTTTGGCGAGCAACTACTGCTTTCTATCAAAAAAAGCAAAACATTTAAAATAGTAGAGAGAAATGATATACAACAAATCCTCAACGAACATAAACTCCAAGATAGTGGGCTATTAGACGAGACAAAAGTTATAAAGTTTGGCAAACTTGTAGGAGCTGAGTTTTTGCTGATGTCAAAGATTTATATAAAAAAAGAGAGATACGAGATATATATAAAACTTGTCAAAGTTTCTACAGCAGAAGTGGTGTCGGCTACAAAGATATATATAGACAAAGATTTAGGAATATAAAACGATTTAAAAAAGGAACAATATGAATTTGATAGTATTTGGGTCTCTTTTGCACCCACAAGAGCTAGCAAAGCACGATATAACTACAGATATGATAAAATATGTCAAGGTAAACGGATACAAAAGAGTATTTAACCAAGAGCCATCGTGGAGGAAGGTAGATAGCGACAGCAGAGCTGTTATGAATGTCCAAGCAGACCAGTCCGCATGGTTCAATGCCATAGCTGTCCTAGACCTACCCAAAGAGCATTTTGCCAGGCTAGATGACAGAGAGCGAGGCTACGACAGGACGGCACTAGTAGATGGAGCTGTGGTCGATTATGATGGAAAAGTTTTGAAAGATTGTATAGTATATGTAGGCAAAAAAGGCAAACAAAATACCGCTATACAACCCAACAAGGAGTATTTTAAACTGTGTTTAGATGGAGCAAAAAGCCACTTCAAACAGTTTGGCGATGATTATGTAGATACTACTTTTTATTATGAAGGTGGGATTTTAAAGAAAATATAGCTAGTGGTCAAACATGAAAATCACCATAAACTATAATCTCAAACAAATCAACATATAATCTCAAAGTGGATTAAAACCGCAAAATATTTTCACCTTTTTTGGTAAACTTCAA
>JAOZTH010000073.1:0-4107 GCA_029939245.1 Arcobacteraceae bacterium
TTTCTGTGAAAAGTAGTTTTAAGTTTTAAGTGTTAAGTGTTAAGTTGCAGTAGTTGAATGTTTGGTTGTGTTGTTTTAAGTTTGAAGTGATTTGCATGTTTGGCCCCTGGTAGTCTTGTCTATAATAGTTTGTAAATGCTATTATATCTATCGTATCATCAACAATCGCAAAAAATATAAACATATCAAAACCACAAGGATGGCAAAGTCCGGATAGATTTATATTTTTATGATATATTAACAAAAAGGATAAAAAGTGGATATATTTGGCTACATAGATAGAGGTGGTGTCATAGTGTATATATTGATACTTCTCAACATGATAGGATTTTCTATAATATTTTGGAAAGCATGGGTGCTATGGACTATCAAAGAGGGTGATATAGCATATAAAATATCACGACATATCGCTACTTGCGGTAGTGGTATCGGTGCTAAGTTGCTTGATAATCTATTGACCAAACAGATGAGCCAGCTAGAATATGGGTTAAACAGTATCAAGATCATAGCTAGTATATCGCCACTTCTAGGACTACTAGGCACTGTCGTGGGGGTGTTAAATTCATTTGATAGCATATCTCATGTAGGGCTTGGAGATCCTGCTGTGTTTAGTGCTGGCATATCTATAGCACTTATCACTACCGTAGCTGGTATGATAGTGGCTATCCCCCATCTCATAGCATACAACTACTTCATGGGGTCGCTTGACAAGATAGAAAATAGTATAGAAGCAAAAGTTTTAGAGCAGTTATGAGATCGCAAAGACGACAAAGCATAGCTCCTGACCTCACACCGCTCATAGATGTGGTGTTTATACTTTTGATATTTTTTATGGTTACAAGTGTGTTTAAAAAGGAGCAGCTAGCTCTAGTGCTAAACTTGCCTACCTCACAAGCGGTCAAGCTAGAAGTCGAGCCAAAAGATGTATCTATAGAGCTGTCGGTGGATACTCTAGCGATAAATGGACAAAAGATAGTATTTGACGAGCTAGAAGCTAGACTACAAGTTATCAAAGACAAAACCAAAAGCATAATACTTCGTATAGACAAAGATGTGCCATATAGCCAGATAGTCCTAGTGCTAGACGACCTACAAAAACAAGACCTAAACAACATAAGTTTGGTCACAGACAAATAGGTCAAGTTATGCGGTGTCCATGGTGTCTTGAGAGATTGTATTTAACTCCAACTACTATAAATACTACGATAGATATATATTGTCCTAGATGTGACAATGCGGTGAGTAAATCCACTCGTAGAAAGTCATTTATAGGTGGGTTGGCTATATTTAGCTTGTGTCTATATGTGCTGTCGGTCTTTGCTCCACTGCTAGATGTATATATATTTAGCCATATTACGGTGTCGTTTTATAACTCTGTGGAGTTTTTGTTTCGTAGCGACATAGCTAGTGCTATGCTTATATTTATCACTATAGTTTTGCTACCTTTTGTCATGATATTGCTGGTGCTGTTTATCAACTACAAAGAGAATCTCAAGTTATCTACACACACGACAAATCTACTGATAACCATATACTACAAGATAAAGCCATGGCATATGATAGAGGTGTATTTCATAGGCTTGTTGCTTGCCATGATAAAGTTATACCAGCTATCTACTGTGGTTTTGCAAAGTGGGTTTTATCTGTCTATCTTGTATATAATATCCGTATATGTGCTGGGTATTGTTTTTAACCCTGTGCGACAAACTAGACGAAAATATCACAAGATAGACAGAAACTCTTTGCACAAGACGGTGCTATATCTGGGACTTGCCTTGGTGTTTACTTATCCTGCATACAGTTTGCCTATGATGAACTTCTCAAAATTTGGAGTGTTGTATGCTACAAACCTATATGAAGGTGTAGAGTCGTTTGTCAAAGACGGCGACATCGTGGTGCCTGTGGTTATGTTTGTGGCTAGTTTCATCATACCTGCTTTCAAGATAGTAGGGCTAGTGTGTATGGTGCTGATGGCAAAATACGGTTGGCTACAAAAATACAGAAAAGTTGTCACGAAGTATTATATTATATCGGATATATTTGGCAAATACTCACTGCTGGATGTGTTTGTAGTGGTGCTGGCATCGTCATATATACAATACAACAACCTAGTAAATATACAGCCCGGTGAGGCATTTTTGCCGTTTATATTGCTAGTAATTTTCACGATGATGGCTTCAAAAAGTTTTGATACAAGGTTGTTGTGGTATAATAGCACAAGATGAAAAAAACAATAAGAAAAAACAAAATATCACTAGTAGTCATCAGCTTTGTGTTGCCTGTGTTAGCTGTGCTGTTGTCTTATGAGATGATCAAAGATAATATATCTAGATATGACAAAGAGATACAGATATATGTCAAAGAGATAAAAGGACTAGACATACGAAAAAGCCGTATCAAATACAGAGGTATAGATATAGGCGATATAGTAGCGATGAGTCCAGACCCGGACGATATCACTAGGTTTGAACTACAAGTCAAGATATACAAGAACTTTGCCTATCTTATAAAACAAGGCACGATATTTTGGAAAGTATCGGCAAATATATCTTTAGACAAAACTGAAAATCTAGATACTATACTTAAAGGCAACTACATACAGATACAGCCACCGTCATTTGATATCAAAGTGCTACGAAGCCTACCAGACCAGCTATCGTTTGTGGCTACAGAGCAAAAGCCACACAAAGAGGGCAAAACTATAGAGCTAAAGTCAGGTAAATTTGTGCCAAAGGTGGGTGATGGTATCTATTTTCAAGACATAGCTATAGGAGAGGTGCTACAAAATAGTTTAGATGATGGCATATCTACAACATCTGTGCTAATATACAAAAAATATGTAGAGATATTGACCGATGACTGCTATTTTTATACGAAAAATCCACTTGATATAAAACTAGGACTAGATGAAACTAGTATCAAGCTATCGCCTATAAACAGCATACTTAAAGGTGGGCTACATATAGTCAAAGACACAACTATAGTAGGCTTCAACCCACTACAGATATATGACTCAAAAGATATTTTATATACCAAAGACAAAAGCTATTTTGAGTTTGATATAGTAGGCGACACAGCAAAAGAGGGCGAGGTGGTGTATTACAAGGGCATAAAGATAGGCCATATCAAAAACCAACGACTAAAAAATCGTAGCAAAATATCGCTCGTCAATATAGAGCATAGATACCGCTATCTCATAAACAAAGCGACAAGATTTTATAAACTCAACAATATAGAAGCAAAGTTGGGATTGGACGGTTTATCTATCAAAGTGCCTAGTGTAGCCCAGCTAGTCAGTGGTGGCATATCATTTGTCAGCACAAAGACCAAAAGCAACAAAATAAAAAAAAGCTACAAGCTATATGATAGCTTGGGAGATATCAAAGAAACCTATGAAGCATATAGGTATTTTGATATATCGTTATCTATGGTAGACTTACAAAATATCAAAAAAACTAGCAAACTATACTACAAAAACTTTGAGATAGGATATATAAAAGATATAAGCTTGAAAGATGGCAAGATAAAGCTAGATATAAAAGTCCAAAAAAGATACAAAAATCTATTTGGCAAAAACTCCAAAATATATTTAGAGGGCATAAAAGTTGGGCTAGATGGTGTCAAAAATATCAGCTCCGCGGTGCTAGGCGACAAGCTCCATCTAGTAGCCAGTATAGGCGGATATAAAAAAACCTTCACAATAGACAGCACAAACCCAGTCAAAGACAGATATAGCAGCGGACTTCGTGTCAAACTCACCCACAAAGATGCGAAAAATATATTTGTAGGCACTCCAGTGTTTTATAGATATATCCACATAGGAGCGGTGCAAGATGTAGCTATATACAAAAGTGGTGTGGTGTTTGATATATTTATAGAAAATAGATACAAAAAATATCTAAAAGCAGACTCCATATTTAAAAGAAACAGCTCAATAGATATGAAGTTTAGCATATTTGACTCTAGTATAAAGATAGGCACGATGAGAGATATATTTAACGGTGGACTATCTATATATGATGGCAAAAGCACAGCAAAAGCGAGACAAGGACACAGATACAAACTAGAGACTAGAGACTAGAGACTAGAGACTAGAGACTAGAGACT
>JAOZTH010000073.1:4207-8159 GCA_029939245.1 Arcobacteraceae bacterium
AATGTTTCCTGTAAAAGTTTATGTGCAATCATTCTACTGGCGATGATGTTTTATGCATTTTGTTTGCTATGATTTTGAGCTCTAGCTCCATATCGGTGCTATGTGCTTGTCAGTCAATCGTATGGTTCAGCTGGTTTGAGATAGTCGGTCTGTTGTCTTTGAGATAGTAGCTATATATAGTTTTGTTGTATAACTTTATATCTATATTTTTCGTCTCTTTTGTGGGTTTTCGCACTAGCTCGTAGTCGTAGCACTGACCTATGCCATAGAATTTTAGACGGCGTTGTGTCTTATAATAGCCAGCCTTGACACAAGATATATTTTGTCGCTCTAGCTCCTGGACTAGTGGCGATATAAAATGATATTTAAACACAAAATGATCCTTTGGGTCGTCCAAAAACAGATATATAGGTTTGTTAAACAGCAGTATAGTAGTGTTTAGCACCAAAGTTATGAGGACGATGTTGGCAAATATCTTAAACTTGCTTCTGTATATAGGAAGCCTCACTCTATAAGAGTTTAGAAAAACTTTTATCATGATAGGCAGTCCTACTACAGCATATGGTGCGAAATCCTCTAGTGGGATTTTTTGGCGAAATGATAGCAAAAACGACACACCCAAAGCAGTAGCACTGATGTACCACAATATATCTGTCTGCTTTTTGATACCTGCTCTATATAAGCTATAGGCAAAAAAAGCAAATAAAAAAGGTGAAAAGATAGATAAATACACAGAAAATGTATCGTTGAAATATCCTCGTGGTCTGCCACCTGCATCATAGCCATAGTGCCATAGTCCTATAGCAAATAGCGATGCCACTACTGCCATAAGTCTCTTGTCTTTGGTTTTATACGAATACAAAAACAACGATATAAAAAGTATCAACGAGGAGTTATCAAGTAGTAAAAACACCACCAACAAAGCATAACAATGCTTGCGGCGATAGCTATAGGACAAGATATAGGTAGTGAGCAAAAATATCACCACTACGGAGCTGTTGACTACGAGCGAACTTCCTACGATACCTGGTAGCAACATAAATATCACACTAGCGATAAACCTGTCTTTGTCGTCTTTGATATAATATCTTGTAAGTTTAAAAAACAATATATTTGCACCCATAAACAGTAGCACCATAGGCAAACGTAGGGCAAAATTGTTTTGACCAAAAACCGATGTAAATATATGCGAGATGAGATTGAGTATAGTTTTGTCGTGGTAGTAGCTCACACTTTCTTTGTAGCTTATGTCTAGACCTAGTCCTATATACAATAGCACTGCTACAAACAAAGACAATATAGTCAAAAATAGCAAACCGTAGTTTATATTTTGTTTTTGTTTTAGATAGATAGAAAGTTTCCTATGATACGGTGTCCATGTTCGCTTAGGATTGATTCTGGGTGAAACTGCACTGCATATATGGCTTTGTCTTTTATCTGTATCGCCATAATCTCATGGTCATCTGTAGAAGTAGCTACCACCTCTATATCATCGGTCAAAGAATTTTTGTCTATAACTAGTGAGTGATACCTCGTCTGTATGAAACTATCTGGCAACCCATCAAACAGCAGACAATCGCCAGTGGTGACTATAGACGATGTCTTGCCGTGCATCAAGTTTGTAGCATTTGTGATATTTGCTCCAAAACACTGTGCTATGCTTTGATGACCCAAACATATACCAAATATAGGCACTGTCTCTTTGAAGTGGTCTATCACCTCCATAGTCACCCCAGCATCTTCTGGTCGTCCTGGTCCTGGCGAGAGTATTATCTTGTCTGGTTTCAAAGCGATGATCTGCTCCAAAGTCAGCTCATCGTTTTCTATAACCTTTGGTTCGTAGCCTAACTCTTGACAATATTGCACAATATTGTATGTGAAGCTGTCGTAGTTGTCTATCATCAGTATCATAACGATATCGCCTCTTTGATGGTCTGTTCATCTGTCTTGTCATCGTAAAATTTCACTACTATCATCTGCTCTGTGTTGTTTTCATACCACTCTTGTATAGGCTTGGTGCTGTAGTTTAGCCTATCTAAGTTTGATCTATCTATATCGCTGTTTTTTATATATATTGTTTGTAGTTTTTTGGGATTTGTCAAGCTAGCTATCATGGCCAACCACAGCACCGACACCACCACCACGACTACAGATAAACTTTGCAATCCTATGTGGTCATATAGATAGCCACCTAGCACACCACCTACAAATGTGCCAAGATACCCAAAGGAGTTAAATATACCTAGCGAGAGACCCTTTTGATATGTCTTTGAAAACTTCACAGCTACACTTTGCATGATGGGTTCATGCATATTGAACCCTATGAAAAACAGCACTACACCGCCTATGAAAAACTCCTCAGTAGCAAAAAATCCAAAAAATCCAAAAGCAAAGGCAAAAAACAGCACTCCTATGATAAGCACCTCTTTGTATTTGCCTCTTTTTTCTGCTATGATAGAAGCTGGTGCCATAGCTAGAACACCTGCTAGCATAGCTGGTAGATATAGATATACTAGCTCCATCTTGTCCCAGCCATAGGTCTGTATCATGATTATGGGCGATATCATAAACACAAAGGTCATAAGCCCCTTTTGAAGCATATTTGTCATGTTCATCTTAAATAGATTTTTGTCAAAAAGTAGTGGCAACAATGTAGCTTTTTCGTGGTAGTCGTGGATCGTTTTTGGTGGGTTTGGAACTATGGTATACAACAATACTATAGACACCAACGACAAAATAGCAGTGATATAAAAGAGTGTATCTATACCATATGATGCCCCTACAACTGGACCGATTATCATAGCCAGAGCAAAGCTCCCTGCTATCATACCACCCATGATAGCCATAGCTTTGGTTCTTTTGTGTTCTACTACTAAGTCGCTTATCATGGCAGTAACCACGGCACCTATAGCACCAGCTCCTTGTAGTAGCCTACCAGCTATGAGCATATCTATATCTGTAGCTACAGCACTGACCACAGAGCCAGTAGCAAACACTAGCAGACCTATAGTTATAGTAGTTTTCCTGCCTATCTTGTCGCTCATAGCACCAAACGGTATCTGAAACAACATCTGAGTCAAAGCATATCCACCTATGACCATACCTACTATAGTCGTGGTGCTTCCTGGCAATGACATAGCATATATAGATATAGTAGGTAGCACTATAAACAGACCAAAAAACCGCAAGGCTACGATGGTGCTAAGCGGGGCAACTTGTCTAAACATATTTATCCTTTTTGGTTATTATAGCGAAATAAGATAAAATTTATAAGAATATGATATAATACACAAAACACAGTTTCAAAAGGAGACAATATGCAAACCATACAGATAAACAATCAGCAAGTTGAAAACTATATATCAACAACTTACGGAGATGATAAAGCCAGTTTGATAGATGATTTTGTCTTGTTTATAAAAGCACAAATACTTGAGAGCAATATAAAAAAAGGCTTCGGTGAAGTCCAAGAGTACAAGGAAGGTCAAAAAACATTGACAGATGCCTATGAGTTTTTAGATGAGCTTAAATACACAAATTAAACTTACGGATAATTTTCAAAAACAGTTTAAAAAATTATACAAAAAAGACAAAGGTTTGGTAGTCGAGTACGAAAGATTGTTGGAAAATCTAAAAAATAACATATATTTTGGCACAAAAATATCTGACGACATATATAAAACACGACTTAAAAACAGTTCAAACAACAAAGGCAAAAGTGCTGGATATAGAGTGATAACCTACACAAAGATAGAAAATATATTGTTTTTGATAGCAATATACTCAAAAAGCGATATAGCTAATATCTCTGAAAAACTGCTTGATAAAACAATCGCAAATATAAAGGCTTAACTTTCTAACAGATTGATGTTTAGACACGAGGGTCGAGTGGCAAAGTTTGGACTATCATCTAAATATAGAAAATATGCTCAAAGTTTCGCTTGAAGTTGTA
>JAOZTH010000015.1:0-23730 GCA_029939245.1 Arcobacteraceae bacterium
TTTTAGGGATTTTCAACCGCTTTTTGCTATCAATTCATCGTCGCATTTGGGACAATACTCATGCTCTCCTGCTATATATCCATGTTTGGGACACACAGAAAAGAGCGGTGTGACTGTGATATATGGTAGCTTGTAGTTTGATATTACATTTTTGACTAGTTTTCTGCAAGCTTCTATACTACTGACTTTTTCGCTCATATATAGATGCAACACGGTGCCACCTGTGTATTTGCACTGAAGTCCATCTTGCATATCCAAAGCACAAAACGGATCACTGGTAAAGTCTACAGGTATCTGTGAAGAGTTGGTATAATATATATTTTCGTCCATACCTGCTTGCAAGATATCATCGCCATATCTTTTTTTGTCCTCTTTGGCAAATCTATATGTAGTGCCTTCTGCTGGTGTAGCTTCTAGATTGTATAGGTTTCCTGTCTGTTCTTGGTATTGAACCATCTTGACTCTCATATGGTCAAGTATCTCTGTGGCAAACTTCTCACCTCGTTTATCACTAATATCGTATTTGTCTTCTGTGAAGTTTCTGATCATCTCATTTATGCCGTTGACTCCTATAGTCGAAAAGTGGTTGTTAAATCCTGGCAAATATCTGGCAGTATAAGGATACAATCCTCTGTCATACATAGCTTGGATAAACACTCGTTTTTTTTCTAGGGTTGATCTAGCTATGTCCATGAGATAGTCTAGTCTGTTTATGAGGGCTTTTTTGTTTGTTTTGTGTAGATAGCCAAGTCTTGCCATATTTATAGTGACTACTCCTATGCTTCCAGTCATCTCAGCACTACCAAACAGACCGCCACCTCTTTTTAGTAGCTCTCGCAAATCCAACTGTAGTCGACAACACATACTTCGCACATGACCGGGTTTGTAGGCTTCGTCGTTTGGCACTAGTTTGCCGTTTTCATCTCTTTTGTATTGACTGCCTATAAAGTTTTGAAAATATGATGAACCTATCTTGGCCGTATTTTCAAACAATATGTCGGTGTTTTCGCCATGCCAGTCAAACTCCTCTGTGATATTGACTGTAGGTATAGGAAAAGTAAACGGTTGACCTGTCTTGTCGCCTTGGGTCATGATCTCATAATACGCTTTGTTTATCATATTCATCTCTTTTTGAAAATAGCTGTAAGTCATAGACTCAAAACTATCACCGCCTCTGCTTTTGAGTTCTGCTAGAAGCTCTTTGTCTTTGCAGTTTTTCAAAAGATGTATCTGTTTTCTAGTAGGTATCTGGTCTTTTAGGTCATCTGGCACAGTCCAATCAATAGTGATATTTGTAAATGGCGACTGACCCCATCTAGCAGGGACATTTAGGTTGTATATGAAACTTCTCACTGCCTTTTTGACATCGTTGTATTTTAGTTTGTCTTTAAACAGATACGGAGCAAGATAGGTATCAAAGCTACTAAATGCTTGAGCTCCTGCCCATTCGCTTTGGAGTATGCCCAAGAAGTTTGCCATCTGTCCTAAAGCTTCACGAAAATGTTTTGGCGCATCACTTTCAACACGACTATGCACTCCGTTGAACCCTTCGTCCAGCAACACTCGCAAACTCCACCCAGCACAATACCCAGTGAGACAGTCTAGGTCATGGATATGGTAGTCGCCATCTCTGTGAGCATAACCTTCGTTTTTGGTGTATATTTTATCTAGCCAATAGTTTGCTATGACTTTGCCTGCTGTGTTGTTGATAAGTCCGGCACTACTGTATCCTGTGTTTGAGTTTGCTTTGATCCTCCAGTCGCTACCGTCTATGTATTCTTCTATAGTTTGAGTTGAGTTTACATAAGTAGTATCATCGTCTATCGTTTTGTCTCGTTGAAGTTTGTGTATATGTCGATATAGCATAAACGACCGCATAACTTCAAAATATCCTGACGAGTATAGCTCATTTTCTATCAAGTCTTGTATAGACTCTACATCGCAGTGTTCTTTGGTCTTCAGCTTTTTTGATATAGTGACAAACAGATTATCATCACAATCCACGCTCACACTTTTGAAAGCCTTTTTTATAGCATCTTGTATCTTATATGCTGCAAATTCCTCGTAGTTGCCGTCTCTTTTTTGTATCCTAGCAGTCATTTGCTCCCTTTTTTATGTTTGTGTCTTGTCTATCAGGTAGTCAGCGACCAGCTGTATAAATGGATCGTGCGATCTCTCTTTGAGATATGATATATAAAATTTTCTTTGGATTTTTTTCTCTATTCTAGAAGTAAACAATAATCCACTTTTGACATAATCTTCCAGAGCATATTTGGATACTATAGATACTGTTGGTATATCATTTTTATCGCTTTTTAGAATTGTATTTATGATAGAAGTTGGACTGGTGGATTCGCTTATGATGTTGAAATGCTCACAATCAGGCATCTTTGATAGCTCTAAAGCTTCTTTAAATATATGTCTAGTGTTGCTGTTTTTGTCTCGACACACCCACTTGTAGTTCAAAACATCGTTTGAATTTAGTTTAGGTGGTAGCTTTTGATTTGAAAATATTAGTATCTCATCGTTCATCCACTCTTTGTATATGATATCTTTGGTATCGCCAGGCACATCTACCAATGCTATATCAATATCTTTATCTTTTAGCTTTTCTAAAGCTTCTGCAGATGTAGATACTTCTATGTTGACATCATTTTTGATAGCATCTTTGATAGCATTTAGATAGTTTGGCAAGATATAATTACCAGCTACATATGATGCTCCAAAATCAAATATTATCTTTTTGTTTATTACTTCTATAACTTCACTTTCTGCTTTTAAAACTGTTTTTTCAATTTTCTGGCAAATAATAAAAAATGCCTTTCCAACTTTAGTAAGTTTGGTGCCATTTCGTTTTCGCACAAATACCTCTTGTTGTAGATACTCTTCTATGAGCTTCACTTGTTGTGTTACTGCTGGTTGCGATATGCCTAACTTGTGTGATGCTTGTGAAAATGACTTCATCTTGACAATAGTCAAAAATGTATTAATCTTTGTAAAATCCCGTATCATATTTTTCCTTAAAAATTTTCACATTATATCTAAAATAACTTAATATTAAATAATTTATGTGATATTTTGATTTCTTTTTTTGATTATGTCTAATATAAGCAAAAAAATAGTCACAAGTGCAGGTCCTAGTATCATACCCCAAAACCCAAAAGCACCCAGACCAGCAACTATAGAAAAGAAAACTATAAGTTCGTTTATCTTTGTGGGTTTTTTGACTATGTTATGATTTATATATTTTATGATGAGTGGTTTTAAAATTGTATCTGCAAATATAGAGATGACAGTTATCGTATATATAGCGATATAAAAAGCATTTGCCCAGTTGCCAGAGCTTGATTCTATGACTACTAGCGGTAGCCACATGATGATACCACCGACTATAGGTATGAGCGATGCAAAGCCATACAGCACACCCATCAAGACACCATCATAGCCAAAATTCACGACAAACGCACCAAACAAAAAGCCTTGAAATACAGCCGTCACAAGTATAGAGTAAAAAACCACACCCATAGTGTCTGACAAGCCGCCAAAAAGCTCTTTTGTCTCATCTACAGTTATAGGAAAAAGTGATTTGAGATAATCCACCAAACCATGTGAGCTATATACAAATATAGCATAAAACACGATGATTAAGCCCAGCTCAAATACAAACCCTATAGAGCTTAGCCCTATCACAGAGCCTGTGCGAAGACTTTTTGTTAGAAGTTCTTTTATGTTTATAGTATCAAAAAACTGCACCAAAGTATCACCAAATATATTGTGAGTGCTTGATATATCTTTGACTATGGTTATAAATTTATTATATATATCTATCATCATATCTGGATTTATATCTTTTGATATTTCGACTATTTTTGCGATGAAAAACAGCAAAGGACTGAAAAACAAAGCGAGCAACAATATAGTCATCAATATTGTTATCAAAGTTTTGCTTTTAATTTTTTGTGATATTATTTCTCGTATGGCATTTGTAGATATAGCCAACAAAGCCCCAACTACAAGTGGCATCAAAAATGGCTCAAACAACCGATACATCAAAAAAAACAACAGCAAAAGAGCCAACACCAAAAATATAACTCTATTTATCTGTATCATTTTTTTCTTCTTTAAAAAACTTTTTGTTTGTTTTGTTTTGCTTAAATATATCTTTTGATGATAGTTTGACCTCTTTTTTCAAAAACAAAGTAGATACATTTAGATGCAATATCTGATCCCTAGTAGATATTTGCGAGATAGCTTTGTATGGTATAGATACAATATGACCGTCATTTTTGGCTCCAAATCCTGCTTCAAAGACTAGATTATCTGGTGGCAACTGCATAGATGACAAGGTATAGTTCATGAGAGTAAATCTGATCTGTCTGTTGCTTATTTGCAAGTTTTTTTTGTCTATGGGTGGGTCATATTCGACAAACTCATGCCTAGCTACAACTGTAATCTCGTCTGTGTGTTTATGAGCTATATCAAGTATTTGCCTTGTATGTGCCTCTTTTAACTTTATAAAATCTTTGTTTGTCAATATATCCTTCGTCATATTATCATCTCCTTGTTGTATCTCTTGTCAAACCCTATCATAGAGTTTAGTAGGGCAATTTTGTCACTTTTTAGTAGCATATCTGTCGTGATATTTTCTTCTACGATCTGTTTGCTATCTAGCAGTCTTTGTCTAGTAGTGCCGTGTAGTAGTGGCTTTTTGGGTGTGAGCCATCTGTCGCCATATTTTATAGCTATATTTGCTATAGCAGTGTCTGTAATTTTGCCGTTTTTGACTATGATTATCTCATCATATTTGCCTTTTTGTCGTGACAATATATCTATAGAACTTCTGTCCAAAAACTTTTTGTCATATGATATATCGTCATCATATACCAGCACAAAACTACAAATCTCTTTTTGAATATAAGTCTCATACGATACAGATAGCACCGCTGTCTCATCATATATCAGCTTTACTTTCAAGTTTTTTTCGCTTGGCGGGTTGATATATTCGTTTAAATCTATGTTTAGTCCTATAGTTCTAGCTACACGATGTTTGTGGTAGTTTAGGTGGTATATATCGTAGTCGTGGCATCTTATGGTCTCAAAATATCTCATGGTATGTATATTTTATCGTTTAATTCTTTATATTCGCTAGATATACAACTTTCTGTGGTAATTCCTCCTCCGCTTTCATATACAAGACAGCCATCTTTGCTCTTTTTGATGTATCGTATCAGCACATAACTTTCGAAATTATTGCCATCAAATATACCAAATATACCCGTATAATATGCTCTATCCCTACATTCTATCTCTTGTATTAGTTTGGTAGTAGACAATTTTGGAGTGCCTGTGATACTACCAGCTGGCAACAAACTATCCATAATATTTCCAAAATTTTCTCTCCATTTCTGCCCTAAGTTGCCAGATATTTGAGAGCTAGTTTGCAAGATGGTCTTGTGTTTAGTCGCTATCTTGTCAATATATCTAAACCTATCAACTGTAGTATCTGTGGCTATTTTTGATATATCGTTTCGTAGCAAATCTACTATCATGGTATGTTCTGCTATCTCCTTTTTGTTGTTGAGTAGTTTGGACTTTGCTTGTCGTGCATCTGCATCTATCGTGCCTTTCATAGGATATGTCTGTATTTTGTCTCCTTTTATTTCCACAAACTTTTCTGGCGAAAAGCATACAAACTGCTCTTTGTATAGAAGCTTGAATGCACTGTTTGCAATATTATAAATATGTTTTAGCTCTAGCCTGTCGTGAAGTATCGTAGGGGCTGTTAAGTTTAGCAAATATGTGTTGCCTTGAGTTATGTTGTCTTGAACTTTTGTAAACATTTTTTTGTAACTGTCCATAGAAAATTTCTCACTATGTAGCTTGATATTGTGGTTGTGTCTTGTAAAATTTTGCGTTTGAAATTTTATATACTCTGGCTGGTTTGACAGCTCAAATATATCAAAAGAAGTTTTGTCATAACTTATGACAAAGCCAAAAGGTATATGCCTACTGGCAAGATTGTTTAAAGTCGTAGCAAACTCCCCTGCTGGGCAAGAGAGTTTGTCGTAGTCAAATCCTATAAAAATGGATTTGCATAAAGTGCTATCAAAGCGATAACAAGCGTGTATATAACCTGTGCTTCTATCATAGCTAGTGCTATAAACATAGTAGTCATCAGCTTACCGCCTAGTCCTGGGTTTCTAGCAGTTCCTGCTATAGTTGCGGCTGCGGTATTTCCCATACCAATAGCTCCACCCATAGCGGCGATACCTAGTCCTACACCAGCGGCTAACACAGAATACGCTTGTATAGTAGATACTCCGTCGCTTGCAAACATAGCAGTAGATACTGCCAACAATCCAAATATGATCTTTTTCATAATTATCCTTCTTTCGTCTTTCGGTATGCGAAAATATTGTCATCTATACTGTTATAAACTACAAATACCAACAAGCACATAAATGCAACCTGTTTCCCTACTCAACAAAATTGAGCTATTATATCAAAAAAAGATTAATCCAACTTTTTTTCATCGTCAATATAGATAATTCTACCACAATTGTCACAATTTACAACTTCATTTTCTAGCTTTAACATGCTATATGTTTTGTTGCTAAGTTTCATAAAGCACCCATAACAAGCCCTATTTTTCACTATAACTACTGCAGTCTCTTTTGCCCAGTTTTCTATACTTTCATAAAAGCTTAGAAGTTTTGTATCCACCTTTTGTGACAGTGTGCCTTTTACTTTGCTTATCTCTTCTATCTTTGTATTTAGATCTTTTATCTCTTGTTTGACTGTTTTTGCCATATCATCATGGAGTTTTTTTTCTATTTTTAGATTTTCTTGTCTCTCTTTGTTTTGAGTTTTTTTCAGCTGGACTATATTTTGAAGCCTTTCTATCTCATCGTTTGTAAACGATATAGATTGTCTAGCTATATCCTCTTCTACTTGGACAGCATTGACCTCTTTTTGTGTCTTGAGTTTGTTAGTTTTTTTGACAATCTCTTTTAGTTTTTTGCTCAACTCTTTGAGGTGAGTGTTGTTTGTCTTGACACTAGCTTGTGTATCTACTATAGTTTGCTTTGTCTTTTCAAAGTCAAGTTTGATACCATCTATCTGCGATAATTTTTTTTCAAGCTTATGTTCGTGTGCTTTTATCTGTGGTCCTATATCGTCTATCTGTTGGTTGAGTTTTGACAACTCTATCAACTGTTCTAAGTTTTTATTCAAATGTTTTCTCCTGTTGTGGGTTTGTTATATTTGGCATTATAACATTTATTTCTTTATTTTCTAAATATTTTTGCAAATTTTGGAAAATAAGCTCTGCAAAGTGTCTCTCACTTTCAAAGTGTCCTATGTCTATTAGTCCTATATTCATAGCTTTTGCGGCTATTTGGTCATGGTATTTTATATCGCCAGTCAGCAGACAATCTGTCTTTATATCTTTCAAAAACGATGCCCCACTACCACATATTATGCTAATATCTTTTATATGGTGCTGTGTCTTGACATATTGTATGGATTTTTTGCCTAGTTTCATAGCTACATTTTCTAATAAACTATCAAAACTCATATCTACTTTGGCTTCATATATATAGTCATCTTTTAACTTGCCTGGAAATTTTAGTATATTTTTGGCAAAATAGCTATTTAGATCTGTTTTGTCAAAATTGGTATGTAGAGATATAAGTTTGATATCCTTTTTTATCATAGTATATAAAAATTTTGTCGCCATATCGTCATAGTTTAGCTGTGTGATAGGGCTAAATATGAGCGGATGATGTGATATTATCAAAGTTTCTTTTGGCAAACTTTCTAGCAGCTGTGCATCTATATCCAAAGTCAAACAAATAGTATCAAAACTATCTTGTTTATTACCTACTAGCAGACCGCTGTTGTCCCAGCTTTCTTGGAGTTCAAACGGTGAAATAATATCCAAAGTATTGTAAATATCGTATATCTTATACACTTGTGCTACTTTTTGATCTTCATAGCAGGAAACAGTATCACATCTCTTATGCTTTGTTTGTTGACAAGCAACATCACCAACCTGTCTATCCCTATACCCTGCCCTGCAGTAGGAGCCATACCATACGATAAAGCTTCTACAAACTCTTCGTCCATACCGTGTGCTTCGTCATCACCTAGCTCTTTGCTGGCTACTTGCTGGCTAAATCTATCCAGCTGGTCTAGTGGATCGTTTAGCTCACTAAAGGCATTTGCTATCTCTTTGCCACAGATAAACAGCTCAAACCGCTGTGTGTTGTGCGTGTCTGTGTCGTCTCTTCTAGCTAGTGGGCTTATCTGCACTGGATAATCCGTGATAAATGTAGGATTTATAAGCTTCTTTTCTACATAAATATCAAACAATTCGCCCTGAAGTTGTCCTAAGTTTAAGCCCGGTTTGACCGATATCTTTTGTCTCTTTAGATAGTCGTATATTTTGCCGACATCTCGGCATATATCGGCATCTACTCCACCTATAGTTGTCAAGCTTTCACACAATGGTATCTGTGATATATTTGCAAAATCCACCACCATATCATCGTATTGTAATTTTTTTGGTAAGTCTAGCTTGTCTAAAAGATAGTGTAGGTATTCTATAGTCAAGTCTATCAAGTCTCTGTGGGTCTTATAAGCCCAATAAAACTCTATAGAAGTAAACTCAGGGTTGTGGGTGCTATCCATACCTTCGTTGCGAAAGTTTCTGTTTATCTCAAATACCGCTTCAAATCCGCCGACTATAAGTCGCTTGAGATACAACTCTGGAGCAATTCGTAGATACCTATCTACTCCTAGACTGTTGTGATGAGTCACAAACGGCTTGGCATTTGCTCCACCTGCTATGGGGTGCATCATAGGTGTCTCTACTTCTAAAAATCCTTTCTCCTCAAAAAACTCACGAGTGAGAGATATGACACGACTTCTAGTTTGAAAAGTTTGTCGCACTTCATCGTTCATGATCATATCTAAGTATCTTTGGCGATATCTTTGCTCTTTGTCTTGAAGTCCATGAAACTTTTCAGGTAGTGGAGATATAGCTTTGGTCAGCATAGATACTTTTGTGGCATTTAACGACAGTTCGCCCTTGCCAGTAACAAAAGGAAATCCAGCAACCTCTATAATATCGCCTGTCTCAAAATATTTTTTAAATATATTGTTATAAAACCCTTCTGCTAAGTTGTCTCTAGAGATATATATTTGTAGTAGTCCTGTGTTGTCTTGTATCTTTATAAATGTTGCCTTGCCCATGATACGAAAAAACTTTATCCTGCCACTGACTACAAATGTCAGGCTTTCGTCTCGTTTGTTTTCCATATTTTCTATATCTTTGTTTTTGTTTAAAAACTCCGATACAGTCGTATCTCTTTTTGAGTTATTTGAGTATGGATTTATACCAAGCTCTCTTAGTCCTTGTGCTTTTTGTATTCTTTGTTGTATGTATGTGTTGTCAAACATTCTTTAGTCCTTATTTTTTTTCAACTGTTCTTTCAGCTGTTCTTTGACTTTTTTGTCAACTATCTTTTCTATCTCTTGCTGTGTCGTGCCACCTTTGGCCAATATGTATGAGCCTGTGCTTTTAAACACTCCGTACATTATGCTGTTTTTGTTTTTTTCGTCTAGTATCTTTTCTACAAACTCTATGCTACTCAAAGCATATATAGATATAGAAAATATCAAAAACACCTTTGCCGTGCCGAAGCCAAAGCCCAAAAACTTGTCAAATATCCCTAGCCCACTTTTATCTGCTATCTTATATATCACCATACCTAGCAGATATGTCAAACTCCAAAAAGCCAGAAGCGTGATGACAAAACCTATAAGCATGGCTGTAGAGTTGTTTTCTAACCCTATCATCTGCCCTACAGAGTTCGCTACTCTAGATGCTACAAACACACCACCTACTATACCAACTAGCCCAAATGCCTCTTTGATAAAGCCTCGCAAAAGACCCTTAAATCCCAACACCACAACCAAGCTAATGGTTATGATATCAAATAAACTTATATTTTCCAATTTTATCCTTTTTTATCTTTAATGTTGCTACTACTCCATCTATACCATCGGTTCTGTTTTCTAGCTTTATCACAGACCCCAAACTATCAGAAGCATTTTTAGATAGATACAATCCCAGTCCCACACCTTGCTTGTCGCCAAACCTTGTAAATGGAGCAAAATAGTCTTTGGTCTCGTCTATGCTGTCGCCCTCGTTGAAAACTTCTATGTATATATATTTTTCATCTTGTCTCACTAGCACTAGCACTGTCGCATCTGTATTTGAAAACTTGACTGCATTTTGTATGAAGTTTTGTATTATTTGAGATAGCATAGTTGGCTGTATCTTTATAGAGATATTTTTTGTGTTGTTTTTAAATATTATTTTGTTTGATCTTTGTGCAACAAAAGCAAAGTTTTTGATTATATCTTGGATAAATAGATCCAAAACTATATTTTTTTCATTTTCAAACTTCACAGACTCTTGCCTACCCATCTCCAAAACAGAGCTTACCATCTTTGTCATCTTGTCTATCTCTTTGACATTTATCCTCATCGTATCTTCATACTCTTCTGTTTGTCTTGGTTTTTTGAGCATTATGTCGTTTTTGAGCTTTATGACACTCATAGGAGTTTTTAGCTCATGTGTGATACCTATGTATAACTCTTTTTGATACATTATGTGTGATTTGACTTTGTTGGCAAGTTTGTTTAGCGATGTTACGACTGGGTGAAACTCTTGTGGCATACTCTTTTTGTCTAGTGTTTGTAGGTTGTTTATATCTGTGTTGGCTATAAGTTTAGCAAAACTGCTTATAGGTATAGTCAGCACACGAGACAATGTCACAGCATACAGCACTACAAACAACAAGCCTATGAGAGCAAATATAAATAGATTTTGAAATATCCTATCTATCATATCAAAAGTAGTGGTCATATCTTTGATGATGATGATGAAACTATTTTTTATATCTGTAGATGGATACTCTATCATATAAAACTTTCTGTTATCCTCTTCATAGTTGCTATGATAGACTTGAGGTTTTTTGTCAGAAGCTACTATATCTATAGTCGTCCTACCCTCAAGATATTGCTCTAGTGTCAGCAGTGTGTTTTTGTCTAGTTTGTTTAACTTGTTTACTAGCTTTGCATTTAACTCCAGATTGTTTTCTATATCTGTCTTGGTTATAGTCCATACATAACTATAAAACACAAAAGATATAGTAAATAAAAATATAGTCGTAGCGACTATAAGCCTAGTCAAAAACTCCTTTTGTATGCTATATCGCAATTTATATTCCTATGTATGCCACTATTCGTCTTCATCTTCATCTTCGTCGTCAAGATTGTCGAAACTAAACCGATATCCTCGCCTACGAACCGTCTCTATAGTAGATATACCTAGTGGTTTGTCCATCTTTTGTCTTATTTGATTTATCGCTACTTCTATGACATTTGGCGTGACTAGCTCTGGCTCTTCCCATATTGAGTCTAGTAGTTGCTCTTTTGATACTATCTGGTCTCTGTGTCTAGCTAAGTGCAACAGCACTTCAAATGGCTTGCCTTTTAGCTCAGCATCCTTGCCTTGAAATGTTATCTTTTCATCATCAGGGTCTATCACCAGCTCATTTATAACTATGCTGTTGCTTCCTCCAAATCTAAGTCTAGCTTTGATCTTTGCTATAAATATATCAAAGTCAAATGGCTTTGTGATATAATCATCAATACCCACATCAAATGCCTCCAAGATACTCTCTTTGTCATCTCTGGCACTTAGCACTACCACTGAAGTCCTACCAAATCGTTTTTTAATATTTTTTGCTATATCTAGTCCGCATCCATCGCTTAGCATCCAGTCTACTATGACTAGGTCATAGTGTCGCACCTCTACAAAATACTCTGCATCTGCTAAGTTTTCTACTGTATCTACTAGATACCCCTCGTCGCTCAAACCATCTACTATGGTTTTGTTCAATGTTATTTCATCTTCTATAACTAATAGTCTCAATATTTTATCCTGTTTTTTCTTATTATATCTAAATATTATTTAAATTTCAAGCAAAATCCCACAAATTTACAAATTTCTTTTATATGTTGGATTAATTTAAGACAAAGTAGGTATAATATCGCACAAAAAAAAAGGATAAAAATGAATAAAATTTTAATAATATGTGCCATAATAGCACAAGTTGCAATAGCAGGACAAAACTACGGCACAGTAAACGGACAAACGATCACATCTGAAGATGTGCGGATGATTATAGGCAAGCCAATAGACTTAAATATGCTACCAAAAAAGGACAAAGACAAAATACTCGACCAAATAGTCAAGAAAAAGCTACTCACAAGTATGGCTATAAAGTCAGGAGTGACAAACAAAACAAAATTTAAAGAAGCCATAAAAGTGCTCAAAGAAAACTTAGCTTTGGAATATTGGATGCAAAAAGAGTTATCTACTATAAATATTACCACCGCTGATATGAAAAGCTTCTACGACAAAAACAGAAAAAGCTTCACACAAAAGGCGGTTCTCAAAGCTAGTCATATATTGTTAAAAACAAAAGCAAAAGCACAGGAGCTTATAGCTACGATAAATAAAAGTTCAAACAAATTTGAAAAGTTTAAAACACTAGCAAAAACTCACTCCACAGGACCATCTGGCAAAAGTGGTGGAGACTTAGGCTGGTTTGAACCCAAAGATATGGTACCTGCATTTTCCAAAGCAGCCATCAAACTTACCAAAGGCACATACACAAAATCACCTGTCAAAACTCAGTTTGGTTTTCATATCATATACCTAGAAGACAAAAAATCAAAAGGCACTGCCAGTTTCGAAGACTCAAAAGAGAAGGTAGCAGAAATCCTCAAACAAAAGAAACTTATGGATAAAATAGACCAAAAAGTAGTCAAGCTACAAAAGTCTGCAAATATCAAGCTAAAATAAGGAGACAAATATGCCATATAGCAAATACAAAGGTGTAGTAAATGCCACGCAGGCAAAAGAGATATACGCTCAAGCAAAGCTACAAAATATGGCGATACCTGCTATCAATGTAGTAAATACAGAGTCTATCAATGCAGTCTTAGCGGAGGCAAAGTGTAGAAATATGCCAGTGATACTTCAGTTTAGCCACGGTGGTGCGAAGCATTTTGGTGGCAAAAGTAGTGATGATAGTTTGGATACAGCAGTCACAGGAGCAGTAGCAGGAGCTAGATATATCCATTATATATCAAAGATATACAAAGTGCCTGTCATATTGCATACAGACCATGCAAACAAAAAGCTACTTCCATGGATAGATAGACTACTCATAGAGGGTGAGAAATTTTTCAACCACACAGGCAGACCACTTTTCACATCGCATATGCTTGACTTAAGTGCCGAAACTTTGCAAGACAACCTAGAGCTATCGGCGGAGTATTTTGCCAAATTTTCCAAGCTAAACATGGGTATAGAGATAGAGCTAGGTATCACAGGTGGCGAAGAGGACGGAGTGGACAACACTTCTATAGACAACAGTTTGTTATATACACAGCCAGAGGATGTGTTTGAAGCATATCGTAGCCTGTGCAAAATAGGCGACAACTTCACTATAGCTGCTAGTTTTGGCAATGTTCATGGGGTTTATAAACCTGGCAATGTCAAGCTATCACCTAACATACTTAAAAATTGTCAAAAATATATCAAAGACCAGCTAGGACTATCTAGCGATAGTATCGTGGATTTTGTATTTCACGGCGGTAGCGGTAGCGAAATATCATCTATCAAAGAAGCTATCAGCTATGGTGTAGTCAAGATGAATATAGACACAGATACCCAGTGGGCTTTTTGGAGTGGTGTCAACAAATTTCAAAAACAAAACAGAGATAAGCTCCAATCACAAATAGGAAACGATGACGGAGCAGACAAACCAAACAAAGCCTACTACGACCCAAGAGTATGGCTAAATTGTGGAGCCGTGTCATTGTCTCAAAGAGTAGGTCAAGCCTACGATGACTTAAAGTTATGATAAAAAAAGAAAAAAAATACGGCGAGCTAGAGATAGACCAGTTTGATATAGCAGACCCGACAAACTTCTGGGAGCATAAACATCCAAAAAACTATCTCATAGATATAAAACTACCTGAGTTTATGTGTCGTTGTCCTCGTAGTGGGTATTTTGATTTTGCTTGTATATATTTACAATACTCACCAGACAAATATGTCATAGAGCTAAAGGCACTGAAGCTATATATCAACAGTTTCGCCGATAGATATATATCACACGAAGATGTAGCAAATGAGATTTTCGATACACTTTATAGCAACCTATCGCCCAAAAAACTCAAAACAACTTTTAAGTTCAATCCACGAGGCAATGTGACTACAGATATCACTATAGATAGTGAACTTATTTAGCGATATAGCGAATGACTATTATTTGGCATGAATATAGTCAAATACCATCTTTGCATCATCTTCTGTGATAGAGTTTGATACAGGTGTCATCAAGTAGGCATTGTTGGATTTGATATCGTTTCGTCCGTATTGTGACAGCTTAAACATAAAGTCATCAAATGTTTTCTGTTTTTGCATATCGTTGTCCTGCTTTTTGTGACATCTGCTACATCTAGTTGTAAATATCTCTTTGGCTTTTTTCATATCGGTTTTTGGTTCTGGTGCTTTTGTTTGTTGTGGATTGTTGCTGTTGGTTTCGCCTTTAGTGAAAACATATACGAAGTTTAACTTGTCGTTTGACTTTGTCATCTGTATATCTTTGGTGTTCCAGCCCTCTATTTGCATATCTTTGATAGTTTTGCCATCACATAAAGTTCCGCTTAGCTTCGCTGTGTCCATAGCAGATGGCGACACCACCGCTTCTTTGTAGCACATGATCGTTTGTGCTATAGAAAACACTACAAACACTGGTATTAAAAATAAAACTCTCATCAATAAGCCTTGAGACCAGATAGATGTGTCTGCAATGTTTTCGCTATGCTACTGTTTAGCTGTTTCATAAACTTTTTGTATTTGTCCTCTTTTTGCCATACTGGTTGCTGGACTTTGGATAGTTTTTTCAAGTTTGCTTTTGCTTTGGTTATAGTGGCTACTTCATCTACTAGTCCTACTGCTTTGGCTTGTCTGGCTGTAAATATATGTCCGTTGGCAAACTCTTTTTCATCTATGTTCAAATTTCTTGCTTTTTTGACATCTTCTATAAACATATCATATGTATCATTTATCACTTTTTCTAGCTCCTTTTTTTCTATATCACTCCAAGCTCTCTGGGCTGTGCCTACACTTTTGTATTCTCCTGCTTGTATGGTCTGTGTCTGTATGCCTAGCTTTTCCATAAGTTTTTCAGTATTTAGTCCGCTTATGATGACTCCTATGCTACCGACCATACTGCCCGGGTTTGCCACTATTTCGCTACTATATATACTAGCATAATAACTTCCACTAGCGATGATACCACTAGCATATGACACTACTGGCTTGACTTTATTTAGCTCTTTTATAGCATAGGCTATCTCCACAGATGCATCTACCGCACCACCGGGGGAGTTTATCTTTAGCAAAACTCCTTTTATATTGTCGTTTTGTTTTATATCGTCAAGTTGTTCTATTATCTCATCGGCTATGATGATAGGTCCTATTAGCTCTACTTGTGCTAGATTTGGACTGGTCGTCTCAAATGTTTGTTGATCTGAACTCATCACGATAGATATAACTATAGTCAAAAACACCACCGTCTTGAAGTTGTTTTGTATAAATCGTATCGGTGCCGTGATAGGCGAAAATATGAGCTTGATCCAATACATCACATAGCACCGCCTAGTTTTTTTTGAACCTCGTCTGTAGCAAACGATATGTTCCAAGCAGGCTCCCATACCACTTCTACACTGGCATTTTTCGCCTCTGGCAACTCTCGCAAGACAGCTTCTTCTACCCACTGGACTATCATCTGATGTAGCGGACATGCCTTTGTGCTTAGAGTCATAGTCACACCTACATCGCCATCATCGCTACACGAGGCATCGTATATCAGCCCCATCTCTACTAGATTGAACCCTACTTCTGGGTCATTTACTGTTGATACTGCTTTAAATATCTCTTCTTTTGTATATTTCATATGTTTTCCTTTAAAATTTTAAGATTATATCAAATTAGTCTTAAGACATCTCAAAAGTTTATAAAATACTTTCACTACCTTTCTTTGTATAAGCACATAGCTCAAAATATAAAATCTTGTGGCAACATTAAGGGAACTTCTAAATACTACTTCTAAATCTTAATTTTATTCAAATTCTCTCTTTTTTAAAAAATATCAACTTTATTTTACCAAATTATCATAAAATTTTAATATTTTGCGATAATTTACCTATATACAATCCATATTTGCTATATATTTTTTGGGTTTTCTTGTTTTTTATACTTCTTACACCCTTTGTAGCCTTGTCGCATCCCATTTCATAGCTATCTAACGCACTCTTGTTTTTATTGTTCATTATATCCAAATTTACCATCCTCTGCTCAACAAGTATACTAACGAATATATAGGAATAAAAAAAACCAAGCCTACCCCTATACCTAAATCTTTGGTGACAGTGATCGGTGTCATAGCAATATTTTTCAATATTCCTTCTGCCTTTAGATTCAATATATTTAGTGTGACATAAGTATCAAATCCAATCTTTACGCTATGTTTATTGACTTTTTGTGATGCCTTGTAAATATTGCCAAATAGATCAAAATCACATTTGTAGCTATATAATCGTTCCGAACAATTTTTTTGAATAAATTTATCCAATCTACTATGATTGCTAACTTGTTTTGTAGTGCTGATCTTTTTAGAATCTATCAAAATCTCTGAAAACAATTCGCTTTTTGTTAGCAATGAACCATCCTTTTTGTATAGTTTTCTTTCACGGTTTGTGGTATAAAATATCTTGGCTTTGGTTTTGTAGTCATAGAACCAAATTATATCATCATCTTTGTATCTACCATTATAACGATAAAATTGTATCTGCTTTTCAAAAGGTATTCTATAATATATCAAATATTCTTTTTTGCGTTTGGAATACTTAGGATTACTATCTTTTTTGTGTTTAGAATACTTAGGATTACTATCTTTTTTGTGTTTAGAATACTTAGGATTACTATCTTTTTTCGTAGTCTTGTGTCCAATAAATCTACCTCTCATTCTTATCTCAAAGAATTTTTCTATATCTTTTTCATAGACTACTTTACTCCTTTTTTTAGCCCATTGCAAATGATTAAAACGACTTTCTCTGTATTTGTGCGAAATTTCCTTATCTGCAAGAATTTTAGAAAAAACTCCTTTTTTTGTCAGAACTGTACCATTTTTCCCATATACGTTGTCGTCTTTTCTAGTTGTGTAAAATAACTTATTTCTTGTCTTGTAGTCATAATACCAAGTTATTTTCGAGTTTTTTGTATCCTTGAATCTAAAAAATCCATAGTTTTCGTATAGCACGACCTGGACTGAATCACTAGTTTCCATACCGTCAGTACGCAAAAGTCTTGATCTCCATTGCCCTTTCAATTTATCAGCTTGGTATTTCTCGCTTTTTGATTTTACATACCATTTACCTACTGTATAACGCGATTTAAAGAAACTACTTTTCGTCAGTTTTGTTTTTTTGTCGGTAATCCATTTAAAAATATTTATTTGATCCTTTTTTTTATTTGTTAAAAAAATCGAATTTTCTGCAATTTTATCAAAATCTTTCAACACGGAGATGCTTATACTTGCTCTAATTTTACTTGAATCAAGCTTTGCATTATAAATACTATTGGATGTTGAAAGGATTTTTTTGTCTGCTTTCTTTAACAGTTCAAGGAACTCAAAAAACTCATCTATTTTGTTTGAGTTATAGAATGAATGGTTGAATGTAGATTTTTGAACTTTTTTGCCGAAGATATAGTGGTATCGTTGACCCAAAAAAATAAACTCATTTTCTTTTTTATTTTTATAGTATGATACAATCTTATCCTTGGATATAATCATATTGTGTGTTTTATTGGTCTGTGTCCACATATTATATGTCTTGTCACATCCTGAAAAGTTAAATAATAATATCAATACTATTGTTAAATTTGCTATTTGTTTCATAAAAATCCTTCTTGAGTTATCTTTTGTAACATTATAGCGAAATAATATTAATAGAACATCTAAATACCACATCAAAATACCATTTTTTCTCAAATTCTCTTTTTTATTAAGGTCACCTCTAAAAACCTCTGTAGCTCGTAGAATATACAGTTTTTCACAGAAAGTTTTTATTATAGCAAAATTAGCCGAGGCGGTTTCACGAATTGAAAACAAAAAAATTGGTTTTCATATTGTTTGATCAGAGGGTTCAATTTTCTAAATCTATTTTTTTTGTTTTTTGTTTTCTTTTTCTACTATCTCTTGTGTGATCTTATAGCTACAAAATTTTGGACCACACATACTGCAAAATTTTGCATCTTTAAACACCTCTTGTGGAAGTGTCTCGTCATGATATTCTCTAGCTCTGTCGCCATCGAGAGCTAGCTCAAACTGCCGATTCCAGTCAAAGCCATATCTAGCATCACTCATAGCATCGTCTATATCTCTAGCACCCTTTCGCCCTCTGGCTATATCGGCACTATGTGCTGCTATCTTATATGCTATGATACCCTCTCTCACGTCATGGGCATTTGGCAAACCTAAGTGTTCTTTGGGAGTAACATAGCACAGCATACTACAGCCATGCCACCCACCGACAGCCGCACCTATAGCACTGCTAATATGGTCATATCCGGCTGCTATATCAGTAACCAGTGGTCCTAATATATAAAACGGAGCTTCATGGCAATACTCTCGCTCTAGTTTCATGTTTCTCTCTATTTGATTTAGTGGCACGTGTCCTGGACCCTCTATCATGACTTGCACATCTTTGTCCCAAGCTTTGAGTGTCAGCTCGCCCAATACTTTGAGCTCGTTTAACTGTGCTTCATCACTGGCATCTGCTAGACATCCGGGTCGTAGGCTATCGCCTAGCGAGAGTGCCACATCGTATCGCCTACAGATATCAAGTATATCATCATATGCTTCATAAAATGGATTTTCTCTATGATAGTGCATCATCCACGAAGCCATCAGAGAGCCACCTCTGGAGACTATACCCATCTTTCGTTTGGCTATGTTTGGCATATTTTCTAGCAAAAACCCAGCATGTATAGTGAAGTAGCTCACCCCTTGTTTCGCTTGACTTTCAAGTGTTTGTAGCATATTTTCTATGGTTAGTTTGTTTATATCATCGTTGCAGTCTGCTACTATTTGATATATAGGCACAGTGCCTATAGGCACAGTTGAGTGAGCTATGACCGCTTTTCGTATGCTGTCTATATCTTTGCCAGTGCTTAAGTCCATGATAGTATCTGCTCCGTATTTCAGGCACATATCTACCTTTTCGAGTTCTTGGCTGATATTTGAGCTAAGTGCAGACGAGCCTATGTTGGCATTGATTTTGCACAAGCTGTTTATACCTATACACATAGGGACTAGCTTTTTGTGGTTGATATTTGCTGGTATTATCATACGACCTCTCGCTATCTCACTTCGTATAAACTCTGGGTCCAGTTTTTCTACTTTTGCCACCGCTTTCATATCGCCTGTTATCTTGCCTTGCTTGGCATAATAGATCTGTGTTCTTGTTTTGTCGTTTCTGTCATCTTGTAGATAATCTCTCATTTTTGCCCTTTTATTTTGTTCTTGTGGTATCTGTCCACTTGATATAATTGTCGCCAGATGGCTGTATCAAAAGTATCGTGATATATATGCAGACTATTATACCCAGTCCTACCAAGATATTTTTGACCATATCTGTTGACCACTCTATTTTGGCACTTATCATATATACTACAAAGACAAACACTGTTATAAGTATAGCTATCTTTATCATTTTATCCTCCATTTTAGTATCTCTCCACTTTTCATAGGGGTTACTTCGTTTTGTTTGTTTTTATAAATTTTCGGCACTATGAACTCTTTGTTTTCTAGTGTTATGCTCTTTGGTGGTGGCGATATGCCATATATTTCTATAGCATTATCACTCATAAATTTTTGTAGATTTTGTTCGCTTTGGTCTATATTTTTGTCATCTTTTATAAACAATTCTGCCATCAACTGTATAGCTATGGGGGCGGTGAATACTCCTGCCGCACATCCGCAACACTCTTTGCTACTTGTAGGGTGTGGAGCAGAGTCACTACCAAACATTATCTTGTAGTGTCCGCTAGTAGCCATATCCACTAGAGCATCTTTGTCTTCGTGTCGTTTGGCTATAGGTTTACAAAACAGATGTGGCTTTAGCAAGCCACCTGCCACATCGTCCAGTGTTAGCAGTAGATGATGGGCGGTAACAGTAGCGAAAAGATTGTCGTGTTTTTGCACTATTTTCGTAGCCGCTTTGGTCGTGATATGCTCCATGATGATCTTTAACCTTGGAAAGGCAGTCGCTAAACTTTCGTATATATCCATAAACTCAGCTTCTCTATCCATCACAAAGCCATCTGTCTCGCCGTGTACACACAGAGGTATATTTAGCTCGCTCATAGTCTCTAGTGTAGGTCGCATAGTATCTATATCAAAGCTACTTATACCACTATCGCTATTTGTCGTAATCCCTGCCGGATATAGCTTCATGGCGGTTATGCTCTCTTTGATATTTTTGATAAACTCTCTGTCGTAGTTTCTATAAAAGATAGTCATATATGGCTTGAAACTATTTTCGCCTATACTATCTGCTATCGTGCTTTTGTATCTGTCTAGTATCTGTAGGTTTGTGATAGGTGGCACTAGATTTGGCATAACCAACCCGCCGCTAAATGTCCCAGCGCTTAGTGGAGCTACGAGACAAAGCATATCGTCATCTCGCAAATGCAAGTGCATATCTAGTGGATTTCGGACAGTGATATCTCTCATAATATATCCATATATGGTCGCAAAACTTCAGGCATGGTAAATGTCCCGTCTGGCTTTTGGTAGTTTTCCATCACAGCTACTACACATCGTCCTACTGCTAGAGCAGAGCCGTTTAAAGTATGGGCTAACCTGTTTTTGCCATCTTTGTATCGTATTTTCGCTCGTCTTGCTTGAAACTCTTTGGTATTTGATACGGAGCTTATCTCTCTATAGCGGTTTTGTCCGGGTAACCACACCTCTATATCTATAGTCCTAGTAGCACTAAATCCTAGATCTCCACTACATAGCTCCACTGTCCTATATGCCAGACCCAACGAGCTCAATATATCACAAGAGTTTTGCACCATCTTGTCAAACACCTCTGCCGACTGCTCTTGTGTGGTTATAGCCACCATCTCTACTTTGTCAAACTGATGTAGCCGTATCATACCTCTAGTATCTAGCCCTGCACTTCCTGCTTCTTTGCGAAAACAAGCAGTTTTAGCAGTGAGCAACAGCGGCAAATTTTTTATATCCAATATCTCACCGGCATATAAGTTTGTCAGCGACACTTCCGCTGTAGGTATAAGATAGAGCGACTCACCATCAAGACGAAACAAATCCTCCTCAAACTTAGGCAACTGACCTGTGCCATACAAAGCCTGTCTGTTTGCTACAAACGGCACAGACCACTCTATAAACCCGGCTTTGGAGTTGAAGTCTAAAAAATAGTTTCCCAATGCCCTCTCAAGCTTCGCCACTGTGCCAGTAGTAGCTACAAAACGGCTTTTGGATATCTTGACTCCTCGTGCAAAATCAAGCACTCCAGTCATCTCGCCCATATCCCAGTGGTTCAGTGGTTCAAAATCAAACTTAGGCTTGTCGCCTATTTGTTCCAGGATTACATTGTCGTTTTCATCGGCACCCACTGGCACTATATCGTCTGGTATGTTTGGTATATTTGACAAAAGTTCTGCTAGTTTTTGCTCCGATGACTTGACAGACTCTTCCAAAGTTTGCTTTTGGGCTTTTAGGCTGTTTATATCCGTCTGTAGTTTGCTAGTGTCTTTTTGCTCTCGTTTATACACGCCAAACTTAGCAGACATGCTGTTTTGCGTCGCTTGCACGACCTCCATCTCTTGTCGTGTTTTCTTGGTGCTTGCACTCATATTTTGTATATTTGCCAGTATTTTGTCGCTTATGCCACGAAGTTTTAACTTCGTGCGACAATACTCAAAATCTGTTTGTAGTAGCTTGATATCTATCATCGTAACCCTCTTTTTACATATTTTATCATATTAAACTTAAGCCCACCTAAAAAACCTATATCTGCTCATATATTGCATCGCACATAGCCGAAGTGACCTGCTCTAGCTCATCGTGTGTGATATTATACGACACTATACTATAAAGCAACCTGCCAAACGGTCGTATCCATACACCGTTTTGAACACAATGTTTTTGTAGTTGTGAGGCATACTTATCGCTTCTTAGCTCCACCACCCCTATAGCTCCTATAGATCGCACATCGGCGACTATATCACAAGCACGAAGCGGTTCTAAGTTTGTCTCAAATATCTTTTGTATATTTGCCACTTTTGCCTGCCAATCAACCTCGCTAAACATATCTATACTAGCATTTGCCACAGCACATGCAAGAGGGTTTCCCATATATGTAGGTCCGTGCATGAGAGCTGCAAACTGACTGTTTGATATCGTATCGCTGATATTTTTGGTAGTACACATGGCACTCAATGTCATAGCCCCTGCCGTGAGCGATTTGCCTACTGTCATGATATCTGGTGTGATACCGCCGTGGTCGCAACCCCACATCTGCCCTGTGTGTCCGAAGCCTGTGGCTATCTCGTCTGCTATCAACACTAAGTCGTATTTGGTGCATAACTCTCTGGCTATCTTGAGATATTCTGCATCGTGTATCCGCATACCACCAGCACCTTGGACTATAGGTTCTACTATCACTCCTGCTATATCTTTGTGATGATTTACGATAGTTTGTCCTAGATTTTCTATGGAACTAAATATATTTTGTGGCACATAGTCACCATAAAGCGAGTGCATGCTGTTTTGTGGGTCGCATACTCCCATACAGCCCAAAGTGTCGCCATGATATGAGTGTCGCAAAGCTACAAATCGTGAGACATTTTTGGCTTTGGCTTTTTGATACAATATCGCTGTCTTGAGTGCTACTTCCACTGCCACCGAGCCACTATCGGCTAAAAATACACTGGGAAGTCTGGTCAGCTTTGCTAACTTATATGTAAGCTCAACTGCTGGTTTGTTTGTAAGACCACCAAACATGACATGTGGCATGATATTTGCCTGTGTTTCTATAGCTTTGATGATGCTTGGGTGGTTATATCCCCAAATAGCACTCCACCACGAACTCATAGCATCTACTAGCTTGGTGCCATCCTCTAGGACTATCGTTTGTGCTTTTGTTTGTGCTACCAAAAGCGGAGTTTCGGTAGCCGGGTGTGGGCTATATGGATGCCATGTGTGTTGTCTATCTATGCTTAGATAATCCATCGAAATAGCTCCTTATCTTTGTCGCATCTGTCTTGCTGACGACTTCTAGCAGTATATCCATATTAGCTGATTTTATAGTCTCAAATGTCCCAAAATAGCTTAAAAGTTTTGTTAGCTTTGCTTTGCCTATGCCGTGAACCTCTAGCAAAGATATATTTTTATCTTGTCTGGCTTTGGTCTTTTTGTGGAAGTTTATCGCCTTTTTGTGTGCCATATCTCGCAAGTTTTGACAAAACTGCAACCGCTTGTC
>JAOZTH010000015.1:23830-25065 GCA_029939245.1 Arcobacteraceae bacterium
GTGAGCATCTCTCTCATCTGTCCATATTCATCTTTGGCGGACAAATGATACAATCTATCGTCTGCTTTGATAAACTTATCATCGTCATATATTATCATAGCACCCACCGTAGCTTGCCCTGCCATATGTGAGTTGTCAAACACTTCGTATCGTCTAGGTGTGTTGTCTAGCTCAAACAACTTGCCTATCTCGTCATGTATATCGCCGTCTGGTTTAACTTGTCGTAGCAACTCCTCGCAGTTGATCTTCGCTACTTCTACTATAGACTTTTTGGCTCCTATTTTAGGCGAAAGTAGGGCTACCTTTTTTTGCAAAGCTTGACTCAAAAACTCCTTTAGCTCATCTATATATCTGATATCCTCACCCAACAATATCGCCGTAGGAGTGTTTGGTAGCACTGTTTGGTAGTTGTTTATGATGATACTTTTATATAACTCATCGAAACTATCTAGCGGTTGGCGGATATTTATCACCGAGCTAGTAGATGACACTATCTTGCCATCACGGACAAACATACGGACTATAGCGACTTTGAGACCGCTTTGTCTGGCTACTACGACATCTATGTTTTCGTTGTTTGCCATATCTATAGTGGAGCGGATACTAGATCTACCTATCTTTGAGATCCTATCTCGTAGCACTATAGCATCTTCAAATCTATTTGATAGACTTAAATTTTGCATCCGAACCTTGAGTTGTTTTATAAGTGAGTGTTTGTTTTGTATCAGTGCCACCGCTTGAGCTACTACTTCGCTATATTTTGCCTCGCTGACTTTGCCCTCACACGGAGCTAGACACATATCCATCTGGTGATACATACAAGCCACACCACCACTCATACCGCTACTTTTTTGCACTAGCGGAAGCACCTCATACAGACTATCTAACATATCACGACAGCCACTACTATATGGACCAAAATACTTGACTTTGGGACTTTTAAGTATCTTTCTCGTCATCTTTGGTCGTGGGAAACTTTCGCTGTAGTCTATGTAAATATATGGAAAAGTTTTGTCATCTCGTAGCAATATATTATACTTGGGCTTGAGCTGTTTTATGAGTGAGTTCTCTAGTATCAAAGCATCGTTTTCATCTGGCACGACTATGTAGCTCAAACTTGCCGTCTCGCTTATCATCTTGTATATTCTTTGGCTAGAGCTATCGTGCGGAGCTAAAACTGGAGTAAATTTAAAATAGCTCTTGACACGACTTTTGAGATTTTTTGCCTTGCCTAT
>JAOZTH010000016.1:0-20102 GCA_029939245.1 Arcobacteraceae bacterium
ATTTTGCTAAAAAGTCAAGCGAAATGATGAAAAAAAGCAAAATTTAGCAAAATTTAGCAAAATTTGATATAATTTAGACGACAAAAAGGATACAAATATGATAAACATAGGCATAATCACCACAAGTGACAGAGCGAGCAAGGGCATATACAAAGATATTAGCGGTCCAGCTATCAAAGATAGGTTAGACAAGTTTATAACAAACGACATACGATACCACTACGAAGTCATAGAAGACGACCAGCAAACCATAGAAAAAACACTCATAAATATGACAGACAACATAAAGTGTGATTTGATCGTAACCACAGGTGGCACTGGGCCAGCATATAGAGATGTGACTACGGAGGCTACTTTAAATATCTGCGAAAAGATACTGCCTGGATTTGGCGAGCTTATGAGAGCAGTGAGCTTGCAGTATGTGCCTACTGCTATATTGTCTAGACAAACTGCTGGCACTAGAGGTTCGTCGCTAGTTATAAACCTACCTGGCAAACCAAAGTCGATAGGCGAATGCCTAGATGCTGTGTTTCCTGCTGTGCCGTATTGTATAGACTTGATAGGTGGTAGCTATATAGAGTGCGATGAAGCACAGATAAAGATTTTTCGTCCTAAATAGCCCTGATACCCAAAACTTTTGAGCTAACTTGAAGTTTATTTGATTGCAAAGTTATAGTGTCGTTTATTTTGAGCTGTTCTAGTTTTGTGGTTTTGTCATCTTTGGTTAGCTTGACTATATTGTCGTATTTTTTATCTTTTGGATTCATATTTGATAGATTTAAAACTATATTGTTTAGCTCGTTTTGTTTGGTATGTATGGTTTGCCATATTGCTTGAGATATATATTGTCGCATAACATTGAGCGAGTTTTGATTTGTGGCGATTTTGTTTTTTATAGAAAATGAACTTAGCAACTCTTTTGTGTGGTTTAAGTTTTGTTGAGATTTTTGCACTAAACTTTTCAAGCTATAGTTGATATTGTCGCCCATATCGTCTAGGTATTGTCTGTATTCATTTTGGTCGTTGAGTAGTATCTCCATAGCATTTGACGGGGTTGATGCTCGGTGGTCACACACCATATCGCAAATAGTCCAGTCGCTTTCGTGTCCTATGGCACTGACTATTATGCTACGGCAGTTTTTCACAGCGGTTGCTACTAGCTCTTCGTTGAAGCACCACAGATCCTCCAAGCTCCCACCACCTCGTGCTAGCACTATGACACTACAATACCCATCTGTGCTCTCTTTGAGAGCTAGCTGGTCTGCTATGGCGATATTGGCTACTATACTATCTCTAGCTGTGCCACCTTGGACTGCTGTGTGTATGAGCGATATCTTGACTAGCGGCCATCTAGCACTTGCTATCTTTTTCATATCTTCTATCACGGCACCACTGTTTGAAGTGAGTAGATAAAGCTTATCTATAAACTTAGGGAGTGGCTTTTTGATATTTGGGTCAAAATAGCCCATATTTTGTAGCTTTGTTTTTAGCTGTTCGTAGGCTAGATTTAGTCCGCCTACACCGCTTGGCTCTATGGATTTACATATAAGCTGATATGCCCCGCGAGGCACATATACGGTTATACTACCATATATGACTATCTGTAGTCCTACTTTTAGAGCAAACTTTAGTCTCGCAGCATTGCCACGAAACATGACACAGCTCAAACTTGAGCTGTCGTCTTTGATAGTGAAATATATATGTCCGCTGGATGCATATGTCAAGTTGCCTATCTCTGCTACTACACAAATATCTACAAATGTAGTATCAAGCAAACCTTTGATCTGATGGTTTACTTGTGATACTAGTAGGGGCTTCAACTATTTTGTTTTTGCTTTATGTTGGTCTATAAAATCCATAAATTTGGTTTTGTTGTAGCTACTGCCTTGTTCTAGCTGTGTAGTGCCAAAATTTTTGATAAGTTTTGCATCGCTATTGAGGACAAAAAAGTGCGGTGTACCTGGTATAGTTGGAAACTGTTTGAGTAGGCTTTGTGTCTCTTTGTTGGTCCCACTTCCATAATAGACTCTAACTACCTCAAAATCTGTATAAAATTTATTTTGCACATCTTGGTTTGTATTTATGAAGTTGTCCATAGCTCCACACCATTTACACCAGCTACCACCGACTATGAGCAATATATTTTTGCCTGATTTTTTTGATTTGTCCATAGCTTCTCTCAAATCCTTGTGAGGGTTTACAGATTTGTCAAATTTTGTGCTATAAGATGGCAATGTTTTTGTGTCTATGTTTCCTATGTTTTTGATAAAATCAATAGAGAAATATCCTCCGATTACTATAGCTATGCCAATAACTACACCTGTTAATGTATTTTTCATAATTTTCCTTTTATTTATTTTTGATTGTCTCTAAAAACAACCACATCCAACTAAACATGCTTCTTCTACTTTGTCAGCATCTATTTTTGATTTGCTTAAGTTCCCACAGCTAGATAGCATCATCGCTACTATCAAGCATATTAAATATATTTTTTTAGAAATCATATCTCACTCCTACTGTTAGTTTATGTTGGTTTTTCATAGTTATCTCCTCATCTCCATTGCCCAAATCTACAATATGGTCTAACAATAAATATTGATAATTTGCTATGAAACTATAACCATACGAGAGATGTTTTTTGCCAAATTTGTATTGCATACCCAAATCCAAGCCAAAAATTATGGTGTTTGAGTTTGTAAACACTATAGTTCTAGTGCTTTTGAGTGGGTTCTTTTCTACACTAAGAGAGCTATGACCCATGACAAAACCTACAGATGGCTTCAGTTTGTGAGGAAAAATATATGCGGTGCTTATGGTAGTGTCCATGGTTTTGTATATCGGCATAGACACTAGCGATATATTGATACTTTGTTCGATATTATCAAACATGATCCACCCTACTCCTACTCCAAGTGTAGAGCCAGAACCACTCAAGGCATCTTTTGTGAGGTCATCTGTATTTTTGCTGGTCTGTATATCCATACTTGAAGCGCCCAAATATCCAGTGATATACAAGTTGGCAAATATGCTATCTTTGTATGTATCATAATCTTTGAAATACTTTGTCTTTGCAAAACCTTTTTTGAAATCTTTTCGCTGTAGATAACTAGATGTTGCTCTTTTTTTTACATACTCATGCTGCTCTGATTTTTTTGATATAATATTAATATTTGTATAGGCATCTACTTTTCGCCTTTTTGATTTGTAGGTCATGTATTTGTTTAGTTTGAGTTTTGATTTTCTCACAAAACTTTTGTCCATAGTTTCACACCAGCCATCTGTATAACACTGCTTTATAGAGATACTGCTTTTGGGTATGTAGTGGGTTTTTTTGTTTCTTCTAAAAAGCCGTCTGTATTTTGGCACTGCTTTTAGGTGAGCTACTTTGACATAACCTTTTTTCAAGTATGCTCTCTCCTCTTTTGTTTTTCTTGCCATCTTTTTAGCATATCTATATAAAGTTCTCTTTCTTTTGTATTTTTTGATCTTTTTGTATGTATCTATACCCTCTACGCTGATAATCTTATACGACCTGTATTTTGTCTGTTTTATCTCTTTTGTCTTGAGATAGTTGTTGTTTGGTAGCATACACATCTTTAATTTTTTTGTACATGCTTGAACTGTAATATAGTCTTTGCGACTATATGTAGTCTTGGTAGTATCTATCGGTATGGCACTCAAATATGACACGAAAAGCAAAGAAAAAAGTAAGTATTTAAAAATTTTCATGGACAATTATACCAAAAAAATCTTAAACAACTCAATAAACTTAAAATTTCGCAAAAGGATTTAGTTTCAACAGCCAAATATCTGCTAAAATGTTGCCCAAAATAGTCAAGAACGCACCCACTATAAGTATGCCCATGATGACAGGATAGTCTCTACTAAGAGCAGACTGGAAAAACAACAAACCCATACCATCTATAGAAAATATAGTCTCCAGTATCACAGACCCACCTATGATACCTGGTAGCGAAAGCCCTAGCATAGTTATCACTGGTGGATAAAGATTTGGCACGATATATTTTCTCATGATTTGGCTAGTGGTAAGTTGTCTTGTTTTTGCAAAATATATATAGTCTTGACCCAATATCTTGAGTGTGAGCTGTCTTATATATATCGCCATAGTGCCAAAACCACCTATGACCATGATAGATATAGGCATGACTAGATGCTTTGCTGTGTCAGCTATATAGTCAAGTCCAGCTAGAGTGTCATCGCTACTGGTGCCAGCTAGTGGCAAAAGCTCGAGATATATACTGAAAATATATATAAAGATGAGTCCTAGATAAAACGATGGCACAGAGAAGCTAAATATAGCAAACTGCGATACTATCTTGTCTATAAGTTTGCCTTGATTTAGAGCAGATTTGACTCCAAGATAAAACGACAACACAAATATCAAGACCATAGAGATGATATTGATAGTTAGTGTGATACCGATGCGACTGAGTATTTCATCTTTTACCTGTGCTCCGCTAGCAAAGCTTATACCGAAGTCCAGAGACAAGATAGCTCTAAACCAAGATATAAACTGTATATATAGTGGCTTGTCCAACCCATATATACTTTCTAGTTGTGCTATAGATTCTGGAGTGATATTTGGATTTAACTCACCGGATGCGAAAAAACTATTTGGCGATAGGTGTATAGCTACAAACGATATGATAGATATGATAAACAGCATGAAAGCTAGATATAGTAGCTTCGTAGCTATAACTTTATACATATACTACCACCGCTATAGCAAATCCGCCATCGTGAGATATAGATAGACTAGATGCGCTTATGCTGAACCTTTTTCGCAACTTTTTTTTGTATTTTATGGTTGGTTGTCCTGCATTTGTCTTGTCTAGCTTTATATCTTTGAACCCACAAGTTCTGCCGATACCTGTGCCTATAGCTTTGGCTCCTGCTTCTTTGGCAGACCAAAATCCAGCTATGGTAGATATGTTTCGTCCAGACAGCTCTATCTCACGGTGGCTCAAAAATCTCAACAAAGCTTTGTCGCCATGTCGTGCTACTAGCCTCGATATCCTGTCTATGCGGACTATATCTATGCCTATCATACTATCATCTTGATATCTTTGTGCTTGCTGAAAATCTCGTGTAGGTTTAACCTATCTGCCTCGTCTTTGACCTCTAGTTCTACAAGGTAGCTTATAAACTTACCGCCTGAACTTTTGTTTGCCAAAGAGCCTATATGTTCTCTATCTGCTAGTGTTTGTGCTATGATATTTTTGATAGAAACATCGCTTTTGATGATGAGTTTGTATTTCCAGCTACACGGATAGTTTAGCTCAAGTTTTTGGCATGTTATATTCATATGTCCCGCTTTTACCGCCACTTTTTTGTAGTAGTTTTATATCTTTTATGACCATAGTTTTGTCCACTGCTTTGACCATATCATATATAGTCAGCAGTCCTACCGACACACCTGTGAGTGCTTCCATCTCTACACCTGTTTGACCTTTGAGTTTCGCTGTCATGGTGAGTTTAAATCCATCTTTTAGCTCCTGTATATCACAGCTTAGCGATGTTAGCAAAAGCGGATGGCACATAGGTATGAGTGCGGAGGTTTGTTTCGCTCCTTGTATCGAGGCAACTACCGCCGTTTGTAGCACTGGTCCTTTTTTGTTTGTGTTTTGCAATACATTGTGCAAAGCTTGGTCGCTCATAGTTATGACACCACTGGCTACTGCCACTCTATATGTATCGCTCTTGTCCGATACATCTACCATCTTTGGTCTGTCGTTTTTGTCTAAATGTGTTAGCACTTTTATCTCCTTGTCATCATCAATATCAAACTAGCTACAAATGCCAGTAATACAAAATAGATATAATAATAGTTGTATTTTATATATTTGTTTGTCTGTATCTTGCTTTTTTCTAGTTTGCCTATAGTATCGTAAATCTCTTTGAGTTTCTCTTTTGAGTTTGCTTGAAAAAACTTACCACCTGTTTGTGTGGCTATTTGGTCAAGAACCGCACTATCGTAGTCGTATTCATCACCTATACCAACTGTGTATATCTTTATATCCATATCTTTTGCTTTTTCTATCGCTACTTCTAGTGGCACACTCTTTGCTGTATCGTAGCCGTCTGTCAGCAATATGGCTATCTTGTTTTTTGATTTGCTTTTTTTAAATAGATCTGAGCTTAAAAATATCGCTTCGTATAAAGCTGTCTTTCGTTTGCCAGCGACTCCTACTTCTAGATATTCCAAAAGATTGGCTACTGCTTTGGTATCATAAGTCAAAGGCGATGCTATGTAGGCAAAGTCGGCAAATATACTTAAAGCTATGGCATCGTTTTTTCTAGTTTGCACAAACTCCTTGACTATTTGTTTGCTTATCTCAAATTTGTTTGCTTTTTTCATACTACCGCTTATGTCAAACAACAGCGATATTTCGTAGCCTTTGGTGCTGTCAAACTTTATATCGTGCTTTTGCACTGGAGAGCCTAGAGCTATCACCATAGACAAAGTTATCACAAACTTAAGTATCTCGTGCCATATATTTTTGGATTTGGTTATCTGGGCTAGCAGGCGGGTATTTGAAAAATATATTGTCTGTCTTTGTGGCTTGCAAAACACCACACAAAGTAGATATATAGGCACAAGTATCAACACCCAAGGATATAGCAAACTCATCGTAAACTCTCTATGTAAACTTTCATACTATCTTTGATATTGTTGTCTAGTTTTTCTATATTTTTTCTATATTTGTATGGTTCTAGTCGCTTGTAAATATCGTCCAAAGTTTCATTTTGTTTTGTGGAGGCTACTTTGCTATATATTGTAAAATAATATATCAAAGTTTTGTCATCTGTGTCAAAGTTGAGTTGCTTTAGCTTGGTAGTGGCTTTTTGTTGTATATCCTCGGTTTTTTGGCTTCGTCTTTTGTGTATCATATATGCTACTATCAGCACCACACAGGTTATCAGCAAGGAGACTGCCACTATGTAGATGCTCCAGTTTATAACTAGCGGCTCATATGGTTTGATATCTTTGAGAGTGTCTAAATTCATCGCAAAAACTCTTGTAGCTTTTTGATAACTTTGTCTGTCGTGTATATCTTTGTGTGTTTGATATTTTGTCTTTTGAACTTTGCTGTCATCTCGTCGTTGTGTTTTTTCATAGCTTGGTTGTAGCTATCTGCTGTGCTTTTGTCTATATTTGTAGATAGTGTTCCACCGCTTGAAAACTGCTTGATATTTAGCTCGCCTATAAATCCCAGCTGGTCTTCTAAAATATCTCGCACTATGATTACTCGTAGGTCGTGCTTTTTTGATAGTAGCTTCAGCTCTATAGGCTGTAGAAAATCACCGACCAAAAATAGAAGCGATCGTTTTTTGAGTTTCGTCATAAGATATGTTTCTATCTCGTCATATGCTATATCGTCCGTGCTAGGTGTCTGTATATCTTCTAGCAGTTTGCCTAGCACTCGTCTATCTTTTGTGCGTTTATAAAATCTGTTTTCGGTTTGGTTGTAAAATATAGCACTCAAGCTATCGCCATATGCAAACACACTCAAACCCAACACAGCCACTATGTCATGCACTATGTCGCTTTTTGGTATATGTGAGCCAAACTGCATACCGGCACTGTTTAGATATACTACCACTACATCTAGCTGTTTGGTTTCGTTGAATACATTTGTCGCTGGTTCTTTTGTCCTAGAGGTTACACTCCAGTTGATGTGCCGGATATCATCGGTGGTGTCATATGGGCGAATCTCTCGAAAATCCAAGCCATCGCCACTGATAGTGGAGCTGTGACCGCCTGCCATATTTGAAAACACAGCTTTGGTGGTCTTGAGTTTGATGGTGTGCTTTTTTGTCACGGAGCGGGTATTTTATCCAATATTGTCTTGATAATATAGTCGCTATCTATATCGTCTGCTACTGCTTCGTAGCTTAGATGTATCCTGTGTCGTATAGTCATATATGCCATCTGTGCTATATGATATGGTGTGACGAACTCTTTTTTGTTTAGATAGGCAAATGCTTTTGATGCTTTGTATAGTGCTATGCCTCCTCTAGGACTAGCACCAAACTCTATGTATTGACTGATATTTTTGAGACCAAATTTTTCTGGGTATCTTGTAGCAAATACTATCTTGACTATGTATTGGACTAGTTTGTCGTCTATATGCACTAACGATACCTCTTCTTGCATCTGCTCTAGTTTTTTTGCATTCATCACTGGTTCGACATGGCCATAATCTTTTTGCATAACTTTTTTGATGATGTCAAACTCCTCTTCTATAGTGTTGTAGCCGACTTTTAGCTTCAGCATAAACCTATCAAGCGATGCTTCAGGTAGCTCATATGTGCCGTCTTGTTCTACTGGGTTTGATGTAGCCATGACCATAAACGGTTGTTTGAGTTCGAAACTTTTGTCACCTATGGTTACTTGGTTTTCTGCCATAGCTTCTAGCAGTGCACTTTGGACTTTGGCTCCTGCTCTGTTGATCTCATCGGCTAACAGTAGGTTTGTAAATATGGGTCCGGGCTTGACTTTAAATCTGTTGTTTTTCATATCAAGTATCTCATGCCCTGTGATATCGCTAGGTAGCAAATCTGGGGTAAATTGAACTCGTTTGAAGTCCAGCAACACCGCTTTGCATAGCGACTTGACCGCTGTAGTTTTAGCTACTCCCGGCACTCCCTCTACTAGTATGTGTCCTTTTGATAGCATAGCTATAAGCATACCATCTATCAGCTCTTCGTGTCCTACTATGACCTTTTTTATCTCATCTTTTAACCTGTCTATTTGTTGCATTATCTTATTTTCTCCCATCTGTGTTGATTGTGCCATATGCCTGTCCATGATGGCTCTATGTTTTTGATATCTTTGTTTATAGCTGTGATACTGTCTGGAATATATAGAAATATATATGGCAAATCATCTGCTATAAGTTTAAACATCTTTTTGTATGCTTTGCTTAACTGCTTTTTGTCTATCATGGTAGCTGACTCTTCTATGAGGGTGTCAACTTTTTTGTTATTGTATCCAACTAAGTTAAATCCTCCCTTTTGGTCGCTACTGCTGTGCCAAAGTGGTTTTGCATCTGGCATAAGCGATAGTCCCCACCCTAGCACCACCGCTTCAAAATTGCCCGGTAGCACGACAGTGTTTAAAAAGGCTTGCCACTCTAACACTCTTATGCCCATCTTGATACCTGCTTTTGCTAGCTGGTGTTGGATTATCTGTGTGGCATATACTCTTGTAGGATTGTTTGAGTTTGTGACAACGGTAAATACAAGCGGATTGTCCTCGTCATATCCTGCCGACTTCAAAAGTTGTATGGCTTTTTTGATATCTGGCTTGGGTTGTTTTATCTCGTCATTGTATGCAAAACTGTTTGGCAAAAATGGTCCGTGACACACTTTGCCATATCCAAAAAACAGTATATCTACTAACTCTTGTTTGTCTATACTTAGGTTTATGGCTTCTCTTATGTTTTTGTCTTGAAATATCTTTTTTTTCAAGTTCAAACCCATATATGTATATCCGAAACTTTGCTTTTGGATTATATGAAAATCTTTTTTAAATTTGCTAGATATTTGCCTGTCTGTTTGCAAAGCAGACAAAGACCCTATGTCTAAACTCTTTTGTTTCAAAGCAAAAAATCCTGTGTTGATATCTGGCAAAAATTTATATGAGATAGTCTCTATGGCTGGTTTGTCGCCAAAATATCTGTCAAATCTTTCTAGCTTTATATCTTGAGATATAGTGAGCTTGTCTAGCTTGTAAGCCCCTGTGCCTATGGGGTTTGAGTTGAAACTATCTGTCATAATATCTTTTGAGTTTGCTAGTATATGCTGTGGCAACATACCTGTCATCCATATATTTAGACTTTTGAAATATGGCTGACGATAAACTACTTTTATAGTATGGCTATCTATTGCTTGGACTGACTTGACAAACTCAAACGATGACTTAAGCGGTGTAAACAGCTTGGGGTTTTGTATAGCTTCATAAGTAAAAATCACATCATCTGCATCAAACGGCTGACCGTCATGCCATAGCACTGACTTTTTGAGCTTGATGAGCAGTGTGGTGTTGTCTTCAAAGCTATAGCCACTAGCTAAGTCGCCGACTATGTCGCCGTTTTTGTCATGTTTGAAAAGTCCGTTAAATATCCAGCCACTTATCTCACTACTAGCGGAGTCTGTCGATAATATAGGATTTATCCGGCTTGGATTTGACGATATTGATAGCTGTAGAGTTTGAGCGTTTATAGAGACCACAAACAAACAAACCCATATCAACCATCTCATCAAAATATCCAAACGATGATTATCTTTTTGAGAATTGTCCGCTTTTTCTAGCTTTTTTGCGTCCGTATTTTTTTCTCTCTACACTTCTGGCATCTCTGGTTAGTAGTCCAAAAGGTTTGAGAACTGGTCTGAACTGTTCGTCGAAATTTACCAATGCTCTACTGATACCGTGTCGCACTGCATCTGCTTGTGCTGAATATCCGCCACCTAAAGTAGTAGCTTTGATATTGACTAGTCCTAGCTGCTTTGATACTTCAAGTGGTTGTTTGAGTCTTTTTTTGATAGCTTCGTGTCCGCCTAGCCAGTGGTCCAAACTCATATTGTTGATAATTATATCACCTTTTCCTGCCTCTAGCCATACTTTTGCTATAGATGTTTTTCTTCGTCCTGTTGCATAAACTTTTGCCATATTATTGATCCTTTATCTGTGCAGTATGTGGGTGTTTGTCACCTTTATATACTTTTAATTTTTTTAACATATCTTTTCCTAATTTTGTCTTTGGTAGCATACCACGAGTAGCCAGGTGATATAACTTTTCTGGAGTGTTTTCCAGCATATCACTCATCTTGTGTGTCTTGGTGCTACCAAAATATCCTGAGTGAGTGTAGTATTTTTTGTCCTCTAGTTTGTTGCCTGTGAACTTTGCTTGTGATGCGTTGATTATCACTACAAAATCACCACAATCAACCGTGGGAGTCCAATACACTTTGTCTTTGCCTCTCAATATCGTGGCAACTTCGGTTATCATCCTACCAAATACTTTGTCTTTGGCATCTATCAAAACCCATTGTCTGTCTATGTCATCTTTGTTTTTCATCTTTGTGAATTTCATCTTTTTCCTTTTTTTGTTGTCATTTTATCCTATCAACCTTAAGCCAACCTGAATTTTAGATTAGTTTAAGGTTGCAAAAATATACAAAAACCCCGACGAGGCTATAAGATACAGACCAAAAGGGGTGAAACTGTATTTTTCGATAAACTTCAAAAACCACTTCACAGCGATATATGAAAACACAAAAGAGACGACAAATCCTATAGATAGTTGCACCATATCATCATACACAAACATCTCGTAGCCTTTGTATAGTTCATATGCAGTCGCTACAAACATGGTAGGAATAGCCAGCAAAAACGAAAACTCCACAGCTGTTTTTCGTTTTAATCCCAGCAACATACCACCCATGATAGTAGCTCCAGACCTAGAGACACCCGGAAGTAGCGATATAGTTTGAAAAACTCCTATAGCTATGGACTTCACATAAGATGTCTGGTGAATATCCTCTATGTGGTGCGGTTTTTCGCTGTGAAGCCACTCTATAAGTATAAATGCCACACCAGTAGTCGCCATAAATACCAGCGATGAACCAAATGTAAAAAACTCCTTGATAGCACTATAAAAAAACAACCCCACCAACCCAGTAGGCACGAAAGCCACACATAGCTTGAACCATAGTTTGTATGTAGCAGTGAAACTGCTATGTGATGTCGTGTCCCATAGTAGCCTCTCTTTGTATATAAACACCACAGCTAGTATCGCTCCTAGCTGGATGATAGTCTCAAATGCCTTGAGAGAATCTGTAGGAGCCAGTCCCAAAAAGTCAGCGGTCAATATCAAGTGAGCAGTAGAGGATATAGGCAAAAACTCTGTCAGACCCTCCACTATACCCAACACTATAGCATCAATCATCGTCATCTAATATCCTTTTTGTCATATTTATTATACCGTGTTGTGATATTTGCTGTGTCATATGTAGGCTTTGGTCTTGTGTAAAATTTTCTATAAAGTCTATAATCCTCTGTGGTTTTAGCTCTTTTTCATCTACTATGTCGCATAAGTTTAACTCTTTTAGAAACTTTGCATTGTATCGCTGATGATCCGATGCCGCATACGGATATGGCACAAACACAGCAGGCAATCCCATAGCACACAGCTCCCAAACCGTGCCAGCTCCTGCTCGACACACTGCTATATCGCTTTTTCGTAGCTTGTCAAACAATTTGTCTGTAAATCCAAAACAATCGACAGCTAAACCCAGTTTTTCGTATTGTTTGCAGACTTTTGATATATGTTTCTCGCCTGTCTGGTGAGATATAGTTATACCTTTTTTATGTAGCGATGGTGCTATACGGACAGCAAAATCATTTATAGCGACACTACCTTGAGAACCGCCTAGAAATATGATATGTTTTATCTGTGTTCGTATTTTTTGTAGCTTGAAATACCGCTCATCTACAGGATAATCCACCTTGTATGTAGCATTGTCGTAGCTACCAAATACCTCTGTAGCAAATGGTTTACAAACTTTGTTTAGGCGTCCCATGACGGAGTTTTGTTCATGCAAAAAAAGTTGTTTTCTAGCTACTATCGCCCCAAATGAACCAGCCGATGCACTAAATCCTCCTACACTTATGACTTTTGATATGTTGTGTGTTTTAAGTATCTGGACTGCTTTTATGGTTTGTCTAAATATATTTAACATAGCTTTCATCTTGCCAAATATATTTCTATCTACTACTGTGGTTGTATTCAAAAAATATGCCTGTGTGATATTGTCATAACTTTCAAACCATTTTTTGTCGGCTCCTGCTGTAGAACCTATATATATGACTTTGTATCCTATGCTGTGTAAACAGTCTATAAATACCTTGCCTATACTTAGATGTCCGCCAGTGCCACCGCCTGTTACTGCTATAAATTTGTCCATATTTTGCTCTTTTTTGGATTTTGCTTGACAAAATCAGTTTTTTTGGATATAATACTGAAAAATAATAAAAGGGAGACCAACTATGCCATTTTGTCCATATTGTAAAAAAAAGATAACCATGAGTAAGGCCTTTTGTAGTGACGACTGCAAAGAAAACTATTTTCATCTTGTATCTATACGAGTTCCGAGACCGTTTATCAACAGATTGTATACTTTTCACAACGAAAGTGAAAGAGAGATAGAGATCATCAAGTATTCAAAGCTCCACAACATGAAGCTAGACTTACTTCGTAAAAAAGTATATGGTGATGCTATCAAAGCTGGATTTTTGGATGGTAGCTCCACCAATAGTGCTTTGCAAAGCACTTATGGTGGTTAGGCATATAGTTTTTTTTAAACTCTCTAAAAAAGGGTTTGAAAATATAAAAACTATAAAACAAAAGCTAGAAAACTTACAAAACGATATACCATATATAGATTTCCTAGAGGTTGGTTTGAACTTTTGTCCACAAGTTAGGGCTTATGATATTTCGCTCACTGTGTGCTTTGACTCAAGAGAGGACTTGACTAGATATAGTATAGAGGACTACCATATAAAAGTAGTCCAATATCTCAAAAGTTTAGGCACGACTACTGCCGTGGTGGATTATGAGATATAGTTTACTGCTTGTGTTTTTTGTCCTACTTTTTGCTGGATGTTCTACAAAAGAACAAACCATCACAAAAACTGACACACAGACCGCTACAAACACTACACAAAACGACACAGACGACTTCGACGATGATTTTGCCGATGAATACGGCGAAGATGACAGCAAAGGAGAATCACAAGGCGAAAGCTGTCCGTGGCTGTATGGCTACAATGAATCCATGACATCGTTTAACGATGGGTTTTATATACATATTTTATCGCCTGTGTCAAAGGGCTACGAGACTATCACAACTGAACCCATAAGAGATAGCATAGATAACTTTTTTTACAATCTAATGTATCCAAAGCGAGTCATAAACAATCTGCTACAGTTAAAGATAGCAAACAGTATGGAGGAGACTGGCAGTTTTTTGCTTAACTCTACATTTGGTTTGTTAGGGCTTTTTAAACCAGCTCAAACTATGTTTGATATGCAGACACATGATGAAGATTTTGGGCAAACTCTAGGTAGCTGGGGTGTAGGAGCTGGGTGCCATATAGTGTTGCCACTTTTGGGACCATCAAATGTCCGTGATATGTTTGGGGATTTTGCCGACTATTATATAGATCCGCTCAATCCTACATATGGTATAACCCAGTCAAGAAACCAATACATAGCATTGCGAGTATTTAAAACCATCAACGAATCGCCAGTGAAACTAAAGGTGTATAAATTGCTCAAAAAGGACGCATTGTATCTATATCCATTTCTTAAGAATGTTTATGAACAATTTAGATACAATGAGATAGAAAAATAGACAAAAAGCATCTCTAAAAATAGTTATTTATAGCTATTTTTAGAGATGCTACAAAAGGATAAAAAATGAAATTATTTCAAACAATAGCAAAAGTCGCTACTATGGTAGCTATATTTTCACATACAGTTATGTATGCAGACAACACAGATATAGTCAAAAAGCAGTTTTTGCAAACTTTTGACAGCACTATCACATTGTTAAACGACAAAGTATTGTCTACAGATCAAAAACATAGCAAGATAGTAAAAACATCAGAATCTATGTTTGATTTTGAACTTATGGCGAAACTTAGCTTAGGCAAAAACTGGCGAAAACTAGACAAAGCCCAACAAACTGAATTTGTAGAGCTTTACAAAACAAAGATGCAAAACTCATATGCTAGCAAGATAGACAACTTTACAAACTCAAAAATCAAGATAAAGTTTACAAAGCAACTCAAGTCAAACAGAGTGGTGATATACTCTGCAATAGAAGACAACAAAAAGAACTCTTTTGATGTTGACTTTAAGTTTCACAAGCCAAAAGTGTCAGACAAAAACAAAAAACCATGGCTAGTATATGATGTGCTTATCAAAGGTGTCAGTATCATAAAGTCAGACAGAGCACAGTTTGGAGCTATACTCAACAGAGGTGCGGTCGATAATCTCATGGACAAGATGAGAGAAAAATAGCCATATATGTTTGCTATATTTTGTGATAAAATTTTGTTTAGATACACCAAGATTGTATTGCTCGTAGTATCTATCGTGATGGTCTGGTTTGGCTATCATGCTACACGACTACAGATAGATGCTAGTGCGGACTCACTGCTACTAGAAGACGATGTAGACCTAGCACTGACAAAAGAGGTGCAAAAAAGATACATAAATCCATCTATACTGGTAGTAACTTTCAAGCCAAATACAGATATGTTGTCAGATAAAAGTTTGCAAGTTATCCAAGATATAAGCGACAAACTCAAAGCAGTGCAGTCAGTATCGTCTATAACATCTATACTAAATGTCCCGCTTTTGCAGTCTCCTGTCAAACCTATCAAAGAGCTAGTAGACGATATACCCACTTTGCAAACACACAAAGTAGACAAAACACTTGTCAAAAAGGAGTTTCTAAACTCCGTGCTGTATTCCAAAGCATTGGTCAGTGAGGATTTTAGCACCACTGCTATAGTCGTGAACTTGAAACCTACCAAGCCATATATCGCAAGTGATGGCACGACTAAAAAACAGTATCTCAACAACCAAAAAGACCAAAACCACGAAAATATATCTGCCATACGAGCTGTGCTGAAGTCGTTTGAAAAAAGTGGAGAGATACGACTAGGTGGGGTCAATATGATAGCCGATGACTTAGTGACTTTCGTCAAAAACGACTTGGAGATATTTGGAGTGCTTATAGTTGTGCTTTTGATAGCGGTGCTGTATATATTGTTTCGACAGCTTCGCTGGGTTGTGTTGCCACTGTTTATCAGCTTTGTATCTATAGTCCTAACCTCTGGAACTTTGGCTATGATGGGATTGGATATCACAGTAGTATCGTCTAACTTTATATCGCTACAACTTATCATGAATATATCTCTCATAGTTCATCTTATAGTTAAATACAACGAACTACTAGAGGTCTCACCACAGCAGACAAACCAAATCTTGCTATATGATACGATAAAAACTATGGCAAAGCCGTCATTTTTTGTCGTCATCACCACGGTAGCTGGTTTTACATCGCTTGTGTTTAGTGGTATTGTGCCTATAGAAAACTTCGGTCTCATCATGAGTATAGGTATCGTCTATTCTTTAGTGGCTACATTTGTGTTGTTTCCTACTATTTTGTCACTGTTAAAAAAACAAGACATAGGCAATATCAAAAAACAGACATTTACCACCACTATAGCAATATTTGTAGAAGCTCACAAAACTTTGATAATAGTTTTGTCTGTGTTGTTTGTGCTTTTTTCTATCACAGGAGCTAGACAGATCATAGTAGAAAACAGTTTTATAGACTATTTCAAAAAGGACACAGCCATATATAAGGGTATGAAAACTATAGACCAAAAGCTAGGCGGGACTACTCCTTTGGATATTATCATCACATTTAAAGATATAGTAGCAGAAGATACAACAACGACAGACGAACCTATAGTCGAGGGCTTTGACGATGAGTTTGCAGACGATACAGACACAGCACAAAGTATAGAGGACTACTGGTTTACCGCAGACAAACTACAGACTGTGCGAAAGGTGCATGAGTATTTGGAGAGTTTAGAAGATGTAGGCAAGGTAAACTCACTTCACACGGTTGCCACTATAGGCAAACTACTCAACGATGACAAACCGCTAGATAGTTTGCTGTTTGCTTTGTTATACAAAGAGCTACCATCTAAACACAAAGATATATTGCTAAACCCATATGTAGATATAGAAAAAAACAGCCTAAGAGTATCTGCTAGAGTTTTGGACTCAAATCCAAACTTACGGCGAGATGACTTGCTAAAGCAAATAGACAAAGAGCTAAGCCATATTTTAGACCCCAAATTTGAAAGCTACAAGATCACCAATCTTTTGGTCATATACAACAACATGCTCCAGTCGCTTTTTGACTCACAGATCAAAACTATAGGTGTAGTTATATTTATATTATTTATTATGTTTTTGATACTGTTTCGGTCGTTGAAGTTATCGCTCGTAGCTATCGTAGCAAACACCGCTCCAGTAGGAGTGATATTTGGATTTTTGGGTTGGTTTGCCATACCGCTTGATATGATGACTATAACTATAGCCGCCATAAGTATAGGTATAGCTGTAGACAACACCATACACTATATACATAGATTTAAAGTAGAATACAGTTTGTGCGGCGACTACACAAAAGCTATGCGAAACTCTCACAAAAGTATAGGCAAGGCGATGTCCTATACCTCTGTCATCATCACAGTAGGGTTTGCCGTGTTGGTAATGTCAAACTTTGTGCCTACTATATATTTTGGTATCTTGACTATAGTCGCTATGGTTATGGCTATATTGTCCGATCTGTTTTTGTTGCCTGTGATGTTGCTACTGTTTAAACCACTCAAGACCCACAGATGAAAAAGTTTTTTCTAGGTTATGTGCCGTATTACAAAAACTACAAACTCAAATTTACTTTCGCATTTATAGGTATATTGCTAGTATCTGGAGGCACAAGTGGCACAGCATATATCATGAAGCCACTGCTAGATGATATATTTATAAACAAAGATGAAGCTATGCTGACTATATTGCCACTTTTTATCATAGCGGTATATATGGCAAAGGGTTTCGGCAGATTTATACAGGTGTATTTCATATCATATATAGGTCAAGACATCATACGACTAGTTCGAGACAAGTTATATGCTCACTTGCTAGGGCTTGATATGGCATTTTTCAACCGCAAACATAGTGGCGAGCTTATCAGCAAGATTACCAACGACATAAACCGTATTCAAACAGCAGTTTCTACCAAGATAGCTACGATATTACAAGAGATTATCACGATAATAGCACTCATAGGTATGACAATATATCTAAACCCTATGCTGGCATTTTATGGTCTGGTCGTGTTGCCTTTGGTCATATTTCCGCTACGAAAACTAGCCAAAAAGATGAAAAAAATATCATTTCGCTCTCAAGAAAAAAACAGCGACATCACAGCACACTTGAGCGAATCATTCAACAACATAGAGCTTATAAAAGCATCAAACACAGAACACACAGAGGGTTTGCGATTTTTCAAACACAACAAATCGTTTTTCAATCTAAATATAAAAGCAGTCAAGACAAATGAGTTGGTCTCACCGCTTATGGAGATAGCAGGTTCTATAGCTATAGCCACGGTCATCATCGTAGGTGGCGGACTTGTCATAGATGACCAGATGTCTGCTGGGTCGTTTTTTTCTTTTGTGACGGCTTTGTTTATGTTGTACACTCCTATAAAACGCCTATCATCGGTATACAACAGTCTCCAAGATGCCATAGCAGCACAACAAAGAGTAGATGAGTTATTTGCAAAAAAGCCCACTATCATATCTGGAGTCCAAAAGATGAGCGACAATATATCAAATATAAAGTTTGAAAATGTCTGCTTGTCTTTTGGCGACACAAAAGCACTAGAAGATATAAACCTAGAGATAAAAAAAGGCGAAAAACTAGCTCTAGTAGGAGACAGTGGCGGAGGCAAAAGCTCACTGGTCAATCTAATAATGCGATTTTATGACAGTCAAACAGGCAGTATAACTATAGACGGCATAGATATCAAAGACTACTCACTCAAAAGTTTGCGAAAAAACATAGCCATAATCACACAGCGAGTATATATATTTAACGACACCATAGAAGCAAACATCTGCTACGGTCAGCCATATGACAAAGAGAAGATCATATCTGCACTCAAGTCTGCCTATGCCTATGAGTTTGTCATGGAGCTAAAACATGGCACACAGACTATACTCCAAGAACAAGGCACAAACCTAAGCGGAGGACAGAGACAACGCATAGCCATAGCTAGAGCATTGTATAGACAGCCACAGATTATCATATTTGACGAAGCTACATCGGCTTTGGACAACACCAGCGAACAAAAGATCACAAAAGTCCTACAAGAGTTATCTGTAGACAAGATAGTCATCATCATAGCTCATAGACTTAGCACCATCAAAAAGGCGAAAAAGCTTGCCCTGTTTCAAAATGGCAACATAATCTGCTACGGCGACCAAGAGTATATGGCGACAAAATGCCAAGCATACAAGAAGCTTAAAAATATTGTATGACATATCACAACAAAAGGAGAAAATATGAAAAGTCCAGGATTTTTTGAGAAGATTGAGAGTATCAAGCTGACAGATAAGCTGTCAGATTTGCTAGGCACATTTGCAGATGGTTTGGTGGAGTTTAGCTATGAAGATGTAGCGAAACTTAGCGGACATAGCTGTCCTACGGTAGCTGGAGCATACTTGATGGCTAGAGAGGGTCTCAAGGTATTGTGCGGTGACGAGCTACCACTTCGTGGCGAGATAGAGGTGCAGTTTAGAGATGATTATCAAAACGGCACTACTGGAGTGGTGGCAAATGTGCTGTCATATATCACAGGAGCTACAGATGGTTATGGGTTCAAGGGCATAGGCGGTAAATATGCTAGGCATTCGCTTTTGAGTTTCTCTCAAGATATAGCAAGTGAGATTTGCCTCAAAACAAAAGGCAGGTCTGTTTGTATATCTTATGACCCATCTTCTATACCACCATCTGGCGATATGGGAGCATATATGCAAAAGTGCCTTCAAGGTATAGCGACAGATGATGAGCGAAAAACTTTTCACAATATGTGGCAACAAAGAGTCCAAAATATACTGCTAAACTACAAAGAGGTTTTGACTATAAGATGACACAAGAGAAGTATCAAGCGGAGTTTCGGACACTTAAAAGATTTTTTGAGAAGTTTTGTAGCGACAAACACAAACACCAAAAAGATATAACCAAAAACTTAAACTACAAAGAGTGTGAGTATGAGCTAAACTTGAAGTTGTGTAGTGAGTGCGAGGAGCTTATAGACTATAGTCTGGGTAGATTGAACCTATGTCCGCATGAAACCAAACCACGATGTAGGGCTTGTCATGAGCCTTGTTATAGATCTGACCAGTGGAAAAAAGTAGC
>JAOZTH010000016.1:20202-24135 GCA_029939245.1 Arcobacteraceae bacterium
AACTAGCATGATACTAAAAGCTGTATCGGATACCGCCTTGAACTGCTATAGTCATATCAAAAGATGTATCAAGATCATTATCTGAGGTATAGTCATTGTATTTGATAAGTTTCAGCATAGCTACCCAGCTTAAGTTGTTGTTTATCTTGCCATCTACACCGCCACCTAGCTGTATAGCAGTAGTAGTCTCGTCATAATCACCATCATCTGTAATCTTAGTAGAACCAATACTAGCACCAAATATAGGAGCAGTAGCGCTCTCTTTGCCGAACTTTTTGTAAGCACCTAAAAATATTGTGTTAAACTTCAAATCGCTATCGCTATCGCTATAATCATTTGTATGTGTGAGATACTCTAGCTCAAATCTCATACCGTTTTTCTTTAGTCCGCCTAAAACAGAGATGCCGATACCATTGTCATATTCAGCAGTTCCTTCGCCCCATTCACCTTTAAATGTCACATCACCTTGCTTGACATATGCTAGGTTTCCACCTATATAGCCACCATCTTTGGCACTTGCTGTGCTTATCATCCCTAGAGTTGCTATCAACCCTACAACTACAATCTTACTTATATTTTTTGTCATATTTACTCCTTAATTTTTGTCTGATATGGTTTGACTTCCATAAAAGTGTGTGATTATACCATAAAAACATAAAACCAACACAAAAGCTACAAACTAGTTTGAAAGTTTAAGAAACAAAAACAAAACAAAAACAAAAAATATGCTATATTTTGACTAACATTAAGTTGATCTTGATATAATAGCACAAATATGGGGTCTTAGCTCAGTTGGGAGAGCGCTTCGCTGGCAGTGAAGAGGTCGTCGGTTCGATCCCGATAGACTCCACCATATATATCATATTTTGCTATACTCCCAGACACCACTTATAGTATCAAATCCCACTTTCTCTTGTCCTACTTTTTGAAGTTTGGTTCCAAAAACGGCACTATCTGCTTCTTTCTACTCAAGCACCCATCTAGCCAAAACTCACCATCTACGACTTTGATATCCCATGACTTCTCTATAGTATCCGGGCTATCTGTAGCTACTAGCACCACCGAACCCATAGCGGTGATGTCTGTCAGTATTAGCAGACAAGTATCAAAATTTTCAGCCGTCTTGTGTTTTTGCAAAGCAGTTTTCAACTCCTCTTTGATCTTTTTAAATATCTTGATATCTATCACCTCAAGATGTCCTATGCCTACTTTGGCTCCATACATATCAAACAGCTTGAAGTCACGAACCACTAGCTCATGTGCAGTCGCACCTTTGATATCTGACTTCTTTTTAAACATCTTCATACCTAGCTTTTTTAGCTTGTTTATATGTGCTAGTTTCGCTAGTTTTTTGCATGCTTTGGTGTCGGCTTTGGTGCTAGTGGGCGAGCGGAATATCACCGTATCGCTCAATATCGCACAGCACATAGCTCCTGCTAGATTTGCCGGTATGACGACTTTGTAGTATTCAAACATCTCTTCTATGATAGTGTTTGAGCACCCAACTGCTCGTATCCATATATCTATAGGACTTGAAGTTTGGATACCTCCCATCTTGTGGTGGTCTGCTATGCCTACTATGTTTGCAAGTTTGAGGTCGTCTGCTCCCTCTTCGTAGTTGTTGAAGTCCACTAGATATGTATCACACTGGGCGAAACTATCTTTAAACACTGGATCATCTAGTTCAAACCTATCTAGTATAAACCGCGACTCTGTGTTGACTTCGCCAGTCCTGACTGCTTGTGATGTTATACCTATTTGGTTAAACAGATAACTCAAAGCTATCGCTCCTACTATGCTGTCACTGTCTGGGGTTTTGTGTCCGCAAATATATCTCATGTTGTATCCTTTTTTGATATTATAGCAAAAAAAGATAAAACTTGGTAACTTTCAAGATATTTTGATATTATATCCCCATGGATGAATATATATACACAGAGCTTCTAAAGGAGCTTACCAACAAGTTATCAAATATCAGGTCGATATTGAAGCCAGATGAAGTAGCCGCACAGCTAGAGGATATCAAAGCAGTAGAGCAGGACCCGGAGTTTTGGAGCGATCAAGATAGAGCCAAAAAGGTATCTAAAAGCAAAAATGCCCTACTAAACAAGCTCAAGCGGTTTGACACTACTTCTACTATACTCAACGATGCCATAGAGCTGTTTGATATGGCAAAAGAAGAGTCAGACGACGAGACTTTGACTATGCTATATGCCGAAGCTGGTGAGCTAAAAAAGGCGGTGCAAGGGACAGAGATACAAGTGATGCTAAGTGCCGATGAAGACCGACTAGATGCCATAGTCTCTATACACCCGGGAGCTGGTGGCACAGAGTCTTGTGACTGGGCAAATATGTTGTATCGTATGTATCTACGATGGGCGGACAACCGTGGGTTTGGTGTGGAGCTGCTAGACTTTCAGCCAGGCGATGAAACAGGGATCAAAGATGTGAGCTTTGTGATAAGTGGGCTAAATGCTTATGGTTATATGAAAGTAGAAAACGGTATCCACAGGCTAGTGCGGATAAGTCCATTTGACTCAAATGCCAAACGACACACTTCGTTTAGTTCAGTCATGGTATCGCCTCAAGTGGATGACGATATAGATATAGTTATAGAGGACAAAGATATCAGGGTAGATACCTACAGAGCCAGTGGAGCTGGAGGGCAACATGTCAACAAGACAGAGTCAGCAGTGAGACTCACACATATAGCCACAGGTGTAGTCGTCCAGTGTCAAAACGGCAGAAGTCAACACAAAAACAAAGCCAGTGCTATGAAGATGCTCAAGTCCAGACTATATGAGCTAGAGCTAGAGAAACAAAAAGCCCTCAAAGACGGCACACCCAAAAGCGAGATAGGCTGGGGTCATCAAATTCGTTCGTATGTCATGCAACCATATCAACAGATCAAAGACAACAGATCCAACATAGGATACTCAAACATAGATGCCATACTAGACGGAGAGCTAGACAAACTTATGGAAGATGTGTTGATAGTCCTAAACACTTGACACACAGATGCAAGGCTATATCCTAAACTACCACAAAGTAGCAGACGAGGACTTGATAGTCACGATATTGGGTCGCGACAAGATATACACTGGCTATAGATTTTATGGGGTGCGACACAGCACTATAAACATAGGCAAAAAGATAGACTTCGAGCTACAAAGCAACTACAAAAGCAACATAGACAGACTCAAAGATGTCATAGATATAGGGTTTAGCTGGTTTGACGATAGCTCAAAGGTGTATTGCTGGCAAAACTTTATCAAACTTTTTTATGCTCATTTTTACGATGTGGAGAGTATAGATGGGTTTTATAGCAGTTTGCTAGATGAGTGTGTAGTCAAGATAACTAGACAAAATCCCAAACGAGCTATTTTAGAGACATATATCAAGCTACTACAACACGAGGGCAGGATGTCATTTGACGATGAGTGTTTGCTGTGCGGTTTGGCTATGACAGGCGATATATCACTGGTTCGTGGATTTAAACAAACTCACGAAAGCTGTAGCTACGAAAAAAGCATAGATAGATATGCCGTGCGAGAGCTACTAGAAAACTCAAGCACGATAATGCTAAGCGATGAGCAGTGCGATAGATTGTGGCAGGTGCTTATGCAAGGGCTTTAGGTGGTGAGTGTTGGTTTGTTTTTATTGAAAATATTCAAGATGATTATTATACTGTTGGAAATATCAACTTCATAAACGATTGTATAACCTTTGAATATCATATCGCGGACATTTTTATCTCTATCATAATATGATTGTCTACATTTGTATGGAAAATTTGGCAAGCTGTTGATTTGGTTAAATAGATTTGCTCTAAACTTTTTTGCAGCAGATAGTTTGTCTTGAGTTATATAGTCAATAATAATATTTAGATTTATATCAAATTTCTTATTAAGTTTGATTTGCATATTTAATTTC
>JAOZTH010000074.1 GCA_029939245.1 Arcobacteraceae bacterium
ACTAGCAAAGACCATAAGTCTGCTAGGTTGGGTTGGGTAAGTTTAATGTTTGGCAGTCGGTTCGGAACCCTAAAACTAGCCGTGGCGGTTTTATTTCTTGATCCTGTGAGCTATAGAGATTTTAGAGGTGCCCTATACTAATCTCTTTTATATCTGCTATCTTTCTAAACTCTTGATATATGGTATTTAATATATTTTGTCTGTTTTGCTTGAGTTTTGTATCATCGCTGTTTATCTTGACATTGTCAAAAAACTCATCGATACTATGTTTAAGGTCAAATAGACCTATAAGTTTCTCTTCTATATCGTCTGTGTTGTTTTGTTGTATATCTGCTATCTGTTTATAAAGTTTTCGCTCAGCTGGTTCTATGAGTTTGCTCTGCTCTATCTCACCGCTATTTGTCTGACTATCAACAATATTTGCCACTCTTTTAAAGGTCTGAAAATTTGTCTCAAACCCATCTTGTCTGACTACAGTGTCCATAGCCTTGAGACGGTGGTCTATAGCTACTATATCGCCACCGTGTCCCATCAGCACTGCTTTTATGACCGATGGATTTATATCTTTGTATAACTTGTGGTATCGTTCATAAAAAAATCTCACTATGACATCTGTGTCAAGTTTCGCATAGTTTGGTCGTAGCACATCTATAAGCTGTGCTACATCTAGTCTTATATCAAACTTCAAACATATCCTCACCACTGCTACTACTGCTCGTCGAAGTGCATATGGGTCTTTGCTCCCTGTGGGTATCTGGTCTATACTAAACAAGCTCAAAATCGTATCAAATCTATACGATATAGCCGCTATAGCTCCATACATAGTAGATGGCAACTCGCCGTTTTCACTAGATGGCTTGTAGTGGTCTCTTATCGCTTCATATATCGCAGGGCTTTTGCCTAACTTTTTCGCATAATAATGCCCCATGATCCCTTGGAGCTTTGGAAACTCACCCACCATATCACTAGGTAGATCTGCTTTGGCTAGCAAAATAACTTGTCGTAGTTCATCGCTATCGTCAAACTGCTGTGCTATCTTGGTCTCTCGCACTGCTTTGTCATATATACTGCCTAATCCATCGGCAAACTTGATATCCTTTAACCTATCTGGGTTTAGTCCATTTTTTATATCATTGTTATAAAAAAACATAGCGTCAGCAAGTCGTGGTCGTAGCACCTTTTCGTTGCCTTGTCGTATCAGGTCAAAGTCGCCTGTGAAACTGTTTGTGACAACTATAAATTTGTTTGTGATAGCACCATCTACAAAACAGGCAAAATAGCGTTGGTGTTCTTTCATAGAGTTTATCACGACCTCTCGTGGTAAGCTCAAAAACTCCTCGTCAAACTCTCCTAGCACTGCTGTGGGATATTCGGTGATAGCGACTATCTCATCTAGTAGTTGTGAGTCTATATCTATGTCTATGTTGTGTCTGTTTGATATATCTCCTATTTGTTTGGTTATACTGTTTTTTCTGGTTTCTTGGTTCAAAACTATGCCGTTGTTTTTTAAAACTTCAAAATATTTTTCTATGTTATCAAATGATATTTTGCTAGATGATACATCTGTGTGAACTTTTGTGCTAGTAGTTGAGCGGACACCATATATAGAGATATCTATATTTGTATCACCTATCATAGCTACTACTCCTCGCACTGGTCTTATGAAACTATATTTTCCTTCACCCCATCGCATCGATTTGCCGAAGTTTAATTTAGCTAAAAATTCGGTGACCATATTTTCTAGCAGTTGGGCTGTAGCCTTGCCTGTGGTTTGTTTCTCAAAATAGAGCATCTGTGTGCCGTTTATCTCTTTTGTGGTTATATGCTCTATATCTATGCCGCATTTTTTTGCAAATCCTATACCAGCAGGGGTGGGTTTGCCCTCTTTGTATGCTATAGATACAGGAGCTCCTATAAGCTTGTCTATCTTGTCTGGCTGTGCTAGTGCTATGTTTTCGTGAAAAAACACAAGTCGTCTAGGAGTAAAATAAAACTCAAATTTGGTTCGTAGTTCGCGACTGTCTAAAATATCTCGCCATCTGTTTGCTATGTTTGGCAACTCTTTTAAAAGTGGCACGGCTGGCAACTCCTCAAATAGTATCTCTACTAACATAGGTTGTATCTCTATTTGTCCTGTTTTTGTCATCTTAGCTTCTCTTTGTGTTTGTCTACTTGAGTTTTGTTCATGCCGTTTATAAACCAAAAAAGCAACACAACAAACCCAACTAGCATAAATATATCTACAATCTCTTTCATAGCATATGTCCTTTGTCTTTGTATTGATAGATGGTGGCAAAATCTTTGAAAAATCTTATCACAGCATCATTTGGTGTGATTGTATCACAAAAACCTAAAAATATCTCAACAGTCGTGCCACTGTCGCACAATCTTTTGAGGTTATCTGTTTTCCACTCGTAGTTTAGAAGCTCGTCCAACTGCTCTTTGGTGGTGGTGGCTTTGTATCTGTCTATGTTTTGACCTGTGATATTATCATAAAACTTCTCCATATAAGCCGTGGGATTTTTGACATAATATATTAGCTCCTTTTTTTTGAAGCTAGTAGCCGTGTCTTGAAAAAACGCAGGACTTAGTAGCTGAAGTTTGTTTATGCGGGTGTGTGTCTGTCTGGCATAATCCATAGCACCTATAGCTCCATAGCTAAATCCACAGACTACAAAATCTCTATCATCTATATAATCTTTGAAAAGTTCTTGTTCGTTTGCTAGTCCAAATCCACTGAAATATATCACAACAAACCGCCCTTTATAGTCTGGATGTGTCGCTTGTAGTCTGGCATATATGTTGCTACTAGTTGCCAAAACTTTGCAGAGTGGTTCATATGTTTTATGTGGCATAGCTCGTGTATCGCTACATACGATATGACATCTGTGTCAAACTGTAGAAGCATACTGTTGAAGCTGATGTTGTGTTGCCAGCTACAGCTACCCCACTTTGACTTGAGAAACTTGTATGTAATCTTTGTAGGTTTTAGTCCGCTTAGCTCCATATATTTTGTAAATATATCATCGAAAACTTCTTTTGTCTTGCTACGATAAAACAGCTGCAAAGCATAGAAAAACTCATCATCACTTTTGTGTATAGCTGGATCAAAACAGACCACAAATTGACTGCTAATAAACTCTATAGTGACATCTTTTGTGCCAGTAGTCGGCGATAGTTTCGCTATATATTTTTCACCTAGATAGTCTATAGTTTTGTGTGTCAAGAAGTCTAGCTCATGTTTGGGTTTCGCTTTTTTGATATGTTTTGTTATCCACGGAACAAACTTTTGATATGTCTTTTCAAACTCTCTGTCACTATACGACTGCGGTGCTTTGATAGTCACTAGCTTTTGACTGTTTAGCACTATGGTGGTTCGTTTGATACGGTGCGATCTCGTAAACTTCAGCTCAAACTCGTGGTCCTCTATAGTTCTAGTCAAATATCTTGCTACCTAGCTTGACGGCAAACAAACACAGCACCCCAACCATAGCTCCCAATGTCAAATCAAACAACATAGGATATATCCAAATCATCTGTGATATATGATGAATCGTTTCAATATTGTGGCTAAAGATACCGCCGCCTACTAGTAGCATGGCAACTGTGCCTATGATAGTCAGTGCCTTTATGATCTTGGGAAGTCCAGCTATCAGCGATAGACCAAACTTTTGTTTGTGGCTGTTTTTTTCGCTATTTTGGACTATATACAACCCCACATCGTCCATACGGATGATAAGCCCCACCAGACCATATACACCTACTGTAGCCACCATCGCTACTATAGAGGTCGCTACTATCTGTGTAGTTAGGCTATACTCTAGCACAGAACCCAAAGTCAAGACCACTATCTCTATAGATAGCACAAAGTCGGTCAATATAGCGGACTTTATCTTTTGGTCTTCTGTGAGAGTTTTGCTCTTTTTGTCCGCTGTAGTTTTGCCTATCTTTTGCTCTATATAGTGATATATCTTTTCAGCTCCTTCATAGCATAGATATAGCCCACCTACGATAAGTATAGGCACGATAGTGTAGGGTGCATAAGCAGACAACAAAAATGCCACAGGCAGTATCAAAAGCTTATTTTTAAACGAACCTTTGGATATAGCATACAACACTGGCAACTCACGAGACGAAGCAAAGCCGGAAGATTTTTGAGCATTTACTGCTAAGTCATCGCCTAGTATGCCAGCTGTCTTTTTGATAGATACTTTGGTAGCTACTGCTACATCGTCCAACAAAACGGCGATATCGTCTAGTATAGCAAACAAGCCTCCGGTCATAAATATCTCCTTTTTTGGGTTATTGTATAGTTTTTTGCTTAAGTTTTATAAAAATATGTTATAATTATCAAAAAGGAAGTTATTGGAACAAATAGGTTTATATAAAGATGGTCAAATATACGACAATCTCACGGCAAAAGAGTTAGGCATAGTAGACGGCGATATCATCTATAACGATGATAGTGAAAACTCACTACAGATACTACGGCACACCACAGCACATATGATGGCACAAGCCATAGCACAGCTATATAGTGGTGCGAAATTTTTCGTAGGGCCTGTCATAGCAGATGGGTTTTATTATGATTTTAAGACAGATGAAACTATAGGTGAGGAGGATCTGCCTCGTATAGAAAAAGCTATGAAAGCTATAGCATCACAAAAACAGAAGATAGAAAAATATCAAACGACCAAAGAGCAAGTTGCCGCCAAATTTAAAGCAGACGAACTCAAGCTGGAGGTCCTATCAAATATCACCGATGAGGATCTAACTATATACAGACAAGGCGACTTTGAAGATCTTTGTCGTGGTCCACACTTGCCAAATACCTCTATGGCAAGATATTTTAAACTTATTCGAGTAGCTGGAGCATATATAGGTGGCGATGAAACCAAAGAGATGATAACTAGGATATATGGTATAGCATTTTTTGACAAACAAAAGCTCAAAGAGTATGAGACTATGCTAGAGCAAGCCAAAAAACGAGACCACAGAAAACTGGGAGCAGAGCTTAAGCTTTTTGCCTTTAGCGACAACATAGGTGCCGGACTACCACTATGGCTACCAGCAGGAGCAAGCTTGCGAGACAAGATAGAGCGACTGCTATACAAAGCCCATAGATCCAGAGGCTACGAACCAGTGCGAGGTCCAGAGATACTTAAAGCCGAAGCTTGGGTAAAGTCGGGACACTACGACAACTATCATGAAAATATGTATTTCACTGTTATTGACGACCAAGAGTATGGTCTCAAACCTATGAACTGTGTAGGACATATAGAGGCATATAGACAAAACCAAATATCATACAAAGACCTACCACTGAAGTATTTTGAATATGGAGTAGTCCATAGGCACGAGCTAAGCGGTGTGATGCATGGATTGTTTAGAGTGAGAGAATTTACACAAGACGATGCACATATATTTTGCACCCAAGACCAAGTCAAAGATAGCATATATGAAGTGCTAGAGTTTGTGGAGAGTCTCATGGGTTATTTTGAGTTTAAATACGAGATAGAGGTCTCTACTAAACCCAAAAAAGCCATAGGCACAGATGAGTTTTGGGAAAGCACCACAAACAGTATCAAAGATGCACTAGATAGTGGTGGCTATGCTTATACTATAGATGAAGGTGGCGGAGCATTTTATGGACCAAAAATTGATATAAAGATACTCGATGCTATAGGACGAAAGTGGCAGTGTGGCACGGTGCAAATAGATATGAACTTGCCAGAGCGATTTGACATAAGCTACAAAAGTGCCGATGACAAAAAGCTTCGCCCAGTGATGATACACAGAGCCATCTTGGGTAGTTTTGAGCGATTTATCGGCATACTTATAGAACACACAGCAGGTGAGTTGCCGTTTGCTATATCGCCTGTGTCGGTGGTGTTTATACCTATAGCACAGGAGCATATACCGTATTGTAAACAGCTCAAACAGGAGCTTATGGATATGGAAGTAGATAGCGACATATCGACCAAAAACGAGTCGTTAAACAAAAAGATAAGAGTAGCAGAGAAACGAAAAGTTCCTATGATAGTTGTCATAGGGGACGATGAGGTCAAAAACAGCTCCATAGCTCTAAGAGACAGACGAACACAGACAAAGCGGAATATATCGAGACAAGAGTTTATAGATATGGTAGCAGACAAACAAAAAAAGGCAAAGATTTGAGAGAAAAGAAAAACAACAAAAAACGAGTGATAATGAACCACGACATACGAGCCTCCGAGCTACGATGTCTAGGAGAAGACGGCTTCGCCTATGGTGTCATATCTAGATATGAAGCCATGGCAAAGGCAGACGACCTAAATCTTGATTTGGTGCTGATATCACCAGATGCAGTGCCACCAGTGGCGAAGATCATGGACTATGGCAAGTTTAAATACAACGAAGAAAAAAAGAAAAAGGAAGCCAGGAAAAACCAGCAAAAAATAGTGCTAAAAGAGACCAAACTTTCGGTTAAAATAGCACAAAATGACATAAACTACAAGATAGAGCGGTCAAGGAAGTTTCTAGAAGCTGGATACCATGTGAAGTTTCGAGTATTTTTAAAAGGTCGCGAGATGCAAAACCCAGATGCAGGCAAAGATGTGCTAAATCGTGTGTGGCCTATGGTAGAGGACATCGGCACCAAAGACAACGAACCTAAATTTGAAGGACGGTTTGTCAATATGCTCGTGCTACCAAAGAAGCATTAACGATAGACGAGAAGTATGTATTTTCGCGAGCAAAGAACTTGGAAATGAGATAAAAATTTAAGCAAAGATTTGATGATACCATGATCACAGAACGAAAAGCGATTCTCTTGTTTTATAGAAAGTTTTTTGCTAAAGCAAAAATCGCCACGGCTACTTGTTGAGTGAAAATGACCACAAACTTCACCTACAGACAGCTTGTGTGTACATGGTGACACAGCTTTGGCTATAGATATAGTCAAGAGTATCAAGCAAGTTTTGATATAGATTGCCACTTTAAAAAGCTTTCTAATGTTGGATCACAATTGAACCCTCTGATTAAATATCAGGGTTTGATTGAATATACTGCCCCATCTTTAGTTTCTATAAAATCAACTTTTATAGGGTATTTTTTGTCACAGCCACCTATAACCCATGTTTCTCTCCAAATTCTTGAACCAACTTTACCTGTAGGCATTTGTCTTATAAACATTTGTAGTGTTTCTGGCTTATCGCAACCTAGTGTTGCCATTTTTGCTGCAACTGCAAATTTTGTATCGTATATTAGCTTTTGATTTGCTAGTGTGCCATTTTTAATCGCATCTTTAGGCATCTGTTCAGCAAGCAAAACAATAGAGCTTAACAGAACTAATTTTAGTATTTTTATCATAAATTTCCTTATTTTTTGTTAAAATTTTTTTACACATAGTCAAACACAATCCGTGCCAAAGCTGGAGCATTTGCACGAGGCAGAGTTATCTGGAGCTTGGGAACGAGATAGAAAGTTTGGACTTCGTCCAATCGCCGCGGCTAGTTTTATAGAAAATTTAAAATCATCACAAATTAAAAGCTGTCGAAAGTTGTGGTTTACTCTATATTAACCAGTCCGTGGTTCCGAGATGATTGATTGTCTTTCGGGAACCCCGAAGCGATAGAGACTGTGAAATAACTACTTTTTCTGTAAATATTACTTTTTTGTAG
>JAOZTH010000075.1:0-2745 GCA_029939245.1 Arcobacteraceae bacterium
CAACGGTGAACAACCCTACAAGATAGAGCCTCTAAGATAATGTCATGAATCCTAGAATAAAAGATGTCAAGCCTACAGATGACTACAAGTTAATCTTGACTTTTGCAGATGAACAAAAGGCTATATATGATTGTCATAAATTGTTGGATTTTGGAGTTTTTAAAGAACTTAAAAATATAAATTATTTTAAACAAGTGATGGTAAAGCACGGCACAGTCGTATGGCCAAATAGCCAAGATATTTGTCCTGATACATTGTATTTGGATTCTGTTAAATATGACAAAAAAATTTGATAATTTTATACATACCAAGCACAAAAAAAAATTGAGAAACCATCTGTCCTAGATGTTATCTGTGTTTTGGAGTGTCCTTAAGCTTATCATGATACCATAAGGCACGAGGATATTTATGCAAATAATCATAGAAAATATATATTGTGGAAAATCACAAAATATAAAAAAGGGCGACAAGATATATAAGTCCTCTTATAAAAAACAGCCGGTATCAAAGAGCCAGACTATAGCAGTGGGATATGGGGGACTGGCAGACGATACACAAAGCGACTACGAAAACCACGGAGGAACTGACAAAGCGATATGCGTATATGCTGGGGTTTATTATGAATTTTTCAAGACAAAATATGATATACAGCTGACGGAGTGTGCCTTTGGTGAAAACTTCACTATAGCAAGTGCAGACGATAGCGATATATGTATAGGTGATAGGTTTGAGTGTGGTGAGGTCGTGCTAGAGGTATCTCAACCACGACAGCCATGCTGGAAAATATCATCGGTAGTAGGTATCAAAAACTTGACATCGCTACTAGTCACAGAGTATAAGACGGGCTTTTATATGCGAGTGATAAAAACCGGGAACATAACCACCGATGACTGCTTGAGCTTGATATCCAGAGACTATCCAGATATGACGATAGAGTATATAAACAGATGTTCCTATGATGCAAAAAACCACCAAACAGATATCAAAAAGATATTACAGTGCGATAAATTGTCGGCGAGCTACAAAAATTCTATAAGTAAAAGATACAAACAAAAAGAGCAAGGCATAGAGGATTGGCAAAAAGACCAGAGAACAACCTAAAACTTATATGGTCATCTTGCCATCTATCGCTTTGGCTACAGACAATATATCTACATTTTCTAGTCCTACACCAGTAGGTATGCCTTGGGCGATTTTGTGAAACTTAATATCAAACTGCTTTAGCTTGTCTTCTACAAAGAGTATGAAACTATCGTTTGCTAGAGATGGCGATATAGCAAACAATATCTCAGAGGTCTGGTGCGATGCTACTAGTAGTCTTAACCTATCTATATTTGTCTCGTTTATATCGTCCAAAACAAAATAGTATCCACCGAAACTTCTGGTCTGCTCTACTACAAATATATCTTTGCTCTCTTGGACTAGGCATAGCTTGGTTTTGTCTCGTTGTGAGTCTTGGCATATCTCACATAGCTCGTGTTCGCTTATAAATCCACATCTACGGCAGTTTGTGACGGTCAGCACGGCTTGTTCTATATCGTTGCAAAGTTTGAGTCCATATGATTTGTCTTGTCTAACTATATAAAATGCCATCCGCATAGCAGATTTTTTGCCTATACCTGGTAGCATCTCAAAAGCTTCCACCAGAGCATAAAATTTGTCTAAGTTTTTTTTAATAGTGTCTCTTTATATTGGCAAAACTCTTATGTTTTCATCTACTTTTTGTTTTAGTGTGCTTTCTATAGCATATAGTGTGCCTGTCGAACCACTAGCACAGCTACCGCATGCTCCTAAGTATCGTATATATATATCGTAGTGTGGGATGTTTTCTTTGATATCGATAATCTCCATATCTCCACCGTCCATGACTAGCATAGGTCGTATGAATTCGTCTATGACTGTGTCTATGGCTTTGATCCTCTGGACTATCGTCATCTTGTCGAAACTGTTTTCGCCACTTTGTGTAGTGTCGGCACCTTTTTCTAGATTTTCTCTATCTATCTGCTCTCTAGTTTCTGCTAATATATCCACTAGGTATATATCCTTTTTTTCGTGTCCGCCTGGGCGAATACATGAGCGACAATAGGTCCCTGCCTTGGTCTTTTCGCCTATACCCTCTATGGTAGTCAAGTCATAGTCTCGTATAGCCGTGATGATGTCTTGTTTGGTTTTCCTAGCACACTCACATACTATATCACTGTTTTCCAAAGTTTCTCTGGCTACTCCTTTGTATTGTGATGCTGCTTCTAGTATGACATCATAAGCCATGACCGAGCAATGCATCTTTTGTGGTGGCACTGCTGGTGTGTTTTCATCGTCTCTTAGGTGTAGTTCTACTTCTGTGTTGGTGATCTTCACAGCTTCATCGACAGTCTTGCCTACACATAACTCCGCCATAGCATCGCTACTAGCTATAGCAGTGCCACAGCCAAATGACTTGAACTTGCTATCTACTATGGTGTGAGTTTTTTCATCTACTAGCCAAAAAAGTCGCACCGCATCGCCACAACTCTCTGCTCCGAAGTCTGCTACTATGAGCCTAGCTCCTACCTTGTCTGCATCTGCTTGGTTTAGTTCGCCCATAGCTACAGGATTGTTCATGCGGTCTTGAACCTTTTTGCTGTATTGTTCCCATACATTTCCGCTTATCATATCATTTCTTGCCATATTTTATTCCTTTTTTAGTTTAGAGTGCTAAGTGCTAAGCTTTAAGTGCTAAGTTTTTAACTCAACACTCACAACTTA
>JAOZTH010000075.1:2845-7652 GCA_029939245.1 Arcobacteraceae bacterium
CACTCACAACTTATCACTTAACACTCACAACTTATCACTTAACACTCACAACTTAGCACTCAACTCTCACAACTTAACACTAAAAGCTTTTTGTTTCGCATAAGTCATAGATATCTCTCGTATCCTCGGAACTATCGTTTGTAGCTTTTCTATGACATAATCAATCTCCTCTTTGGTGGTAAATTTACTTAAAGCAAACATCACTGTAGCATTTGCTATCTCTGTCTTTTCGCCTAGCGCCTCCACTACGGCACTAGCTTCTAGCTCTTCACTACTACAGCTACTGCCTGTAGATATATAGATACCGTTTTGATCCATATCCCACAGCATCGCCTCACCCTCTATGCCACGAAACGATGCTACTACAATATTGTAAAGTCGTTTGTTTTTTGGCACATAACTTTTGGTATCTGGCAGCATAAGAATCGCTTCTTCTAGTCGGTCTCGCAAGGCTCCTATGTGGTTTTTGATATAAGCTATATGCATATCGCTGTTTGCTTCTTGGGTGACAGAGCCCAAAGCAAAGGCACCGTTGTTGTATAGACTTCCGCCTCGTTTGCCACCCATGACATTTTTCGCACCATGTAGTAGCGGTTCGTATGGGGCATCTTTTTTGACATATAAAAATCCCACTCCTTTGGGCCCGTGAAATTTATGTGCCGAACAGGTAAAATAGTCAACCCCAAGCTCACTCATATCTATCTTGATCTTGCCAACTGCTTGAGCTCCATCTGTGTGAAACGGCACTTTGGCATCTGTGCAAATACTGGCTATCTCTTTGATAGGTTGCACCGCTCCTGTCTCATTTGATGCAAACAACACAGACACCAAAGCGGTCTTGTCTGTGATAGCCAGCTTTAGCTCATCTGTGCTTATCTGTCCGTGTTGGTCGGTGGCTAGATATATGACTTCCATACCAAACTGCCGACAATACGCTAGTGGCGACTTGACCGATGAATGCTCTGCTACAGTGGATATGATCTGGCTTTTGCTACCATCTCGCAAAAATCTACTTAAAAATGTTTTGATGACTGTGTTGTTGCCTTCGGTCGTAGATGATGTGATGATGATATCATCTTCATCGCTCGCATTTAAACTGCTGTATAGTTTGTCATAAGTTTCGTTTAGTTTAGCTCTAGCTTCTATGCCGTGTTTGTATATGACATTTATATTGCCAAATATTTTGGTGTCATTTATATAGTCTATGGCGATTTTGTCGTCTAGTTTGGTAGTGGAGTTGTTGTCTAGATATACTTCCATATTTTGCCTTTTTGATTTATAATACATTTATTATCTTAAATTTGGTCAAAAAAAGTATAAAATTAAGAAATTTATGATAAAATGACAAAAAAAGGATAACATGATGTTTCACGAATACAGAGATATAGTCACAAAGCTAAAACAAGAGGACAAACACTTCAAAAAAGTTTTTGACGAACACAACGAACTGCACGACCAGATAGAAAAGTACGAAGCAGGAGGCAACAGCCACATAGACCCGACAGAGATAGAAAGACTCAAAAAAGAGAAGCTCAAACTCAAAGACGAAACATATGCTATGATAATCAAGTTTAAAAACAGGTAAACATATGGATAACCTACTAAATCAAGAACATATAACCGATATAAATATAGAAAACTCTATCAAAGCCTCATATCTAGACTACTCTATGAGTGTCATCATTGGTCGTGCCTTGCCAGATGCAAAGGACGGCTTGAAGCCAGTGCATAGGCGAATACTTTATGCTATGAGTGAGCTAAATCTATCGCCCAAGACACCATACAAAAAGTCAGCTCGTATAGTAGGTGATGTCATAGGTAAGTATCATCCGCATGGCGACAGCTCTGTATATGATGCGTTAGTTCGTATGGCACAGCCATTTTCTATGCGGATGCCACTAGTGGACGGTCAAGGAAACTTCGGTAGTGTAGATGGCGACAATGCGGCTGCGATGAGATATACAGAAGCACGGATGGCAAATCCATCTGTAGATATATTGGCCGATATAGACAAAGACACGGTAAACTTCACAGCGACTTATGATGATGCTGGCAAAGAACCAGCAGTGCTACCTACAAAGCTGCCACTACTACTAGCAAATGGCAGTGAGGGTATTGCGGTCGGTATGGCTACAAAGATACCGCCACACAACCTGGGCGAACTACTAGATGCTATATTGCACCTAGTGGACAATCCAGACAGCACTATAGAGGAGCTTATGGGGTTTATCCAAGGTCCTGACTTTCCTACGGGAGCTACCATACATGGGCGACAAGGCTTTACCGATGCATATCGCACAGGACGAGGTAAAGTCAAACTACGAGCCAAACATCACATAGAACAAAAAGGCAAAAAAGAGGTGCTAGTGCTTGATGAGTTGCCATACCAAGTAAACAAAGCGAAGCTGATATTGCAGATATCTGAACTAGCAAAAGTCAAGACTTTAGAAGGTATATCAGAAGTGCGAGATGAGTCAGACAAAGACGGCACCAGAGTAGTCATAGAGCTCAAAAAAGATGCTATGGCGGAGATAGTTTTAAACAATCTATACAAAACTACACCGATACAAACTACATTTGGTATCATACTACTAGCGGTATACAACAAAGAACCAAAGATATTTAACCTCAAAGAGATTTTGGAAGTGTTTATATCGCACAGAAAAACAGTGATAATCAGACGAACAATATTTGAACTAGAAAAAGCCAAAGCCAAAGCACACATACTAGAGGGGCTGAAAATAGCTCTGGACAACATAGATGATGTAGTCAAGATAATCCGATCTAGCAAGACAGACAAAGAAGCAAAAGAGAGCTTGTCTGTGTCATTTGACTTGACTGCTATCCAGTCTCAAGCTATATTGGATATGAGACTAGGGCGACTCACTGGACTACAGCGAGAGAAGCTAGAAGAGGAGCTCAAAGAGTTGCTTAAGATCATAAAAGAGCTACAAACTATACTTAAAAGCGAAGATAGGTTAAATGAGATCATCAAAGAGGAAGCAGTCCAATCAAAAGAGAAATACGCCACACCACGAGTGACCACCATAGAAGATAGCTACGATGATATAGATATGGAAGACTTGATACCAAACGAACCTATGGTCGTGACTATTACACACAACGGCTATGTCAAGCGAGTGCCTATAAAATCATATGAAAAACAACGCCGAGGCGGCAAAGGCAAGGTCGCTGTGACTACTCATGACGATGACTTCATAGAGAAGTTTTTTGTATCAAATACACACGATACACTTATGTTTGTGACAAACTTAGGTCAGCTGTATTGGCTCAAAGTTTATAGGATACCAGAGGGAAGCAGAACTGCCAAAGGCAAAGCGGTGGTAAATCTGATCAACCTAAAACCAAACGAAACAATTATGGCGATAATTCCTACAAATGATTTTGACGAGAGCAAGTCTCTGACATTTTTCACTAAACTTGGCATAACCAAGCGAACGGTGCTAAGCGACTATAGCAATATACGAGTAAATGGTGTGCGAGCTATAGTGCTAAGCGATGGCGATGAGGTAGTCACAGCACAGATAGCCGACAAGCATTCTAGATATATCATGGTATTTACAGCTCTAGGTCAGGTGATACGATTTGAGATAGAGAAGCTCAAATCACAAGGGCGAAGCACCAAAGGTGTGCGAGGTATCAAGTTCAAAAATCCAAAAGATTATGTAGTAGATGCAGATATAGTAGACGATGAACTCCAAGAGCTATTAACAGTGAGCGAAAACGGAGTCGGCAAACGAACACAAGTAGAAGCATATCGTCTGACCAACAGAGCAGGTAGTGGTGTCATATCTATGAAACTATCGGCAAAAACAGGCAAAAAGGTCATAGGCAATGTGCTAGTAGATGTAGAGCAAGACCTCATGGCACTCACATCTGTAGGCAAGATGATACGAGTAGATATGCAAACCATACGAAGAGCAGGACGAAACACAAGTGGTGTGACTATAGTCAATGTAGACAAAGGCGACAAAGTCGTGTCTATAGCGAAGTGTCCCAAACACAAAGAGGACGAGCTAGATATACAAAATGCTGACGATATGGCAGGTATTGACCTAGAGCAAAGAAACCTTATAGACAAAGAATAGTTAAGAGCACCTCTAAAAAACCTCTGTGCTTGTTGTTTTAAGTTAGTTTTTGTCTTTCTTGGATACAAGCTAGATGGACTACCTACAGAAAATAAAAAGGATTATTATGAAAATATTATTTGTGTTATTGGTATCGGTGTCGTTGATGTTTGCGGTTGTCCATATAAACAGTGCCACACAAAAGGATTTTGCAAGTCTCAAAGGAGTAGGGGTCAAAAAGGCCAGCGATATAGTGTCGTATAGAACCAAAGTTAAGTGCTTCAAGAGTATAGACGAACTATCAAAGGTCAAGGGCATAGGCAAAAAGACTGTCGAAAAAAACAGAAAAAATCTAGTGTTGGGCAAGTGCAAAAAGTAAGTTTGGGTTTGTTTAGGGGTGATTTGATATAATAGTTTGTGTTGTTTTGTAGAAAGTTTTTTTGTTATCATAAAAAATCGCCACGGCTAGTTTTATAGAAAGTTTTTTACAGGAAACATTTTTTGCAAGCAAAACTAGCCGAGGCGGTTGGACGAAGTCCAAAGTTTCTGTGAAAAAAGCGATTCTCTTGTTTTACGTGTTGTATTTATCACATGGAGACCAACACAAGAATATAAAACAATACTTGACAAATTGCTACGCATCAAAAATAGGACATATATGAAAAATATGGGTCTGGTAAACTTTAGAGTAGTTTATTATTAGTTTTTCTTATACTTAG
>JAOZTH010000017.1:0-9062 GCA_029939245.1 Arcobacteraceae bacterium
TAGATTATTATAAAAGGAAAATCATGCACAGTTTTTCGTTCTCTGTCTTAGTTGGTTTAAGTAGAAATCAACAACTTAAGTTTTCGCACATCCATAGACGATTATGTAGACGACAACAATAGTTGCAGAGCTATCGAAATGTCCGTTGATAGCTTGGATACTGCTAAATTAAAGTTTGCCAACACTAGAAAAGTAGCCGTGGCGATTGGACGAAGTCCAAACTTTCTATAAAACTAGCCGTGGTGATTTCGTATAAGTTTTATATCAACATACCAGCACCCACCGCGACACTCACTGCCCCAGTAGTTGCTAGCACTAGCTTTATGTTTCTTTTGTTTTTGAGCAAGTTTTGGTTTATATATAGCATCACAGCACCAAATACCAGAAATACCACAGACACACCCAGCACAAACATCAGCACTACACCCAGTCCCACTTCGCCACCGCTTATAGCTCCTAGAGATATGATAGCCCCTCGCACACCGCCTATACCCATAAGCACACCTATGCCAAAAGCACCTCTCTCGCCTTGTCTGTCGTGTGTATGGTCTTTGCCAAACCATATATGCACATGCTCTTTGTCTTTGTGTATATGTCTCTTTAGCTGTATCTGGTCGGTCACGACCATATATAGCAGATACAGACCCAAGCCTAGTATCACAGCTGCGCTGATTGTGTCGCCCCAAGCCAATATATGGTCGCCTATATCTACAGATGACAACAAAACAGCCAGCAAAAATATAGCTACACCATGCCCAACTGCAAACAGCACCGTGACAAATATAGTTTTGAACTTTGATTTACCTATAGAGAAGTTCGCTATAGCTACAAGGTGGTCTGGACTTATCGCATGAAGCAACCCATACCAAAACACGATATACAGTCCATATTCCACTACTATCTCCTACTGCTTTTTGGGGAAATATATCTTGTGTTTTTTTGACATATTTTCGCTCATATTTATAAACAGTGGCTTAACCTCTAGCATATCGCCCATAGCCACGACACTAGATACGTCCATAGTCTGTGCTATATCGTCTAGGTATAGCGACAGAAAATCACAAAAACTCTCAACCACTCCGTAGCTCAAGGTCAAGCTCTCTATGCCAGCGAGCCTGAAACTCATGGCAGTCCGCACTAGCATCACTGTGTCTATAGTCTTGGTATCGTTTGCTATCTTATAATCCACTCTAGGACCTTTGTCGCCTTGGAAGTTGAGGATATTTTCTATCAACACTTCTCCAGCTTGTGCTAAGTTTGAGTTGGTGGTATAGCCTAACACTATAGCTACTATACCCCATATTCGCACCAAGTTGCCTATATCTGTGTCTCGGGGGTCAAACTTAATATCTATAATATCTTTGCATATATCTTTGAAATTATCTTGATAATTTTGTACTAGTTTTGCTCCGCTTTCGTCGGCTGTGGCGATAGTATCAAATATATTTGCTATACTGTTTTGCTCTATTTTGAAGCTCAAGCTCTCCGCTATACCAAATTTTTCACCATACAACAGCACAGAGTTTTGAGTATGTTTTGACAAGCACACCCCTGCTACTGTCTGCTTTTGTAGTCGGTGGTTTTTCAACATATTATCAAAATATTCTACATAGTTTTTGTCTGTTTTTAGCTCATCTGTTATCAAAATATCATTTGCACCCACTACACACTGTGGTGGCAATATCTCTCGTGGTGGTTTGATATCATCAAACTGCACATCATATGCTATGTTTTCTTTCGTGATAAATATCAACTCTATATCAAGAGCATACAACTCTTTTGATAGTAGGTATAGTAGCACATCGTCACTTAACTTAAATCGCACAAGTTCTTTGACTGTCTCTTCAAAGTCTATCTTAAATTTTAGATTTGTTTTGAGCTTGATAGACGGCTTTTCTATAGCTCCCATGGCTAGGACTTCATGAGAGGTTATAGTCGTGTATTTTTCACAAACTGCTAGATCATATGCGACTATATCATACTCAAAGTTGTTGCACCTTGGACCTATCGCCCCTACCGTATATGTGCCATAACCTGTATTTAGCTTGATATATTTGCCATCTTTTATATCTCGTGCTAGGTTTTGTATCTGTGGTAGATAGTTTTTGCCTGTCGTGTTTAGACCATATCCACAACAGCTACACTCTTTGAATATATTGGCATAGTCTTTGTGTCGTGTGTCATTGATATCTGCTAGACACTGCGGACAAAATCCCACAGGTGGCTTGGATTTTGTATCCATGAGCGGTTTGCCAATATCGTCTGGTATAGTTGCCACAGCTTGGACTTGTGTCTTTGTCAAGTAAATAGATAGTGGCAAACTGCTTGACAACTTTGTAGCAAACTCTTTCAATATCTGCGTCTCTTCGCTACCCACATATAGACACAATTTACCCTGTGATTTTATAAGTTTAGAGTTGATATTAGTTTGGGCTTGTAGTTTTTGAAGTATATTTTCATATACAAAACTATCTTTACTAAACTCAAATCTAAACTCCAGTATCACATAACACCTTTTAGATACGATGTTTTCGATATTGCAACCAAGTCGGCATCGCTTTTGATAGATACTTCTATATCAAAACTTTTTATGTATTTGATTATCTCACTTTCCATCAGTTTCGAAGCATTTAGCACAGCTGGAGTCATAGTAAATGTGCTGTTTTCACCTATGACATGCGGTATCACACCTATAATCTTGATAGGCGGTAAGTCACCCATGAGTTCGATCATCTGCAATGTTTGCAGCATCTCTACCTCATGAGCACTACCGTTCCATGTTATATACTCTGGCATATCTTGAAAGTCAAAGTTATACACCTCGCCTATACTAGCATCTAGCACTTTGACACAATCTATCACGACTACTTTGTCGTATTCGGTGATGATAGGTATGAGCCGTTGGGCTAGGGTGCCACCATCTAAGATATCTACAGTATGCTCTTGCGAACCAAAACTGTATTTGTCTTTGATATAGTGAGCTAGATGAACCCCTATGCCCTCATCTCCAAATAGTATGTTGCCTATGCCTAATATAAGTATCTTCAAGTTTTGTATTCTACTATTTCTTTTCTTTGCTGTGCCATTTTAAGCCACTAAACACAGCATCCATGGCACCTTCTAGTCTAAATACTGAGTTAAATATGACTATATATACATGCACCACAGCAAACAGTATGACCCCCCAAGTAGCTATATGATGAAGTTGTCTCACCCATGCAAGACCACCTAGCATAACCTCTATACTTCTCATAGGAGTATAAAGCAAAGCACCTAACCCATCGTGGTATGAGTGCACAAACAATATCAAACCAGTGATGATAAGTATAACCATCACAAGATAAAATGTAAGATAAGCCATAAACTGTAGTGGATTGTATTCTCCGCTTTGTTTCGGGTGTTTTGATATAAGTAGATAATACCCTATAGTTTGTGACCATACTTTTGGTTTGATCAGGTCCTTTATAGCTAGTCTTTCTCTCTCATTGTCTTTTTCAAATATGAAAAAATATGTTTTGTATATGATAATACCTATCAAAACAAAACCAAATATCATATGCCAACTTCGAAAAAGTGCATTCATGAAGTTTGTGGGTTCTGCATTGACCGCTGGTGTCACAAAAGGCATCGCTAGATAAAATCCAGTGATAGTAAGCCCTGTGATAGCCACCACTCTGATCCAGTGTTGCCATCTATAAGCAGCACCAAACTCAACTTCTCTTTGTATCTCTATATTTGCTTCCATCTTGAACTCCTATACACTACAACTAGTGTCATAAAGCGGATCAACTTTGTATTCACTAAGTTTGTTGCCTTTGGTATCCATGACATGCACAGCACAAGCGATACATGGGTCATATGAGTGTATGATTCGTATTATCTCAAGAGGTTTAGACAAGTCAGCTATCTTTAACCCTATCAAGTCCGCTTCATACGGTCCGTGCTGACCTTGTGCATCTTTTGGACTAGCATTCCAAGTAGATGGCACTACTGCTTGATAGTTTTCACAGACACCGTTTTTGATACGAATCCAGTGACTAAGCATTCCACGAGGCACATCGCCCATACCTCTACCTTTGTATTCTTTGTCTTTGTCTATCGTATATGTAGCACATGTCTCTTGATCTACTTTGAGATTTTGGATAAGATTGTTAAATGCTTTCATAGTATTGTCTGCTATTATCTGTGCTTGGAGCATACGAGCAGCCGTTCGCCCCAAAGTTGTAAACAAAGCAGCTACTGGCAAGCCTGTATCTTTGAGAAATTTATTTACCGTAGCTTGGACTATTTTGTTGCCTCGTACATAGCTTACCAACAGACATGCAAGTGGTCCTACTTCCATAGGTTTGCCATCGTATCGTGGAGCTTTTATCCAGCTGTATTTTGCATTTTCGTCTATGATCTTGCTATCTATCATCTGCCCGTCTGGTCCTACAGTTTGACTATCTTTGAACCCTGTGTATTTTGGTGATGTTTCACCGTCATAAGGATGCAAGGCTTTGTCGTTTTCATACCATGAGTGAGTAGCTTCTTCTGTGATAAGCTCTTCATCTATATCAAACACCTTTGAGATGTCGCCATTTAGTATGTATCCACTATCAAACAGATATTCATCTTTGCCTACCATAAAATCTTTGTAAGCCATGAAGTTTTTGACTCCCACAGGTTTGACTACAGAACCCTCTGTAGCATAAACTTCTGCTGCCATCTTGATATCTGCATGATATGCGTTTGTAACAAAGTCTGCCATCTTTTGGAACTTAACCATATATTCACCCATACGAGATGGGTCAAGTATATCCATAACCGATGTGATACCGCCTACAACCAAACTTTGTGGATGTGGTTGTTTGCCACCAAATATAGCCATCATCTGTGCTGCCATTCTTTGCATCTCAAGAGCTTTGAGATAATGAGACAAGGCTATGAGGTTTTGTTCTGGTGACATTTTGTATGTTGAGTGTCCCCAATATGCATTTGCAAATGGTCCAAGTCCTTGTGGATGTTTAGCAAACTTTGTTATAGTTTCTTGAACTTTTTTAAGATCGTTTTCGCCTGTGCCTATAGGACTATCGGTATACTTAAATGCTAACTCGCTAGCTTTTCTAGGATCTGCTTGAAGTGCTGAAGTTATATCAACCCAATCAACCCCGTGTAGATGATAAAAGTGCACTGGATGATCATGCAAAAATAAAGCTGCATTCATCAGTGTCCTGACTAGCTCGGCATTGTAAGGTATCTTGATACCTAGTGCATCTTCTACTGCCATGGTGCTTTTGAGATAGTGCGAGTAAGTACATACTCCACATATTCGTTGCATCATCAGTGGCAAGTTTCTAGGGTCTCGCCCCTTTGCTATGACCTCTAGCCCTCTCCATAAAGTAGATGATACAAATGCATCTTGAACTACTCCATCATCTCCTACTATTACCTCTGCTCTTAGGTGTCCCTCTATTCTAGTTATCGGGTCTACTATTATTCTTTTTGCCATATTTTCTCCTTTTGCTAACTTATTCTTTTGGCGGTTTTATGGCCGCAATCGTCGCGTGTGCCGCTATACCTACTGCTGTAAGTGTCAGCAATCCTATACCTATCTTGTCGGCGGTCGCATCTGCTCCCAGCCCACCAAATGTAGTCCGATAGAGTCTGTCTTTGAGTGGTTCTCCGACTACTCCCATAGTATCCCAGAAGTCAGGCTCACTACAGCCCATACACCCAAAACCAGCTTGCACCGGCCACGATGTGCCTTGGTTGAACTTGTTTTTTGAACAGTTGTTAAATGTATACGGACCTTTGCATCCTACTTTGTATAGACAGTATCCCTCTTTTGCTCCATCATCGCCAAATTGTTCTACAAACTCTCCTGCATCAAAATGCCCTCTACGCTCACATAGGTCATGAACTCTTCTTTTATAAGCCCATTGTGGTCGGTTATAAGCATCTAAAGCTGGCAAAGTTCCATATAGCAAAAAGTGAAGCAATGTCCCTACGATGTTTTTCTCACTAGGAGGACAACCGGGGACATTTATGACAGTTTTGCCAGTAGCTTCGCTCATAGATACAGCTCCTGTAGGGTTTGGTGCTGCCGCTTGAACTCCACCAAATGACGAGCAAGTACCTATAGCAAATATCGCCGCCGCATCGGAGGCCGCTTCGTTTGCTCTATCTACACCTTTTTTGCCATGTCCGCCTATGGTCAAAAACTCACCATGATTGTTCATAGGTATAGCACCCTCAACCATCAGCACATATCTACCCTTGTATTTTGCCATAGCATTTTCTAGATTTTGCTCCGCTTGCCAGCCAGATGCCGACATGAGTGTCTCGTGATATTCGAGCGATATATGATCAAATATCAAGCTATCTATAGATGGATTTTCCGACCGCAAAAGTGACTCAGAACATCCGGTGCATTCTGCCATATGTAGCCATATTATAGGCAACCTGTCTGCTAGCTCGGCCGCTTTTGCTACTGCTGGTGTGAAGCTACCTGGAAGCGATAACATAGCACATGCCGCTGTCGCCCACTTCATGAAGTCACGTCTGTCTATACCTTTTTCTTTCAAACTCTCTTTGAGTGATACATCATGCATGGCAGGAAGTTTTTCTAGCTGCTCTATTCTGTTGTCTAAATCAATTTTGAGTTGTTTGTAGTATTTGTCATCATTGTTTATACCTGTGCTGACACCGTTTGATTTGAACATCGATGTCAATAATTCTCTTTTATTTTCCATATTTTCTCCTATTTTATATTTATTAAATTGAATCAAAGACTCAACTCTCCGCTATCATTGACTTTTGCCATTTTTCTCCTTTTATTATGAAACTTTAGTATTATACAACTTTTTTGCTTAATTTAACCTAGAAATATCAATATTTTGGAAAATTTGTCAAATCTGCCCCAAACAGATAGCTCCATCGTTGGGTGATAAAGTATTTGATATAGTTATATTTGTTATCTTTTCTTTGAGCAACCGCACCAAAACAGGACTCTGAAACACACCTCCACCCAATACTATAGGCAATCTCTCTCTTTGATATATATTGTATATCATATCAACTAATGTTCTATAAAATTTTGAAATTATCAAGGTTTTATTTTGTTTATCATCTATAATTTGTTTTATCATTTTAGATATATCTATCTTGTCATCTATTATATCATAACTATAAGTTTCAGTTATATCTATATCAAAATACTGCTCCATCGTAGCTCCACTTTGTCCTTCATAAGTTATAGTATGTATCAACCCACACAAAGATGCCACAGCATCAAACAGCCTACCCACAGAGGATGAAAGCGGACTGTTGATATCTTTTTGCCACATGATATACATAGAGCTTAACTGTTGTACCGAAAAATGTCTCACAGAACCTATATCCATATCTATAGCTTGTCTGCCATATATATCAAATAGCAACGACACAGCTACTCTAGCGGGTTCTTTTATAGCTTTGTGGTTACCTATTAGCTTAAACGGTTTGAAGCTACAGATTCTGTCATAGTCATCGCCATCGCATACTATAAACTCACCACCCCAAAGTGTGCCATCATCTCCATATCCTGTGCCGTCCCACGAAACTCCTAGCACTTTTGTAGTGATATTTTGCTCTATCATCACAGACTTTATATGCGCATAGTGGTGCTGGACTGTTTTTGTCTTGGTGTTTTGTCTGCTGGCATATTTTGTCGTCTCATAGGCAGGATGTTTGTCTGTAGATATAGTATCTGGTTTGAAGTTATATATATTTTTCAAGTTGTTTGTGCTTGTTTCAAAGTGCTTTATAGACTTAACACTATCTATATCGCCAATATGTGGCGACACTATAGCCGTGTTTTCAAATGCTATACATACTGTTGATTTTTGATTTGCTCCTACACACAATACATTTTTTTCTAACTTTTTGTGCAACTTTATAGCAAGAGGCGCGAAGCCACGAGCCACCCTATAAAACAGTGGCTTATCTTTGACTACACACAGCACACTATCATCGCTACTGTTTATGATATCTCTGTTGTATTCCAGACAATAGTCCCATATATCTTTTAGCTCGTCTATATCGGCAGAGTTCATACAAAGTGGCTCACCGCTTATGTTTGCACTTGTAGCGACTATAGGAGTATCAAGCATATCCAAAAGCAACATATGCAAAGGACTATAGCCCAAAAACAGCCCAACCTTATCTATATCTGGTGCTATATGTTTAGACAATATATCGTTTGACTTTTTGCCTAGCACTACTATGGGTCGTTGAGAACTTTGTAGCCATTTTTGCTCTTTTGTATCTATATGGGCTAGTTTTTTTGCTGTGTCTATATCTCTTGTCATCACGGCAAATGGTTTGTGTGGTCTTCGCTTTCTTTGTCGTAGTAGCGAGACAGCTCTATCGTCTGTAGCATCGCATACTAGATGGTATCCTCCTACACCTTTGATAGCGACTATCAAGCCATCTTTGATCTGTTTTGCTGTTTGTGCTATCATATCTTGTTGTGAAGTTTTGATATCTTTGTCTTTGTCTCGTAAATTTAACACAGGACCACAATCGTGACAACCTATAGGCTGGGCATGATACCGTCTGTCTGTAGGGTCGGTGTATTCTGTGGCACATTTTTCACACATAACAAACTTATCAAATGATGTATTCTCTCTATCATATGGCAATGACTTGATAATACTCCATCTAGGACCACAAGATACACAAGTGATAAAAGCATAGCCATATCGCCTGTTGTTTGGGTCTGTTAGCTCCTCTTGACACTCATCGCATATAGATATATCTGGCGATATTTTTGTGTGTTGTTGTTTGGTCGCTTTGGTTTTGATGATACTAAAATCAGCGAAACTTTTTGGTGCTACTTGTATATATGATATTTTGTCTATCTTTGCTAGTGGCGGTTTGTCTCTGTTTATATCACTGACAAAATTTTCTATAGTTTTGTAGTCGCAGTTTATCTCTATCTTGACACCATACGAGTCGTTGTACACCACTCCACACAGACCATATCTTGTAGCTTGATTGTATATAAATGGGCGAAAGCCCACACCTTGGACTACACCGCT
>JAOZTH010000017.1:9162-23808 GCA_029939245.1 Arcobacteraceae bacterium
TTGTAGCTTGATTGTATATAAATGGGCGAAAGCCCACACCTTGGACTACACCGCTTATAGATATTTGATAGGTTTTCATATTATTTATTATGTTTGAGTACAGCCTATCGGCTTTTTCTCATGATTTTTGATAAATTCATTTATTATAATATTTTCCGCAGTTTTAGATGGCGACCTGCCATTTTGATATATTTTACCAAATATTTTATATTTTGGTTGTTCTGGGAAAAAGGCATATACATATACTATCTCCCCAATTTCTAATATACTTTGTAATATAAAATAGTTTGTGGTGCTACATGTTCCAGACTCCCTATATTTAACCTTGCCACAGTTATATGATTGAATTCGCTTTATCATTGAGGTTATGGTATGTCCTATCTTAAATATTCTACCATTTATCACAAATATATAAACCAAACCACTATTTTTGATAATATCCTTATCTTCGTTTATAATATCAAGTTTTTCATCTTTGAAATTTGGTTTCAACTCACACAAAAATTCAAAATGCTTTTTGAGTTTAAACTTGTTAAATAGGACTTCATTGTCTAACTCGCGGACAGATTCTATTAGAACCATATTTCTATTTTCTTTTTTTGCCATAATACACCTCATTAAATTTTTTTATAAACTTTGTCTCTTTGTCGTTTAATTTGAAGCTATCTAGCACTGGGAAACTTTGTAACACTCGCACATTGTTAAAGTTGCCATATCTTGTGATATTGTTGATAAATTTATATACCTCACTATCTAGCTCTTTTTTGACTTTATCTGCTTGAGTTTTGGTTTCACACATCACAAATGCTATCGATTGGGTCATACCGCAGTTATCTACATATGTTCCGTATTGATTGGTCAGCGACATAAATACTTTAAATCCATCTTGAAATTTATGCTTTTGTTTGCTATACACTGTAGTGCTTGGGGTATGAATAAGTCTATATTTGTATATATCTGTTTTGGTATCGCTTATCAAGTGCTTTTTGGTAGTGCGATGCAGATAGCTGGTAGTTTGGACTTTGTATCGTGGCAAAGTTTCATCGTATATAGTTTTGTCTAAAATAGATGACACAGTATTTGATAGATACAGCGGTATAAACTTTGAGTTTGGTTTGAGTTTGGTTTTTTTCGTATCTTTGAGTTTGTAGTGGTTGTTTATCGTAAATTCATATTTGTTTGGTGATTTTTGTAGCAAAAACCAAGTAAAAGAGGAGCCGACTTTTGGAAAATACTTTTTCGCTCCGCCTATATCCAAGGTGAGAAATTGATATTGACTGAGAAGTTTAGGCAGAGTGTTTCTGTCGGAATACGACATCCAGTTATTTGGCACGATAAACAATACAAGCCCGTCTTGTTTGGTCAGTTCTATCGCCTTTTTTATAAAATCTCTCGACATATTGTGGTTTTTTGATGTTCTGTTTTCGCCATTGAACTTCGCATACGGAGGGTTTGATACTATGAGGTCGTATTTGATATTTTGATTTTCAAAAAGTCCGCCACCACTGCCAAAACTCAAAAAATCTTTCTGTGTTATATTTATATTTTCGCCAAAATATCGCTTGACATTTACCACTCTTTTTAAGTTTATTTCGTTGAAATACAAGTTGTCCAACGATGTCTTAGTGTGTAGGTATGCATGAAAGTTGCCGTTGCCACAGCAACTATCTAGCACTTTTATATTTTTATTTTGCCAAAAGTTTTCTGGGATACTATCTACCATCTCTTTGACACAATCCATAGGAGTGCAAATATCGTTTGAGTTTACAAAATGCTCCGGGTCTTGGTTGAGTGTATCAAAGTGTAGCTTAATATCTGCGAAACTTTTTTTTGTCGTCATTTTTTGATACTATCTTTGTATGCTTTTAGGCTTCGTTTTTCGTAGTCGTTTAGGGTTTTTTTGTTTTTCATATTTTGTTCATATATCGTCTGACCAAAAAGTCGTGGATAAAATCGTCTGTTTTTATTTACAAAGTTATATTTACCTACAGGTATATTTGCCTTATAAGTTACCAGCTCTTTTTGTGTCTTGGTATCTAAAACGACTATCTCGCCATCGGCTTCGTATAAGCTCAAGTATGCTAGCTTTCCATCGCCACTATATTCTGTGTGTATGTATTGTTTGCCTTTTCGTGGGACTATCACTGTTTTTTTGTATGTTTGTTTGTCTATCAGCACTAGCTCATCGGAGCCGTTGTCCGCCCACAAATACGGAGTATATGGATGAGTTTTCACAAAAAACCCATCGCCACCGGTGTTTATTTGCCGGACCAACTTCCAGTCAAACATTTGCCATACAGTCACATATGGCTTTCGTATATGTGGCGTAGCAAAATAAAACTCTCCGTCATTATACCAATAAGTAGCACTAAAAAGATGTGGCATACCCTCCATTTCCTCTTGAAATACTACTTTAAAATCTTTTACACTAAGCACTTTCATACTCTTGCCACCACGAGAAGTAGCTATGATAAACTCCTCAAAAGGCTCTATGAAAAAGTCCTCGATAGGCTCCTCTATCTTTATATATTTTATATCCAAAGTTTTGGTATCTAGCATACCGATGAGCGGTTTGTCTCTATAGGTCCACATGGCCTGATCTTTGCTATAGAACTCATACAAGGCACTCACCTTGCCATCTAGTGGCACTATCTTTTTGGTTTTCATACTCTTGATATCGGATATCACTAGCTGTTTGGGTAGTAGGCATGTGGTCAGTAGATTTTTGCCATCTTTTGATATAGATAGATTTCGCAAGTTTATGCAGGCTCTTATCTTTGGCTCTCGCTTGCCTGTTTTGAGTGAATACTTTTGCACCCAGCCGTCTCGTGTCGGCACAAATATAAACTCACCATAATTTTCTTTATTCATAGTGTATTTGATACCGCCGTGCACATGGTCTAGATGAAACTTGCTCAAAATTTTCTCACCCTCCATGACCCATACCTTGTCGCCCTCTCGCTCCACTACAGGCAACACTTGTTCTATATCTTGTATCTTTAGGGGATTTGCCCTGTCTTTAAAAGTAGTCAAGCTACTATCTATATCTTTTTTGTCCCACACTATATCTTTGCTTAAAGGCTTTTTTATATATCTTGTGATTTGCAGAAGTTCATAAGGATTTAGAAACTCGTATTTGGGCATGAGAGTTTGTGGGAAGCCGTTTTTTATCTTGTCTGACAGCGCTCTGTTTTTGTAGTTTCGTAGGCTTTTTTTGTGTAGTGGTGGACCGTCCAATCCTACTCTATCTATGTGATGACACATAGCACAGTGGGTATCGTATAGCTTCTTGCCCATATCTACAGACGGCAATGCCTCCACCATATGCCCAGCTGCTCCATCTACGGCAAACAATCTACCAACTACAATCAAACCAACCAACAAAACTCTCATATACAATCCTTTGGACTATTGTATCCAAATAAATATAAAAACACCTCTAAAAAGTCAATATTTTGTAGTATTCAAACACACAAACAGGCAAATTGTCCATTGTATTTTTATATTATTGTTGTGATACGGTTCATTTTGTTTCAAGCCATCAATTTATATTTGGTAATTTTAATATCATATTGTTGCCCAATGTCATGTTGTCACTATGTCCTGATATTTTTTTATCTTTGGTCATAAAGTGAATATGCATACTAGTTGTATGGTGTGTATAAATGCCACTATGATACATAGAAAAAAACCCCACCATCAGCATAGCTCTATCTTTCATGGTGCCATATATGCCCGACTGGGCATGTTTTTTGTGAGTGTGAATTTTGTCGTTTGTATCCCAATTTATGATGTGCCAACTGTTTGATTTGATAGTTCCATCTATCAAAAATACAAAAGGTTTTTCTGTATCCAATCCATGTTGTTCTGCTTTGTCTTCCAAAAACTGCTCAAATTGTTCTCTTGATATAATCTTATTTGGTATCGTGTATTCTACCCACTCTTTGACTTGTGTATATACAAGAAGCGAAGCATTTTTGTTGTATGTGTGGTCGTATTGTAGTTTCTCGTCCTTATCTACAAATGTAGTCATAACGAGACTATCAAAAATTTGCACTTCACCTCTTAGATAACCTACTGCGCCTAAAGCATATAAATTTTTTTTGTCTTTCAAACTTCTTAATTCAATTTTTGGTGTTAGGTCGCCTTTTTTCATCGCATTGTTTAAAGCACCTGCGTAGTTTATCTCTTTGTTCCATGTTGTTCTTGAACAACCACTTAAAAATAATATAACAGATACAAACAAGATAGTATATATTGATTTTAGCATTTTAGATCCTTTTATAAATTGTCATAATACCAGATATTTATAAAAGGTAACTCTAACTAAAAATAAATAACTTATTTTGCAAATGAATTGTTGTAGCTCAATATTTTTCTGTAGAACTCAAAGTTTCACAAAAAAGTATTTAAAATAAAACCCCCAAGTCTCAAAGAGACTCGAGGGCTGGTAAAAAACTATGTGGATACTGTATTAGTAAGTATCTGTCATAGTGTTTGTAACATTAAACTTACCTGTAGGAGTGACAAGTCTTTTGTCATCTATTACATGTTTTAGCTTAAGTGTTTTTGCATCATATATAAGTATAGGAGTATTTACCATTTTATTTCCCCATATGCTTGTCCATACTTCGCTACCGTCAGCATTGAACTCAAAGTGAACTGGTCCTCTAGATAAAATCTTTTTGCCTTTTGGTCCTTTGTATGTTCTCAAGTATTTTTTAGGCACTTGGATAGTCTTGACTATCTCTAAACTTTGTTTATCCATAACTAGGATTTGTGTTTGAAGTTTTCTATCTGGATTAACCGGTCTATCTATAAAGATATAAGGGCTATTTGGATGACCTTTTATAAATAAGTTTCCACCACCATCACCTGGTAAGTGAATCTTTTTCACTACTTTCCAAGCATTTTTAGGGTGATTTTTTGGATCTGTTCCTATAAATACTATCTCGTCCGAACCTATATGTCCTGTTCCCCAGATTGGTCCATATTTATCATTATCAATATTGACACCACGTCCAGGGTGAGGCTTTTTACCTTGTGATGGTATATTTGCTACTAGCTTACCTTCTTTGGTATCTATAACAGATATGATATTTTTAGCATTTGCTGCAGTCATGAAGTATCTTTTTGAAAGATCCCAACCACCATCGTGCAAAAATCTCTCTGCATCTACCATAGTAATTTTTGGATTTTTAACATCGCTATAATCATATAACCATACTTGTCCTGTCTCTTTGACATTGATAACCCATTCTGGTTTGTGATGCGATGCTATGATAGCAGCCGCTCTAGCTTCTCTAGTAAATACACCTTTGTCTATAGTATAACTAGCAGTTGATACTATTTTGATAGGTGCCAAAGTGTCAGCATCAAGTGTTACAATCGATGGCGGCCAATAACAACCTACGACAGCATATTTGTCCAAGAAATCTTTGTGTTTTGATGTATCGATAGCTCGTGCATCATTACATGGTCGTATCTCAGCTACATTTGCTGGCTTTTTCATCCACATATCTATCATAGAAGCTTTTCCGTCTCTACCGATGACATACATATATCGCCCACTCGCACCAGTTCTAGTTATGTGTGTAGCAAAACCTGATTTGACAACAGATAGTATCTCTTTTGTTTTACCATCTACTATAGCTATCTTTCCAACATCTCTCAAAATTACTGCGAAATTATCTTTCCAGTTTTTATTTTGTGGTGATTTTGGTCTTTTTGCCACAGGGATCAGAACTTTATGGCTCTTTTTCATGTCAACTATAGACTTTTCTGGAGGCATAGGTGCTTTTATCTGCACATATTTTGCCATAAGCATTGTTTCAGCTTTTGTCAGTTCTCCACTTTTACCCCAACCTGGCATACCACCTGGAGTACCATTGTTGATGATATACTTCAGTGTAGCAGTTCCCATCGCTTTTGTCTTCTTTGGTTCTAAGTTTGGTCCTAAAGCACCTTTTCTTAGCATTCCATGACAACCAGCACATCTATCGAAATACACCTGTGTCGCTTTCTTCATATCGCTTTTCGAGAGTTTGATTCTCTTCGCATTTGCTGTTACGGTAAGTCCTAAGACTGCTACTAAACCAGCTATTATGATCTTGTTAAATTTCATAATTATCTCCTTTTTTGTTTTGGCTTTTAAACCTTTGTAATTATAACAGAAAAAACTTAAATCTATTCTTGAAAATAGCGAAATTTGTAAAATTTCGCTATTTTCTCATATTTTTAAGCCTCTGATTCTAATCGACTCTTCTCTTGTTTGTATATCCATATCATCGGCAACACTATAATTGTATGCAAAAATAGTGTTAGGACCAAAGGATATTGATTTAAAGTGCCAAAAAAACTTGGCACCATATCGGTAAACGGTTCAAACATATTATTCTCCTTATTTTTCGTTTTGTGGATTTTTGCCTATACACAATAAATCCTTGACCAAATAGACAAATCCAGCTAGCACAGCAACGCCAGTTACAAGTCTCCAGCCCATAGCTTGTGTGTACCACAAAGTATCTTGAGCTATGAAAAATGCTTCCCAAGTAGCACCCATAGATGCTCTCTCTATCAATACTTGTTGGTATCCAGCGATTGTGAGCGCTACGGTCATACCAAGCATACCAAAGTTTAGAAGAAAAAGTGCCATCTTGCCATCAAAAGTCATTTTCATTCTTTTGATACCGTTTGTTCCTTGAACTGCTAAATAAAACATACCTATAAGAATAGTCGCATATGCTCCAAAAAACGCTAAGTGTCCGTGAGCACTTGTAAATTGTGTTCCGTGTGTATATATGTTGACTTGTGGCAATGTATGGAAGAATCCCCAAACACCAGCACCAAGAAAGTTGCCAAACGCATTTGCAAAGAACCAAGTCAATGCAGGCGTATTTGCTATAGTAGACTCTTCGCCTCGCTCTTTTGCTGCTCCTTGTTGTTTGCCCCAGTCATATGTAACATGTATAAACATAGCTACGAGTGGTAAAGGCTCAAGTGAGCTAAACAAAGCTCCTATTTCCCACCAGTATTCTGGTGTACCTATCCAAAAGTAGTGATGACCCATGCCCAATATACCAGATCCAAATAGCATGGCAACTTCTATCCATAGCCACATCTCGACTATCTGTCTTTTTGCACCGATGATTTTGATCAAACCATATGCTGCAAATACACCGACTAGCACTTCCCAAGTAGCTTCAACCCACAAGTGGATTACCCACCACCACCAAAATTGATCCATAGATATGTTATCTGTAAACCATATTCCAGCTAGGTATAAACCAACCAGAGCTATCATATCTGCCATAAGGACAGTTACGATACCAGTTCGTGTGCCTTTGATAGCAGTCAAAAATACATGCAGCAAAAATCCTACAAGCACTACAGCTATACCTATATCAGCCCATCGTGGAGCTTCTATATACTCTCGTCCTTCGTTTATAAACCAAATACCTACATTTAGTCCCATAATCTCAGTAGTAGTGTCACCATATTGTATTAGTATATAAACCAACACAACCACAGTCACAGCAGCAGAAAGCACAGCAAAACCAAGTTTAGCCAAACCAACTCCTACTACTTCTATGCCTGTCTCATCTGGCAGCATCCAATAAGCAGCACCGACCATAGCATATACCATCCACAATACTAGAGCATTGATATGCACCATTCTTGCTACTGAAAAATCAAAGATCTCAAAAAGAAAACTAGGATATATAAACTGCACAGCAGTTATAAGACCCATAAGCAGTTGAGCTCCAAAAAGCACCACAGCTACGGTAAAATACCAGGTCGCGAGCTTTTGTCCTTCCCATTTTAAACTATTTGTCATTGGTTACCCCTTTTTTCTCTGAGAGTTGTATCTTTTTTGCCAAAGTTTCGTGGGAAACCGTTGGTATCGATCGAACTCATATGTTTTAGAAATGCTACTAAACCTTTCGCCTCATCTGCTGTGATATCAAGGTTTGGCATCATTCTAGCATGTGTAGGGTATTGTGAAGGGTGTTGTAAAAATTCTGCTATAGCTTCCTCTTTTGTGTTTTTTCCTGTCATGCCGAGATATACACTCTCCCAAGCAGGGTCTAGCCAAGCTTTGGTCAAATCCGGAGCATAATATGCGCCGTTTCCTAGCAAAGTGTGGCAGTTCATACAGTTTTTGACCTGTGAAGCTAGCTTTCCTATATGCAATAACTCTCCAGCTTCTTCTTCGCTGTAGTCATCTTTTCCAAAAAACTTCTCTTTTTCACCAATGATTGGCACCTCGTGACCTCTTTTTTCATTAAATTCATATTTAATGTTGTAGTTTATAACAGTAGGTCCTGGAACCCTTTTTGCTATATCATTTTTAAGATCATTATCATCACCCATCTGGATTTGAGCGAGTGTATCAAATGTAAGCCATATTAGCAATACAGCTGAAAAGCCTGTTACCCAAGCTGCTGATCTCATCCAAAATCGATTGTCTGTCCATACAGACACTGTTCGTTTTGACATCTATTTTCTCCTTTTTCTTTTTATTGTTCGTATCGTTGTTCTGATCTTTGATTGAGATAATAATACAGATGAGGCAATATAAGATAGCCCACCATAGCTATCATAAGAACCTTAACTGTAAAACTATCGCCACCCAAAGCGTCAGCCACAAAATATAAACAATATGTCTGAAGTATCCAAAAGATATATGCAAAAGGCATATATATACTTTTCAAATACCCCATCTTAACCAATGTGTATATTGCCACATAAAACAGCCCAAATAACAAAACGGCAGACGAAGATAAAAATATAGGAAGAAACATATCCAGAGGAATCTCCGGCAAGTTTAAAAATGGCGCATCTAATATAATCATGATCAATCCTTTCGCCTTGAAATAAAAGCTTACAAATAATATCTAAAAAAACTTAAAAAACTTAAAAAACTTGTTATTTTATAAAAATTTTGAAATTTATTGAGTTTTTATGTGCAATGTAGACAATTTTATTTTTTTTTGGTATTATAATATAAAAACTTTTCTAAGGAGTAATACTTATGTCAAAAATCACAGCGGTTGGTTATGACGATAGCACAACAAAGGTATTTACCTTTGCTACTGTTTTGTTTGGTATTGTAGGTATGTTTGTGTTGAGTATGGCTGCATGGCAGCTGGTATATCCAGAACTAAACAATCTCGCAGGAGAGTATGGGACTTATGGCAGATTGAGACCAATCTATACAAATGTTATGATATATGGGTTTACTCTCAGCGGTGTATTTGCCTCTTGGTATTATGTAGGTCAAAGAGTTTTGAAAGTTTCTATGAGAGTATCGCCATTTTTGATGAAAGTTGCTAGAGTGCATTTTGTGTTGTATTTCATCACTATTTCTCTAGCGGTTGTCACTTTATCGGCTGGCTTCTCTACTGCGAAACAATATTCACAATTTGTGTGGCCAATAGATCTACTAGTCGTGGCTTGGTGGATACTATGGGGAGTGTGTTTGTTTGGTCTAATTTATCTAAGACGAGAGAAAACTATGTCTGTGAGCATATGGTATTATATAGCAACTTTTATATTATTTGGTGTTGTGTATATTTTTAGTAATATTGAGATACCCACTATGTTTTTTGCCGATGGAGTATATAGTGACAGAATACACTCCGTATCTACATACATAGGCAGTAGCGATGTAGTGTCGCAATGGTGGCAAAGTTATGATGTGGCAAATATCATAACTATTTTTCCTATCTTCGCTATGGTGTACTATTTTTTGCCAAAGCACTGCGGACAAAATATATATTCATACAAGCTAACTTTGTTGTCATTTTGGGGTTTATTGTTTATCTTTTTTTGGACAGGAGGACAAGACTTAATATATTTACTTGTGCCCAACACTATACAAACTATCAGCTTGACTGTATCTGTTGTATTTATAGCACTTTTGTGGGGAATTGGTATAAATATATTACTAACAATCAAAGAAAAGAGTGAACAGCTCCAAAACAACTCGCCATTAAGATTTTTTGTCGTAGCAACTCTGTTTTTTATGTTATATACCATACAATATATAAAGCCAGTTCGTGCTATAACTATATTTAGTGACTGGAATACTCACTTTGTGATGATGGGCTGGATAGGTTTCGTGCTGATGGGAGCTTTGTATCATATGGCAACTCGTATCTATAAAAGAGAGATATTCTCAAGTAGATTTATGGCGACACACTTTTGGCTTCAGGTGATGGCTGTGTTGATATATTTCTCATCTATGTGGATAGCTGATATCGCACAAGATGTGATGTGGAAAAGCTACGACGAGTATGGCTCTTTGTCCTATTCGTTTGTAGATACTATAGATATGCTCAGACCCTACTATATAGCAAAAGCGATAGCCGTGTCGGTCTATTTTGTAGGATTTTTGATATTTGCTATCAATATCTACAAAACAGCCACATCTGGCAAAATGATCAGACAAAACCCAGCGATGGGTCACGAGAAAAAAGGAGAAAAATGATGTTTCGTTGGCTAGAACAAAGACCGCTTTTCTTTATATTGTTGTTGATATTTGTCATAGGTGGTGCTGGAACTGTAGAGATGATAAGTAGTTTCACAAAATCATCACAGCCTGTAGCAACTACCAAACCATATACGGTGCTAGAGTTAGCAGGTCGTCAAATATATATAAAAAATGGCTGCATAGCTTGTCATACACAGAAAATAAGACCACTCAAACATGAGACAGACAGATATGGTTCGTATAGTGTGATTGGTGAATATGTTTATGACAGACCTGCTTTGTTTGGTTCTGGACGAATAGGTCCAGATCTACTAAGAGTAGGCAACCGCAGGACTATAGCTTGGCACGAAATCCACATGAAAGACCCTACATCGGTAGTGCCTACGAGTATTATGCCGTCATATAAACATCTGTTTGAAAGCGAGACAGATATAGCTACAGCTTATGTAGATGCAAATACCCAAAAACAACTGTTTAAAGTGCCGTATGACAAAGAACATATGCCGTCACTTGGAAGTTGGCAACAGACAAAGACAAAAACTTTTGAATACGCGACTATGATAGTAGCAGATATGAAAGATAAAAAAGTTAAAAATATGCTAGCAGATGGACAGATACCACAAATAGTAGCTCTCATAGCATATCTTAGCTCTAGAAAATGAAAAAAGGAAAAAGTGTATGAAGTTTATGGTATTGTGTGCTGTATTGTTTGTCATAGCTGTCGCTGGTGGCACATTTTTTGCTGTGAGTGATTTATATATATATAGCGAAGATAGTGTATATGACAAAGCTATTTTTAGTGCGTTTGTGGCACTATTTGTCACGATATTTGTAGTTTTGGGATATATAAGCCAAATCAAAAACAACAAAACCATAGTCAAACCATCAGTGCAAAGTAGTGACGACACAAGTGAGTATAAAAGTCCCATACCAAAAGGCTGGTGGCTAATCTTTGCAGGTGCGATAGTATGGGCGATAGGGTATTGGGTCGTGTTGTATCCTACATATCAACCAAGTCAAACAGATAAATATGACGACACTGTCACTAAACATATAGAAAAATATAGATACACTCTCAAAAATATAGACAAAAACAGTTTAGTAGCTATGGGGCGGACTATATTTTCAGTGCATTGTGTCTCATGCCATGGGGCAGACGCAGAGGGAATGCAAGGAATATCTAGAGACCTTACGATGCCGAGATACCAAGGCTACGGAGTAGTCGGCTTGAGCAATACTATACGGACAGGCAAAAAGGGCAAGATAGGGCAGATGCCTAGTTTTGCAAAGATACTTACAGACAAAAAGATAGAAGCTGTATCTATATATCTGTTGTCATTGGGTATAGAAAACAGGGACAACAAAAACAACCACAATATCAAAAGGAGATAAAATATGGAAACTATAAGCATACTAAATGCCACGACACTAGCTATGGCTACAGGACTGTATCTCTTGACTGCTTTGCAGTGGTCCAACTATAGTTTAGCTCGTGTGGTGTTTCATCATCACAAAAAATTGTGGCATCTGTATTATTTTATACTGCCTTTGGGATTGTATTATTTTCAAAATGAGTTCTATTTTGTCGCCCTCATCGTGTATCTGCCTTTGTTTATATGGTGGTATAGTCGCCTTGACAAAAAACTAAACTTCACATCTCGTGTCAAGAGGTTTTGTGTGCTATTTGTAGTGGTGTTTGCTGTAGTCTATACTATGTGTTTCACTAGTGGTTGTGAGTTTTATCCTGTGTTGCTACCGCTCATGGCAGTGGTGTTTGTGTCAAATATATGGGAGAGTGTCATCATGCTAAAGTTCAAGCACCAAGCTAGGCACAAGCTAAAAGATATGCCACATCTAAAGATAGTGCTGATAACTGCATCATATGGCAAGACATCTATCAAAAATTATCTGTATGAAACTTTATCTACAAAATACAGCTGTCATATGACCCCACGAAGTGTCAATACTATAAACGGTATAATCCAAGATATCAACGACAACTTATCGCAGACCCACCACTGTTATATAGCAGAAGCAGGTGCGCGACAAAAGGGCGATATATTGCAGATAACTCAACTTTTGCAGCCACAATATGTCATCATAGGACAGATAGGACCAGCTCATATAGAATACTTCAAAACTATAGACAATATCATATTGACAAAAACTGAAGCCCTACAAAGTAGTAGGCTAGATGTGGCTATAGTTCACGACTCTGTGCCACTGTTAAAATACGACAATATACAAAAGTTTGGTTTAGACAAAAAAGATATAACATGTAGTATCAAAGAGAAGCTTAAATTTAGTTTCACGATAGATGGCGAGACTATAGATATATCTGCCCCACTTTTAGGCAAGTTCAATGCCACAAACTTATATGCTGTATGCTTGATGAGCTTGAAGTTGGGTCTTAACATAGAGCAGATACAAAAAAGTTTCGCTAATATAAAACCAGTCTCACATAGGCTGGAGCTAATCAAAGCAAACGGCAAGACGATACTAGATGACAGTTTCAACGGCAACATAGACGGTATGCTAGAAGCTATAGATATAAGTAGCGGTTTCGATGGTGTCAAAACTATAGTGACATGCGGTCTAGTAGAATCCACCACCCAAGCAAACAAAAAATTGTGCCATGCCATAGAGCAGGTATTTGATCTAGTGATACTCACAAGTGGTCTAAATGAAAAGACATTTAAAGATATCATAAGCCCAGACAAACTGCTGATATTGAGAGACAAAACACAGCTAGTAGGGACACTGGCACACAAAACAAACACAGGAGAGCTGATACTGTTTGCAAACGATGCACCTAGTTATGTATAGGCAACAGATTGTTTGTTATATGATGATATAGATGACAAGCAAAGTGGTATGTAAGGATTTCGGACAAACCGCTCCACGCGGTGCCATAAAAGGCAAAACTCAAACCATCAAAAACACCCCCCCCCAATACCTATACGGCTCTATAGATTCACACTGGTAAATTTCAAAAAAACTGCTATTTGTGAGTTTGTTTTATAATAATATGATATAATTGTCACATTGGGAAACCAATCAACAAAAAAGGAGTCAAATATGACAACAAACACAGCGGATAGACTAGATAGCAGTCTAAACAGAGATACAAACGGGGGGGGGCATAGACCTTTCCTAGAGAGTTTCACTCACAAAGCAGGAGCAGTAGCTCTAGCAGGAGTGATAGCAGTAGCAACTATAGGTTGTGGTAGTTCAGGCGGTGGTAGTGGTTTAAGTGGAGGCGGAAGTAGTAGTGCTACTGACACTCCAGCTGACACCCCAACAATACCAGGTTGTGAAGGCAACACAGCAGTCGTCATAGGCACACAGACATGGCATAGCAAAAACATGTGTACAGATACACATACAGACGGCACAGCGATACCGTCTTGGACCAATTCCGCTGTAAACACTTTCTCATATGCAGAGACAGGCACAGGCACAAATACAGAAAGTGCCGCAGGTGCACAAGCCAACAAAGACTGGGGCAACCTATACCAGTGGGAAACAGCAGATAATATCTGTCCTACAGGCTGGCATCTACCAAGCAGTGCAGAGTTTGTGACTTTGTTTGATGGACTAGACCCAGCGACTATAACAAACGTAGGCTTTGGATGGAGAGGTACAGACGATACTACAGGAGCAGGAGCCAGAGCTAAAACTGGAGGCGATAGTGGTTTTAATGCATTGTTGACGGGGATACGGAAATGGGATGGTGTTTTCTTAGACAAGACAACCCTCACACACTTTTGGACAAGTTCACCTGCCGGCACCAAAGGTCTGTTCTGGCTCTTGGACAGCACTCATGGCAATGTCGCCCGCAACGAGGACTTTCGGAGTTATGGTTTTTCCGTTCGTTGCATACAGGATTAATCCGACTATTGGACTATTGGACAAGCAAAGCGATAGCTTTTTTGTCCGATCTGTCTCACTCTCATCGTCTCGGTGGGGGTGCGGACATGACAAACCACAACAAACAGACACTGTCATATAGGAGATAGGCAAATATTTATATATCTCTTGCTCCCAAAGCTAGAGAGATTGTGAGACAATACTTGACAGTCTGTTTGAGACAAAAGATAGACCCAACAACCAACATGAGACTTCAAGCCTCAAACTTGTTTGAGACAGAT